>CAZFGZ010000101.1:0-7625 GCA_964518585.1 uncultured Dehalococcoidia bacterium | reverse complement strand
CGCCGGTCGGGGGGCCTGGGGGCTGTCCCCCCATATTCGAACATTGAGGCCGCGAGCCGCCGCCGGAGGCGGCGTGCGACGTGGCTGGGCCGGCGGCAGGCGTCATCGGCGCCGCGGGAGAGGAGATGTCTGTGGCTGAACCGCGCGTAGGCATCATCGGCGCCGGGTTCATCGGCCGCCTGCACGCCGCCGCTCTCTCGCGCCTCGAGCGTGGGGGCCTCGTCAGGGCCCGCTACGTCGGCGTCTGCGACGTGGACGGAGACCGGGCCCGCCAGTTCGCCGACTCGGCCGGCCTCGCCCTCTCCACCACCGACCCCGACGAGCTCATCGCCTCTGACGAGATCGATACTATCTACGTCTGCACCCCCACCCGCTTCCACAGCGAGCTCGTGCTGAAGGCGGCCGCCGCCGGCAAGAGCGTCTTCTGCGAGAAGCCCCTAGCCCGCAACCTCGCCGATGCCCGCGCCATGCACGAGGCGGTAGCGGCGGCGGGCGTCCGCCACCAGGTGGGCCTGGTCCTGCGCTACGCGCCCATCTTCAACGTCATGAAGCAGCTCATGAATGACCCCGATCTGGGTCGCCCCATGGCCGTGCTCTTCCGCGACGACCAGTTCTTCCCCATCCGCGGCCTCTCTGGGAGCACCTGGCGCAAAGACCACGAGATGAGCGGCGGCGGCACCCTCATCGAGCACAGCATCCACGACCTCGACCTCCTGCGCTGGCTGGTAGGCGAGGTAGCCGGCCTGCGCGCCGTCACCCGCAACTTCGCCGGGCACCCGGAGGTCGAGGACCTGGCCTCGGTCTCGCTCCGCTTCGAGAACGGCTGCACCGGCCAGCTCCTGTCCCTCTGGCACAACGTCCCCGGCCGCGCCTCCACCCGCCTCATCGAGATCTTCTTCGAGAACGGCTACTTCGCGACCGACAACGACTTCTTCGGCCCCCTCCGCTACGAGACCTCCGCCAGCGGCGGCCCCGTCGTGCTGACGGCCGAGGAGGTCCAGCGCCGCTATCGCGAAATGGCCGGTGTATCGGAGGAGGTCTATCAGGCGGCGGTCGCCGGCTACGCCATGGAGGACTACTTCTTCCTCAGGGCCCTGGAGGAAGGGCGCGCCCCCTTCCCCGGCTTCGAGGTGGCCGTGCGGGCGCACGTGCTCGTCGATGCCGTCTATCGCTCCGCCGCCGAGGGCCGTGAGGTGGAGATCCCCGCGAACGCCTGAGCCCGCCCGCGCCCCGGTCCTTGTCCCGTTTCGACTTCAGATGCTATGATCGCGCCCGCGTCCAGCCATGAAGATCGACCTGCACGTCCACACCGCCCACGGCTCCTCCGACGCCCTCATTCAGCCCGACGAGCTCGTAGAGATCGCCCGCGCGCGCGGCCTGGACGGCGTCTGCATCACCGAGCACGGCAAACAGCGGACGCCCCTCGCCCCCGAGCTCTCCCGTCGCCACCGCTTCCCCGTCTTCGGCGGCATGGAGGCGGCCTGCGAGTTCGGCGACATCCTCGTCTTCGGCGTCGAGAGCATCCCCAAGCGCCTCATCACCGGCCGTCAGATCCGCGACTACGTGCTGGAGTGCGGCGGGGTGATGGTCTGGGCCCACCCCTTCCGCCAGGATCTCTCACCCAGGCCCTGGGTGGGCCCCCTCGATCCTGACCTCACCGTGGAGAAGGCCCTGAGCCGCCCCATGCTCAAGCTGGTAGAGGCCCTCGAGGTCGCCAACGGCCAGGCTACCCCCGCCGACGTCGAGTTCACCCGGGAGGTCAGCCGGCGCGCCGGGCTCGGCGCCACCGGCGGCAGCGACGCCCACATCACCATCGAGATCGGCTACTGCTGCACGGTGTTCGAGGACGGCCTGCGCAGCGAGGACGAGCTCGTTCGCGCCCTCAAGTTTGGCCGCTACTGGGCCGAGGACCGCCGCTTCACACGCGGCGGCGCCCGCGACTAGAGGTCCGGAAGCCCGCCCCTCACAGGTGGCACAGCAGCCCGCCGTCCACGAACAGGACCTGGCCCGTCACGTACCCCGAGGCGTCCGAGGCAAGCCATACCGCCAGCGGCCCCACCTCATCGGGACGCCCTGCCCGCCGCATCGGGATGTAGCGCACCGTTCGATTCGCCTCCGGCCGCGGGTCGCCCAGCCCCGGCGTGTCCTCCATCCACGCCGGCGCGATGCCGTTCACGGTGATCCCGTGCGCTCCCCACTCCTGGGCCAGCGCCCGCGTCAGGTTGATGACCCCGCCGTGGGCGGCGCAGTAGGCCGCGGCGTTCGCCAGCCCCCTCTCGCCCAGGCCGGAGGTCACGTTGATGATCCGCCCGTACCCGTGTCTCAGCATCTCCCGGCCCGCCGCGCGGCAGGCGTAGAACGTGGCGCTGAGGTTGACGTTCAGCACCTTCCTCCACTCGCGGTCCGTGACCCTGTGCGCGGGCTTCCCCAGGAACAGCCCGGGGGCGCTCACCAGGATGTCCAGGCCGCCCAGTTCTCCGGCCACCCGGCGCACCAGCGCCCGCACGCCCCTTCCCCGCGTGGCGTCCACCGCCTGGCCGAAGCTCCGGCGCCCCATCCCCCCGATCTCCCGCGCCGTCCTCTCGACGGCCCTGACCTCATCGTCGGCCTCGCCGGTCGAGGAGACGGCCACGTCCGCCCCCGCCTCCGCCAGCGCCAGCGCGATGGCCCTCCCGGCGCTGCAGCCCGCCCCCATCACCAGCGCGCGCCTCCCGCTCAGATCGAAGGCCTCAGGCCCGAGCTTGGCGTGTTCCCAGTTCATGACAGCGCCACCTCCGGAGCGAACCCCACGGGCGCGTAGCCGCCCGCCAGGCCGCCCCCGTCGATGATGAAGCCCTGGCCGGTGACATAGCTGGACGCATCCGAGGCCAGGAAGACCGCCAGCGCCCCCAGCTCCCACGCCTCCCCCAGACGGCCGACGGGCATGAAGCGCCCCCGCTCCTTCACGAAGTCGGCCTCCTCCTGGCTCGCGGGCGGCTTCTGGGCCACGAAGCCGGGCACGATGCAGTTCACCCTGATCTTGTGCCCGACCAGGATGACCGCCAGCGACTTGGTGAGCGCGATGACCCCCGCCTTCGACGCCGAGTAGACGTACCCCGTCTGGTTCCCGCGCAGGCCTGTCCCCGACGCCACGTTGATGATGACCCCGCCGCCCTGCTCCACCATCGGCCGGGAGGCCGCCCGCGCGCAGTAGAAGGCGCTGGACAGGTTCACGTCGATGTCGTAGCGCCAGTCCTCGTCCGTGATGTCCCACAGCCCGAGGCCCTGGCCCCGCGCGTCGCCGATGCCCGCGTTCGAGAGCATGACGTCGATGCGCCCGAACTCCCGCAGGCAGCGCTCGATCAGCCCGTCACACTGCCCGGACTCCGCGACATCCGTCGGCACGGCGATCGCCCGCCTGCCCAGCTCCCGCACCTCCCCCGCCGTCCCCTCGATCTGCTCGCGCGTGCGCGCCGCCGCCACGATGTGCGCGCCGGCCTTCGCCAGCGCCAGGCTCATCTGCTTCCCCAGCCCCCTGCCGGCCCCCGTAACCACAGCCACCTTGTCCTTCAGTTCCAGTCGTTCCAGCACCATAGGCAGCAATCTCCTTCCGCCCGCTGTTACGTGTGCACCGAGGCAGAGCCATTCTAGCCGAAACCCTGGCTCCTGAGGGAGGCGAGACGCGTCCTCCCCCTACCGCACCAGCAGGACCAGCAGCACCGCCAGCCCAAACGCCAGACGGTAGGCGACGAAGACCCGCAGCGAGTTGGACTGCAGGAAGCGCAGCAGGAACCAGATCGCCGCAAAGCCCACCACCGCCGAGCTCAGCACCCCCACCACCAGCGGCAGCGCCCCGACATCCGACGACTCCGAGAAGAGGTCTCTCCCTTTCACCAGCGCCGCCCCCGCGATGGCCGGCGTCGCCAGCAGGAAGGAGAAACGCGCCGCCGCCTCCCGTGTCATCCCCGTGAACAGACCCGCCGAGATGGTGATCCCCGCGCGCGATGTTCCCGGGATGAGCGCCACGGCCTGCGCCCCGCCGATCAGCAGCGAGCGGCCCAGGCCCACGCTCTCCAGACCCTCGCTCCGCCGCCCCACCACCTCCGCGACCCACATGACGATGCCCACGGCGATCAGCATGCAGGCGACCAGCGCCACCCCTCGCGCCTTCTCCTCGATCGCGTCGCCGAAGACGAGGCCCACCACACCCGCCGGCACCGACCCCAGCGCCAGTAGGAGCAACAGCTGCGAGTCTCGCCCGAAGCGCGCCACTGACGCCCCGTGCTCGCGGGCGTCGCTCAGCAGGGAGCGGAAGAAGCGCACCCAGTCGCGGCGAAAGTAGGCCAGCACGGCGACGAAGGTCCCCGCGTGCAGGGCCACGTCGAAGGCCAGCTCGTGCTCCTCCCATCCGAGCAAGTACGGCACCGCGATCAGATGCCCGGACGAGGAGATCGGCAGGAACTCCGTCAGCCCCTGGATAACGCCTAGCACGAGGGCTTGAAGGGCATTCACCTCAAACCGCCGTCGAAATCGCCGCCGGGCCTGTCCCGCCCGCTAGCATATTGCCCGGGCCCGCCCAGGGGCAATGGGGAAGAGCCCCGTGTTGACACAAGTCTGGTCGCAACCTTAGCATGGGGGCGCCGCAGTCGAGCCTCATGAAGGTACACCTAGCCTACGGCAAGCAGGGCCTCGACGTGGAGTTGCCTGACCACGCGACGGTCCTGACACCCCAGCACACCCCGCCCCTATTCGACCCGCAGAACGCGGTTCGACGCGCCCTCCAGAAGCCGCTCGCCTCGCCGCCCCTGAGGGAGCTCGTGCGTGCGGAGGACTCCGTCGCCATCGTCGTCAGCGACATCACCCGGCCCGTGCCCTACCGCGTTCTGCTCCCGCCCGTGCTGGGCACCCTGGACAGCGCGGGCGTGCCCAGGGAGCGCGTGGTCATCGTCATAGCCACGGGGATGCACCGGGCGGCCACGCCTGAGGAGCTGGACACGATGCTGGGGCCGGAGATCTGCGCCTCCTACCGCGTGATCAGCCACGACGCCCGCGACCCCAGCACCCTCTCCCGTCTGACCGCCACCTCCCGTGGCGCTGAGGTATGGCTCAACCGGCACTACGCGGAGGCCGGCGTGAAGATCCTCACCGGCTTCGTCGAGCCGCACATCTTCGCCGGCTACTCCGGCGGCGGCAAGGCCGTCCTGCCGGGCATCGCCGGGGCCGACCTCGTCATGAGCAACCACGCGGCCGGCATGCTCAGCCACCCCAACGCCACCTACTGCCAGGCCGAGGGCAACCCCATCTTCGAGGAGGCGCGCGAGGTCGCTCTCGCGACCGATCCCACCTTCTCCCTCAACGTAACCCTCAACGAAGCCAAGGAGATCACCGGCATCTTCGCCGGCGAGATGATCATCGCCCACGAAGCGGGCATGGCCCAGGCCACCCGCCAGGCCCTGTGCCCTATCCCCCACCCCTTTGACATCGTGGTGGCCACCAACATCGGCCACCCCGCCGACATCAACCTCTACCAGTCGGTCAAGGGGATGGCCGCCGCCGCCCTCGCCGTCAAGGATGGCGGCACGATCATCCTCGCAGCCGAGTGCAGCGAGGGCTTAGGCCGCGGCGAGTACGTGGAGCTCCTCCACAGCGAGAGCTCGCCGAAGGCCCTCCTCGACAAGCTCCACTCGCCCGGCTTCGCCGTCTATGACCAGTGGGGCGTGCAGTGCCAGGCCATGGTCCAGCAGCGGGCCGACGTCTACCTCTACTCCAGCATGTCCCGCAAGACCGTCGAGTCGGCCCACCTCCACTACTGCCGTAACGTGGCTAAGACCGTCGAGCGCCTGCGCGAGTCCCACCGGGCGGACCACGACGGCCAAGAGCCCGCCATCTGCGTCCTGCCCTACGGCCACCTGACCGTGCCGCGCCTGCAGCCCTAGCCGCCCGCTGAAGGAGTCGCCGCTCGCCCTTCTACGCGCCCTCGGCCTGAACTTGGGCTGAAGGCTCAGGCCCTTCGACAGGCTCAGGGCGAGCGATTCTCAGATTCCGCTCGTGGTGAGCCTGTCGAACCACAAGCGGCCCACTTGGTTTTGTCCCCAGCCTGCTAGCCCCCCGTGTACACGATGCGATAGAGCTGGTCCGTCGCCCAGTCCACCACCAGCAGGCTGCCGTCCCGATCCACGAGCACGTCGAGCGGGCTCAGAAAGCCCAGCGCGAAGTCCAGCACCTCATAAGAGGACCCGCTGTGCCTCACCCGCACCACCTTCCTGCCCAGGCTCGGATCGCCCACCAGCGGGCTGAACTGGCCGAACTCCGCCACGAAGAAATCGCCCCAGTACTCCTCTGGAAAGGAACCGCTCTCGTAGTAGTCGATGCCGTCGGCGGAGGTGTGCAGACCCATGTCGACGGTGGGCGGCCTTGCCCCCTCCCGCGGGTTGAGAGCGTCGCAGGTCGGCGAGTAGGGCCAGCCGTAGTCGGCGCCCTCGATGATCAGGTTGAACTCGTCCACCGTGGCGCAGGGGAGGTCGCAGCCGTTATCGGTGGCCCAGAGCTGGCCGTCGGGCGTGAACACCAGGTCGTACGCGTTGCGGAGGCCCCGGGCGTAGACCCGCAGCTCGCTCCCGTCCGGGTTCGCCTGGAGGATCGTGCCCGAGCGCGGGTCCGCCTCCACGCAGTCGTCGCAGGTGGAGCCGTTCGTGATGTACAGCTTCCCGTCGGGACCGAACGTGAGGCCGTTGTTCTGATGCCGGTAGTTGGGCAGGCCGCTGACGATGTCCTCTACCCGGTCGCCCTGGCCGTCGCCGTCGAGGTCGTGGACCACGCTGACGAACCCCCGGCTGGACACGTACAGCTCGCCCTGCGGCGAGAACGCCAGGCCGCTCACCACCTGGAAGCCGCCTATGTACTCGACGAGATTCTCGTACACGCCGTCACCGTTGAGGTCCTCCAGCCGCAGCACGGGCCCGTCGGTCTGGGCCACGAACAGCCGCCCCTCCTCATCGATCGCGATGGACGAGGGGCGGTCGATGCCCTCGGCCACCACGAAGGCCACGAAGCCCTCGGGCAACTGGATCTGCTCGGCGGGCGGTACCGCTGGGGTGGTAACAGGCGTGGGCACGGCCTTCCCCGTAGGCGAGGGGGCAGGCTGGTACGCGGGGATGACGTCGCTCACCCAGGAGGTCGGCGTGGGGGCTGCCGGGTTGTTGTGGCCACCGCTGCACGCGGCGAGAAGGACCGCAGCGACGAGGAGCAGCGCTGACGCCGCCGAGGGCATCAGCAGCGGCCTCATGCCCTCTTTGCCTCCTCCCGTCGCCAGCGCAGAACCGGCCTGCGGGCCGCGGTCGCCTCGTCCAGGCGACGCACCGGCGTCTCGTGCGGCGCCGAGCGCGCCAGCTCCGGCTCCTCCTCGGCCTCCCTGGCGATGGCCAGCATCGCCTCGCAGAAGGCGTCCAGCGTCTCCTTCGACTCCGACTCCGTGGGCTCGATCATCAACGCCTCGTCCACGATGAGCGGGAAGTAGATCGTTGGCGGGTGGAAGCCGTAGTCGATCAGCCGCTTGGCAATGTCCAGCGTCCGCACCCCCTTCGCCTTCTGTCGGGAGCCCGAGAAGACCACCTCGTGCATGCAGCGGCGGTCGTAGGGGAGGCGAT
>CAZFGZ010000100.1:0-7643 GCA_964518585.1 uncultured Dehalococcoidia bacterium | reverse complement strand
AATCGATGCCGACGGCCGCGTGGTGGGCCGACACAGGGGGATCGCCGGCTTCACCGTGGGACAGCGCCGGGGGCTGGGCGTGGCTCTGGGCGAGCCGCGTTTCGTGACCGCCGTCGACCCGGTGCGCAACGTGGTCAGCATCGGCCACGGCGAGGACCTTCTTACCACCACCCTTCTCGCCGAGGACGTACGGTGGGTGGCGGGAACGCCTCCCTCGCCGGAGTTGGAGGCTCAGGTCAAGATCCGCTATCGCAGCAGGGCCAGCCCGGCGCTGGTGCGCGCGACGGGCGGCACGGCCCTCGTGCGATTCGAGCGACCGCAGCGGGCCGTCACCCCGGGGCAGGCGGCCGTGTTCTATCGCGGCGACGAGGTGCTCGGCGGAGGGATCATCGCAGCGGCGAGAGGATCTGACAGCCGGCCGCTCCGTGCCTAGTGTTGCCGAAGCCGCTGCTCTCGGCGCCCTGCCCCGGCGTCGCGGAACGTGCGGCTGCCGCCGGCGGCCGATCACTTGTTGACATTGCCCTCGCCTACCGATATACTCATTTATTACAAACGTAAGGGCGAAGAAGGGAAGTAGTAGGGGATACCCCTCGCCACAGAGAGCCGGAAGAGCGGTGGAATTCCGGCAGCGGAGGTTCCCGAACTCGTCCCCGAGCCTCCGGGCTGAAGCGATGGCAGTAGGTCCGGACGGGTAGCGACCGTTAGCACGCTTGGAGTGTCCCGAGGCGGGTGCCGTTCGGGCGCCCGGTCCCCGGGGAAGAAGGGTGGTACCGTCCCGCCCCTGCGGGATCCCTTTGGGGGCGGGCTTTTTTGATCGGGGAGCGACGACACGCTCATGCAGGCGATGCCCTTCGCCAGAGGATTGCTACTGGAGGCAACACCGGTCTCGGCACCGGGCGCTGGCTGGTGCCCACGCGCGCGCCGAGACCGCGCCGTATCCCTCTCCCCAGAGGGACCACTCTTGGGACTGGTCCTCTCTTCTCTATGAGGTCCCCGGCCCAGCCCGCCGCGGGCCAGCAAGGGGACCGATCAGCAGCAGGCCTGGACAGAGCAGCAGCCACTCCGCACTATCGGAGTAGCTTCCAGCATAGTAGGGGGTCATGAAATGAAGAAGACAGGGGCACAGATCGTTCTGGAGTGCCTCGTGCGAGAGGGGGTAGAGCATATCTTCGGATATCCCGGCGGATCGACCATCCCGCTCTACGACAACCTATCGTCCTACCCCCAGCTCAAGCACATCCTGGTGCGCCACGAGCAGGGCGCCGCCCACGCCGCCGACGCCTACGCCCGCGTCACCGGCAAGGTAGGTGTCTGCTTCGCCACCTCCGGGCCAGGGGCCACCAACCTGGTAACGGGCATCGCCAACGCCTGGATGGATTCCGTGCCGATGGTAGCCATCACCGGTGAGGTCGTGACCTGGCTCATCGGGCGGGACGGCTTCCAGGAGGCGGATATCACCGGCATTACCCTCCCCATCACCAAGCACAACGCCCTGGTGCTAGATGTCGATGACGTGGCCCGAACGGTAAGGGAGGCGTTCCACATCGCGGGCACGGGCCGCCCGGGCCCGGTGCTCATCGACCTCCCCCGCGACGTCATGCAGCAGGAGACAGAGTTCGTATACCCGGAGAAGGTGGACCTCAGCAGCTACCGCCCCACCCTGAAGGGCCACCCCACCCAGATCAAGAGAGCCGCCCAGCTCATAGCGGAGGCGGAGCGCCCCCTCATAATGGCGGGGCACGGAGTGATTATCTCCCGCGCCTTCGACGAGCTGAAGGAGCTGGCCGAGAAGGCACACATCCCTGTCGTCAGCACGCTACTGGGCTTGGGCAGCCTTCCCGGCTCCCATGAGTTGAACTTCGGCATGCCGGGCATGCACGGCATGTACTGGAACAACATGGCGCTCACCGAGTGCGACCTGCTCATCGGCGTGGGCTGCCGGTTCGATGACCGGGTGACCGGGCGTCTCAAGGACTTCGCCCCCGACGCCCGCATCATCCACATCGACATCGACCCCGCCGAGATCGGCAAGAACGTGAAGACCGCCGTGCCCATCGTCGGCGACGTGAAGAACGTTCTGCGCGCCCTCGTCCCTCAAGTCAAACCCAAGCGTCACCAAGAGTGGTACGAGCACCTGCAGCAGATCCGGCGGGAGCATCCCTCCATCGCTATCCCGGAAACGGACAGTCTGCTCCCGCAGTACGTCACAAAGAAGATCTACGAGATTACCGGGAGTGACGCCTACTACGTGACCGGGGTAGGGCAGCACCAGATGTGGGCAGCCCAGTTCTTCTGGAGCGATCGGCCCGCCTCCTTCGTCACCTCCGGCGGGCTAGGCACCATGGGTTTCGAGATCCCCGCCGCCATGGGCGTACAGTTCGCCCACCCCAAAGACACCGTGTGGGCGTTCTGCGGCGATGGCGGCTTCCTCATGACCGTGCAGCAGTTGGCCACCATCGTAGAGTACGAGCTGCCCATCAAGTTCGCCGTCTACCACAACTCCTACCTGGGGATGGTGCGCCAGTGGCAGACCATGTTCTACGACAACAGGCTGGTGGCCACGCACCTCTTCTCGCCTGACTTCGTCAAGCTGGCGGAAGCCTTTGGTGTCGCCGGCCTCCGGGTGACAGACAAGGTCCAGGTGGTGCCGGCCATCGAGAAGGCCCTCAGCCACCCCGGACCGGTCGTCATCGACTTCGAGGTGGAGGAGCAGGAGAACGTCTACCCCATGGTCCCGCCGGGCGCCAGCCTGGCGGAGACTATCGACCAGCCCAAGGTTGAGCGCGCTCCCGAGCGCAAGCCCAGAGCGAGGGTGAAGGCATGAAACACACTATCGTCGCATTGGTGGAGGACAAGCCCGGCGTCCTCAATCGCATCGTCAGCAAGTGGCGGCAGCGGGGCTTCAACATCGAGAGCCTGGCGGTAGGCCATTCCGAGGCCGATGGCCTCTCCCGCATGACCTTCGTGGTCGACGGCACTACCACCGACGTGGAGCAGGTAACGAAACAGCTCTACAAGATCATCGATGTCGTCCGCATGGTCGACCTGACCGACCAGGAGATGATCTCCCGCGAGCTCGCTCTCATCAAGGTGCGCACCAGCACCGCCAACCGTAGCGCCATCATTCAGATCGTCGACATCTTCCGCGCCAGCATCGTAGACGTCTCCCCCGACGCCCTCATCGTTGAGGTGACGGGTCCCGAGGAGAAGATCATAGCGATGTTCGAGATGCTCAGACCCTACGGCATCCGGGAGATGGTGCGCACCGGTCGCGTCGCCATGATTCGCGGGCCCTCCGCCACCATCTCCGGCAACGGGGGACATGAGCAGCGCCGCTATCGACCCGCCGGCGAGGGAAGGCCCAGGGTGGGGAGCCTGCTCTAGGACCCTCCCACAGGAAAGGAAACACACGATGGCCAAGATGTACTACGACCAGGACGCCGACCTCTCGCTGCTGGAGGGAAAGACGGTAGGCGTCATCGGCTTCGGCAGCCAGGGGCATGCCCATGCCCAGAACCTGCGCGACAGCGGCGTCAAGGTCGTCGTCGCCGAGGTTCCCGGCTGCGAGGCCTGGAAGGCGGCGGAGGAGGCCGGCCTGCCTGTCGGCGCCGCCGCCGACGTCGCCCGCGACGCGGACATCATCATCATGCTGGTGCCGGACCAGTTCCAGCGCCAGGTCTATGAGCAGTCCATCGAGCAGGGCCTGTCAGCCGGCAAGATGCTCATGTTCGCCCACGGCTTCAACATCCATTTCAGCCAGATCCAGCCGCCGCCCGATGTGGACGTGACCATGGTCGCCCCCAAGGGCCCCGGCCACCTGCTGCGCCGCGTCTACACCGAAGGCACCGGCGTCCCCGCCCTGGTGGCGGTCCATCAGGACGCCACGGAGAACGCCAAGCAGGTCGCCCTGGCCTATGCCAAGGGCATCGGCTGCACCCGGGCCGGGGTGCTGGACACCACCTTCAGGGAGGAGACCGAGACGGACCTGTTCGGCGAGCAGGTCGTGCTCTGCGGCGGGGCAACCTCGCTCGTCAAGGCGGCCTTCGAGACGCTGGTGGAGGCCGGCTATCAGCCCGAGATCGCGTATTTCGAGTGCATGCACGAGCTCAAGCTCATCGTCGACCTCCTGTATGAGGGCGGCATGAAGTACATGCGCTACTCCATCAGCGACACCGCCGAGTACGGCGACTACACCCGCGGCCCCCGCGTCATCGACGAGCGCGTGCGGGAGACGATGCGGCAGGTTCTGGCCGCCATCCAGGACGGCACGTTCGCCCGCGAGTGGCTGCTCGAGAATCAGGCGGGCCGCCCCAGCTTCCTGGCCCTGCGCCGTCTCAACGCCGAGCACCCCATCGAGAAGGTGGGCGCGGAGCTGCGCGGCATGATGAGCTGGCTGAAGAAGGGATAGGCAGGCATCTTGTTCCACCCTGCCGGATGAAGATGTTGACGAAGAACTGGCGCAATCCTGGGTGCAGGGGGCTGTGCCCCCTGCCGGGGGGCGAGGGGGGTGTCCCCCCTAGATTCCGTCTGCTCAACCTTCACCGGCCCTCCGACCGCTAGGTCGGGAGGGCCTGACGGCGAATCTATTACTCGGGCCGCACATGGCCCGCAGGAGGTTGAGCAGCAATGGCAGAACGAGTAATCATCTTCGATACGACGCTGCGCGACGGGGAGCAATCCCCGGGCGTCGCCCTCACCACGTCCGACAAGCTGGAGATCGCCCGCCAGCTCGAGCGCCTGGGCGTGGACGTCATCGAGGGGGGCTTCCCCCTCTCCTCGCCGGGCGACTTCGAAGCGGTGGAGTCCATCGCCCGCGAGGTGCGCGGCTGCATCGTGGCCGGCCTGGCCCACGCCCACCCCGAGGCCGTGGACGCCTGCTGGAAAGCGGTGAAGGGGGCGGCGCAGCCGCGCATCCACGTCTTCCTCTCCGTGTCCGATATCCACCTCATGCACCAGCTTCGGAAAGACCGGGAAGAGGTGCTGGAGATGGGCCGCAGCATGGTGGCGCGGGCCAAGGGTTACACCTCCGACGTGGAGTTCAGCCCTATGGACGCCACCCGCTCCGAGCGCGAGTACGTGTACCGCATGGTAGAGAAGTGCATCGAGGCCGGCGCCACCACCGTCAACATCCCCGACACGGTGGGCTACACGATCCCGGAGGAGTTCTCCGACTTCATCCGCTCCATCTTCGAGAACGTGAGCAACATCCATCGTGCCGTGGTATCGGTCCACTGCCACAACGACCTGGGGCTGGCCGTAGCCAACTCCCTGACCGCGATCCAGGTGGGGGCCAGGCAGATAGAGTGCACCATCAACGGCATCGGTGAGCGATCCGGCAACGCCTCCCTCGAGGAGATAGTAATGGCCCTCCGCACTCGCGAGGACTTCCTGGGGCTGGAGACGGGCATCAAGACCAGGGAGCTGTACCGAACCAGTCGCCTTGTCTCCAATCTCACCGGTATGACCGTTCAGCCGAACAAGGCCATCGTCGGCGGCAATGCCTTCCGGCACCAGTCGGGCATCCATCAGGACGGCATCCTGAAGATGCGCGAGACCTATGAGATCATGGACGCCGCCGACATCGGCTGGCCTACCGGCGGCGCCGAGATCGTGCTCGGCAAGCTGTCGGGGCGTCACGGCTTCAAGGCCCGCCTGGAGGAGCTGGGCTATGAGCTCACCGATGAGGAGCTCTCGCGCGCCTTCGCCGCCTTCAAGGAGCTGGCCGACAAGAAGCCGGAGATCGAGGACCGCGACCTGGAGGCCCTGGTAGCCGAAAAGATGCGCACCACGCACGAGGTCTACCATCTGGACTTCGTGCAGGTGTCCTGCGGCGACCACGCCACGCCCACCGCGACGGTGCGCCTGGTCGCGCCCGACGGGAAGGTCCTGGCGGATGCCGCCCTGGGCACCGGCCCCGTGGACGCGGTGTACCGGGCCATCAACCGCATCGTGGACGTGCCCAACGAGCTCACCGAGTTCACGGTGAAGAGCGTGACGGAGGGCATCGACGCCATCGGCGAGGTGCTCATCCGCATCGAGAGCGAGGGCAAGAGCTACGTGGGCCGTGGCGCCGACACGGACATCATCGTCGCCTCCGCCAAGGCCTACATGAACGCCCTCAACAGGCTGCTCTCGGTGCAGCGCCCGGCCGACGTCCAGGTGCGCACGAGCCCGTAGGGGCGCTGCGGCCCGAGCCCGCCGCTGTCATTGCTTGTTTCTAGACCGCCCTCGGCTGGCCAGCCGCGAGCGGCTGGATTGGAGTACCGCATGCCTATGACCCTCGCCGAGAAGATCCTCGCCGCCCATAGCGGTCGCCCGCGAGTAGAGCCGGGCGAGCTCATCAACGTCCGGGTTGACCTCGTGATGGCCAACGACATCACCGCGCCCATCGCCATCGAGGAGTTCCGCAAGCTGGGCGTCTCGCGGGTCTTCGACCCGGAGCGCGTGGCGCTCATCCCCTCCCACTTCGTCCCCAACAAGGACATCAAGTCCGCCGAGCAGGCCAAGGCCATGCGGGAGTTCGCCCAGGAGCAGGGCTGCGTCTACTTCGAGCAGGGCCAGGGCGGCGTCGACCACGCCCTCCTGCCGGAGCAGGGCCTCGTGCTGCCCGGCGACGTCTTCGTCGGCGCCGACTCCCACACCTGCACCTCGGGCGCGCTGGGAGCCTTCGCCACGGGCATGGGCAGCACCGACATCGCCGTGGCCATGGCGACGGGCGAGATCTGGATGAAGGTGCCGCCGACCATCCGCTTCATCTACCACGGCCGCATGGGCAGGTGGACTCGCAGCAAGGACCTCATCCTGCACACCATCGGCCAGATCGGCACCGACGGCGCCACCTACGCCGCCATGCAGTTCGAGGGAGAGGCGCTGGCTGAGATGTCCGTGGACGCCCGCCTCACCATGTCCAACATGGCCGTCGAGGCAGGCGCCAAGACAGGCCTCATGCTGGTGGACGAGGTGACCCTGGAGTACGTGCGACCCCGCGCCCGCCGCGAGTGGACCGTCTTCGAGCCGGACCCGGACGCCGCGTACGCCGCCGCCTACGAGTTCGACGCCTCGCAGATCGAGCCCACCGTCTCCCTGCCGTTCAGCCCCGGCAACGCCGTCCCCGTGCGGCAGGTAGCAGGCCAGGACCTCCGCATCGACCAGGTGTTCATCGGGAGCTGCACCAACGGTCGCATCGAGGACCTGCGGGAGGCCGCGGAGATCATCCGGGGCCGCCGCGTCGCCGAGGGCGTGCGCTGCATCGTCATCCCGGCCACGCAGGGGATCTACCTTCAGGCGCTGCGGGAAGGACTCATCGAGGCCTTCACCGAGGCGGGCTGCGCCTTCTGCGCCGCCACCTGCGGCCCCTGCCTGGGCGGCTACCTGGGCGTCCTCGCCGAGGGGGAGCGCTGCGTGAGCACCAGCAACCGCAACTTCCCGGGTCGCATGGGCCACGCCAAGTCAGAGGTCATCCTGGCCAGCCCCGTGGTGGCCGCGGCCAGCGCCGTCGCCGGCCGGCTGGCCCACCCGGAGGAGGTGATATCGTGAGCATCCGCGGCAAAGCCCACAGGTTCGGCGCCCACGTCGATACCGACCAGATCATCCCCGCCCGCTACCTGGTGACCACCGACCCGCAGGAGATGGCCCAGCATTGC
>CAZFGZ010000099.1:0-7788 GCA_964518585.1 uncultured Dehalococcoidia bacterium | reverse complement strand
ATCAACGACGCCTTCGACGCTCCCCCAACCACTACGGAGCAGATCCTCCACCCCGAGAAGTACCTGGCCGACGAAGCGGCCCACGAGGTCGACCTGCCCGACCTCGCCCCGGAGCTCGGAGACGGCTGGCGGCTCCAGGCGAGCAACTCCCTCGGCGAATTCCTCCTCAGCAACTACCTTGACACGCAGCTAACCGGCTTCGACGCGCGAGACGCCGCCGCTGGCTGGGGCGGGGACCGCTGGGCGCTCTACTCGGACGGGGCGTCTGGGAGACTGCTCCTGCTTGTGATAGAGTGGGACGCACCGGAGGAGCTGGATGAGTTCTTCGCCGCCTACCTGGAGTGGCTGGACGCCCGCAGCGAGGGCGACTGGGAGAGCCTGGGGGAGAACGCTGCGCTGTGGGAAGGCCCGCAAGTGGCCGTCTATGCCGGCCGTCAGGAGGGGGCTGCTAGCCTCATCCTCTCCACCGACGCCTCCGCCCTGGGCCGGGCGCGCCGGGCCCTCGATCTCCCCTAGCCCTCGCCCATGAGGCGCACAGTCAGAGTAGCCCTCCTCCAGCTACGGGCCTTCGGGGTGGAAGAGGCCCGCGAGAGCCTCCAGCACACCCTGGCGAAGATCGACGAGGCGGGCGCTCTCCGGCCGGACCTGATCGTCTTGCCGGAAGTCACCTATCCCGCCTACTTCCTGGGCTCACCGGACCGCTATCCGAACGCTGAGGACCCCTCGCCGCGGGAGGCGCTGGCCGCCCTCTCGCGGGCCGCCGCCGGCCGGCGGGTCCACCTGGCCGCGGGCCTGGCCCTGGAAGCTCCAGGGGGCGGTCTCACCAACAGCGCCGTCCTCATCGGGCCGGACGGCGGCCTCCTGGGCCGCTACGACAAGTGCCTCCTCTGGGACTTCGACCGTCACTGGTTCGTCCCCGGCACCCACTACCCCGTCTTCGAGACGGATCTGGGGCGCCTGGGCCTCCTCATCTGCGCCGACGGCCGCCTGCCGGAAGTCGCCCGCTCGCTGGCAGTAGGCGGGGCCCAGATCCTCGTGGACCTGACGGCCTGGGTGAGCTGGGGCCGGAAGCCCGCAGACCTGACCAACCCCCAGCGCGAGTACATGATGTCCGTGCGCGCCCTGGAGAACGGCGTATGGGTCGTCGCCGCCAGCAAGTCCGGCCTGGAGGCCGATTCCATCGTCTACTGCGGGCGCTCCTGCGTCATCGACCCGCAGGGACGCGTCGTCTCCACCGCCTCGCCCTACCGCGAGGAGATCCTGACCTACGAGCTGGACCTTGAGGGCGACGCCCGGCCACCCGTCGAACGGCGCCCCGAGCTCTACGCGGAGCTAACCATGCCCACCGCCGAGCTTCCGGTCCTGCCGCTTCTGGACGAGCCCCTCGCGCCTCGGGCTCACAGCCGGCGGGTGGCGGCGGTCAGCCTGGGTGATTGCGCCTCGGAGGATGACCTGCTGGCGCGGGCAACCAGATTCGTGCGCACCCTGCGCCGTCAGGACGCCGAGCTCATAGTGCTCTCGGAACCCTCAATAGGCGGACGACCCGCGGTGGCCACGCAGAGCCTGCGCGACGCCCTGGCCGCCCTATCGCGCGAAGAGGGCGGCCTCCTGGCGATGACCCTCAGGGAGGAGACCGAGCAGGGAGCCTACAGGACCGGCTACCTGTGGGTGGACGGCCGGACGCTGTTGGCTCACCGCCAGACCCACCTATCGCCCGCGGAGCCAGAGTCGGGCCTGCTACGGGGCGATCTGGCCTGCCCCGTGCTGGAGACGGCGGTGGGCCGAGTAGGCCTCCTGCTGGGCGCCGAGGCCCTGGCGCCCGAGGTGGCCCGCTGCCTGATGCTGAAGGGCGCCGAGATCTTGCTCTGGCCGACCGGGGAGCCGGAGTTCGATCTGCTCTCCGTGGCCCGCTGCCGCGCCGATGAGAACCGCGTCTTCGTCGTTGCGGCGGCGCCTTCACCTCAGGGAGGGGCCTACGTGGTCGCGCCCGGCGCGCAGGTGCTCGCCTCGACCCTAGAAGGCGTGGAGATGGCCACCAGCGCCCAGGTGAACCTGGCGCTGGCCCGCTGGAAGGACATGGCCCCCGGCACCAACGTCGTACTCAGCCGGCAGCCGGAGACCTACGGGACGCTGGTGACAACACCCTGAGGAATGACGGCGGGGACAGGCAGGGCTCCGGCGGAGCTACCCCCGCTCCTCCAGGATCCGCTCCACGGTCTCCCGCACCTCGCGCATGCGGAAGGGCTTGGCCAGACAGGGATTGCTGACGCGCTCCAGGAAACGACGCGTCTCGGTGCTGACGGTATCGCCGGTTATGAACACGGTGCGTCGTGCCAGGTCAGGGTTCCGCTCCTGAAGCCGGCGGTACAGCTCCTGGCCGTCCATCTCGGGCATCTTGATATCGGTGATGACAAGGTCATAGTCGCGGCGAGCGAGCTTCTCCAAAGCCTCGACGCCGTTGCGGGCGGCGTCCACCTGATGGCCATCCATGGCGAGGAGCCCGGCCAGGAGCCGCTGGATGCTCTCCTCGTCCTCCACCACCAGGATGGTCCGCGTCGGCACCGCGCGGGTCTCCTCTTCCAGCTCCTCCGGCGGCGCGGAGGGAGCCTCCCCCGTCACCACCGGCAGCTCCACGACGAAGGCGGTCCCCTGCTCAGGCGTACTCTCCGCCCAGATGCGGCCTCCGTGCTCGTCAATGATGCCGTAGCAGATGGTGAGGCCCAGGCCCGTGCCCTCGCCGACTTGCTTCGTGGTGAAGAAGGGGTCGAAGATCCGCCGGAGGTTCTCCTGCGGAATGCCCGGCCCATCGTCCTGGAAGGTGACCCGGACGATGCCGTCCTCCGCCCGCGAGCGGACGCCGAGCCTGCCACGACCGTGGGCTGAAAGCATGGCCTGCTCCGCGTTGCTGATGATGTTGAAGAAGACCTGCTGGATCTGGTCCAGGTCCACCATGGTTTCCGGCAGGTGGCGGTCAAGGTCCAGTTCCACCTCGATGTTTCGGACCCGCAGGTCATAGTTGCGCAGCTCCAGAACCCGCTCCACCAGCGTATTGAGATCGGCCAGCTCTTTCTGCGCGCGGCGTCTCCGGGCGAAGGAGAGCAGGTTCTGCACGATCTTGCTGGCGCGCTCCGCCTCGGTGTAGATGGTGTCCACCTCGCGCCGGGTGCGCTCGTCTTGCTCTCGCGCCAGCAGAAGCTGGGAGAAGCCCATGATGCCGGTGAGGGGGTTATTGAGCTCGTGGGCCACGCCGGACACGAGCTGCCCCACGCTGGCCATCTTCTCCGACTGGAGGAGCCGCTCCTGCATGAGCCGCTCCTCGGTCACATCCCGCAGGACGATGACCGCCGCCGACCCCTCGGGAGAGCCGGCCAGGGGCGCCGCCATCGCCACCAGGTAGCGCCGGCCGGGCCCGCTCGAAGAGAGGTCACGCTGGGCGGTGGGCTGGCCCGAGGCCAGCGCTTCCCTCGCCAGCTCTGCCAGGGCCGTTCCCGCCAGCGCCGCTCCCTCCGCAGGCTCGCTTCCCAGCAGAGCGGCGGCATGCCGACGAGCGGGCGCGTTCATAGCGGTGATGCGCTGCTCGCCGTCCACCAGGATGATCCCGTCGCTGAGGCTCTCCGCCAGCGACTCCAGCCGCAACCGCTCCGCCTGGCGCAGGGCCTCCATCCGCTCCATGGCCAGCGAGGCCTGATTGGCCGAGGTGTAGAAGAGGCGGTTCTGCTCGGGCGAGAAGGCGTCGGCGCGCCGCGCCCCCACCCGCAGGAGGCCCACCACGCGACCCCCCACGATGAGCGGTGCGTCCGTGACGCTCTCCAGGCGCCCGGCAAGAGGCTCGGCTGGCTCCGCCTCCGTGCTCAGGCGGACAGAAGCGAAAGCAGGCTTCGCGCAGCCCTCGTGCCCATCGCCTGCCAGCCGCGCGAAGGCCTCCAGGGCCCCCTGGCCCACCTCCTGCGCCAGCCCCCCGGCCAGCTCCGCCGACGCGAAGACGGTGGTGACGTCCTCGTTGCCCCGGCAGACCACCGCGGCGGCGGCGTCGAAGCCAAGGGCCGAGCGCAGCGAGGCGAACACCTCCCGCAGGATCTCGTCCCCGCTCAGGGAGTAGCTGAGGCGCTGCGTCAGCTCGTGCAACAGCGTGGCAGCAGCGGTCCGCTCGGCGAGCCGGCGCTCCACCTCCCCCTCCTCCCGCTCGAGGCGGCGGCGCAACTCGGCCAGCCGCAGCGCCGCCCCTACCTGAAGGGCCAGCGCCCGCACGGAACCCCTGCCGGCCGATCGGAGACGCTCCGAGACCAAACAGAGGAGGCCCGCCTGGCCCTCCTCGCCTGTCGGCGCCGCCAGAAGAGAACCCTTCGCCTCACCGGACCACAGGGGCCGCGAAGAACCGTCCTCAAGCCGCTCCACGAAGGCGGAGGCAGCCTCAGATAGGAACAGCGCCTGTCCCCGGCTCAGGGCCGCGCCCAGCGCAGGCAGACGCAGCGGGCGACCCCACACCTCGGGGCGCAGCGGCAGGGTCGAGCGCTCCAGCCGGAGGCCGCCCTCTTCGCGGCTGAACAGGGCGCAGCCGATGCGCAGGTCGTTCAGGCTCCGGGTAAGGGCATCCAGTGCCTCATCGGCCCCGTGCGCGCCCAGGACGGCCGCGCCCACCGCAGTCAGAGATTCGACTAGGCTGGCATCGACCTCTGCTGGCGAACGCGGCCCCCGTGCTCTGAGAAACACCCTGCGCTGACCCCCCACAATCGGCTAACTAAATTATGCACTATGGCAATATCTTGTCAACGCTCTAGAGCCCGGACCAGAGGCTCCTCCGGCTCCAGCAGTGGAGGCACATGGAGCTGCGCTGTCTGACCTGCTGGCCACCCTGCATCACCAGGTCATCCCGAGACTCCAGGTGGCGAGCACAGAACAAACCTCGACATCTGGAGCACTGACCCCCGAATGCCGATTCGCAGGACAGGTGACCGCAGAGCCCCTCAGCGTTGCGCCGCGCCACCTCGTGCCTGTAGATCAGGTGCCGCTCCACGTCCTCTCTCTTCCGCTGGCATCTATGCCGCGAGCAGATTTCCTGGCCGTCATCCAGAGCGAGCCCGTGCCGCTCACAGAAGGAGCGCCCACAGTACTGACACATGGCTGTGGCCGTCTGCCCGCAGCGCCGCAATCCCCGGCGCACCTGGCAAAGCACCGCTGTAGTGGCTGCCTGTGCCCTCATAGCGGCCATTCTGCTACGGTCGGCTGCTCGGGTCAAATGCCGGAAATAGGGGCCTTAGGAGGGCACCCTTAGGGGAGTTTCGGGGCTCATCTAGGCGGGCAATACCCCTAATCAGAGGGCTGAGCTGGATTACCGCTAGGGCCGCCGACCACGAAGATAGAGAGGCATACAGGCACGCCGCGTGCGATATCGGCCCGCTGTCCAAGATTGGAGATCCGAGTGTCCTCACCCAAGCCCTCCTGCAGCCGCAAGCACTCCCCCCAGGACGAAGAACGCCTCGCACAGATCGTTCATGAGTACATGCCCCTGGTGCGACACGCGGTCAACCGCATCGCCGTGGGCGCAGCCAGCGCGGGCATCCTCCAATACGAGGACATGGTAAGCTGCGGCGTGCAGGGCCTCATCGAAGCCTACTACTCCTTCGACCCCAACAGGGGAGCCAAGTTCTCCACCTACGCCCTTCCCCGCATTCGCGGAGCCATCCTCGACGCCCTGCGCTCAGCTCACCCCTTGCCGCGCTCCCTCCAGAAGTTCACCAGCGACCTGGAGCGGGCCACCAGCAGTCTGTACGTCGAGCTGGGCCGCACCCCTACCCAGCCCGAGATCGCCGAGAGCATGGGCCTCACCCTCCACGAGTTCCGCACGGCTCTCCGCACCAGCAACATCAGGGTCCTCTCACTGGACAACCTGGCCGACACAGCGGTCAACGGGAACCAGGAGAAACTCTGGGAGCTGGCCGACAAGGACCCCGGCGTGGACCCGGACGCGGTGGCCGAGGACGTCATGGTACGCACCAAGCTGCGCGAGGCCGTCGGCAGCCTCCCTGACCGCGAGCGAACCATCGTTCACCTCTACTACATGCAGTCCAGATCCCTCAAGAGCATCGGCGAGGCCCTGGGGATCTCGGAGTCGCGGGCCTCCCAGCTCCGGCACCGCGCCATCCGCCGACTCCGCACCGCCCTCACCAGAGAGCTCCGGGAGGCTGCCTAGGTCAGCGCAATGCGACTAGGGATGCCCTTGGCCACAACTGGGGATCGCCCCAGCATTCGGGAAGCGAGCGCGAGGCTATGATGCTGAGAGAGCCGGCACCGTCTGCCGGCGCTACCATGATCGGCATCAACGTCATCGGCGAAGGCCCCCTGGCGGCGGCCTGGGCCGGCTCCCTGGCCCGCGTCTCCGGCGTTCGTCTCCTCGGCAACACAGCGCCGGGCCCCGAGGGCAGGACGCAGCGCACAGGCCGGGCTGACCTGGCGGCGCTCCTAGAGTCGCCTGGCGCCGAGGGCATGGTGCTGGCAGGCCCCATCCCGGACCTCTACGCGCTGACCAAACACGCCCTCCTGGCAGGGAAGCACGTCCTCCACGGGGGTCCCTTTCTTCTGAGGACGCACCAGGTGGCCGCCCTGACCGAGCTAGCGAGGCGGCAGGGCCTGCTGCTGGCCTTTCGCGAGGACCGCGCCCACCACCCGGCCTTCTCCTTCCTGGCCCGCATGGTAAGTGGCGCTAGTCCTTTCTGGCCACCGCTCTACGCCCGATCACTCCGCACAACGGCGCCGGAGCCGGAGCTGGCCCATCAAGTGGACACGCTGGCGGCGGCGGAGATCGCCGCGATGGTGCGCCTGCTGGGATCGCCGGGCGCGGTCGCCACCGTGGGCTGCCGCCGTGAGGGAGGCCGGGGCCTCGATGCTGCCTTCCTCACCCTCCTCTACGGGAGCGGACCCACTGCCCAGGTGACCGTGAGCCTGGCGGAGGCCGCCCCCGCGGCTGAACTGACCGTGGTCGCCGGAGGCAGGACCCTCACCCTGAACGATTTCGGCCGGCGGGCGCCCCTCAGGGTGGCTGCCCTGTCCCAGGAGGCGGGCTCCTCCCGACGGTCATCACCTCCTGGCCCCGCGCCTGCGGCCGACGAGCACCTCGTCCCCAACGCCCCCGTCAAGGATCCGCTGGTGGAGCAGGCCGGGGCCTTCGCGGAGGCCATAGCCACCAAGGATCTGAGCCGCAGCAATGCCTCCCTATGGATGCAAGTAGCCCTCGTCTGGGAAACCGCCCTGGAATCCATGGCCCTGGGTGGCCGTCCGGTGGCGTTGCCCTGGTGGCCGTCCCGCCCCGGGCACGAAAAAGCGCCGCCCCTGAGGGTCATCGAGGGCGGCGGCTCCAGCGGCGCCGCTGCCGACCAGCGGCCCGCTCTCACACTCGTCAGGAACTAAGAGTCCATCACCGGATCGGGTCTCGGCTTCGCGCCGGGCTGGCCCCGGTCGCGGCCCTGCCCCCGCGCTTCCAAGCGCCCCCCATTCTGGCCAGGGGTATCCTCCTGGCCCAACAGTTCCTGCCGCAGCACGGTGATCTCCACGGGAGCGGCGATGCCTATCTTCACCCGGTCCCGCTCAACTCCCAGCACCCTCACCAGAATGTTCCCCTGGATGACGATCCCTTGATCCACCTTTCGCGTGAGAATGAGCATCTGCCTCTCCTTGCCCAAGCTGCTCGTGGGCAGAGTCGTGACTCCACCGTCGCCCACAGACCTCCCGCCTCGGTGCGGGGGACGCAAGCGGGCGGATGCGCCCTTAGCGCTCCGCCCTCACGAGTACTTT
>CAZFGZ010000098.1:0-7791 GCA_964518585.1 uncultured Dehalococcoidia bacterium | reverse complement strand
TTCGAGACGAGGGTAGGCGCTGAGCCAGGGCCATGAAGGAGTCGATGACCTCGTCGGGGATGGGCACCCCTCCAGGCGGGGGCTCCGACCTACCGTAGATGCCGTGGTAGTCGCTTCCCCCGAGGGGGAAGAGACCGTGTCGCCGGGCCGTGTCCAGGAGGCGCTGGATGGTGGGCTCGTCGTAGTCCTGGTAGTAGACCTCCATGCCCGACAGGCCGGCCTCCTTCAGCTCGGGCAGCAGTTCGTCCAGGTCGTTCAGGTCGCGGGGGTGGGCGAGGACGGCCACTCCGCCGAGGCGGACGATGATGCCCACGGCCTCTGCGGGGGTCATCTTCTCGCGCTGGACGTAGGCGGGGTCGTTGCGGCCGATGAGGCCGTTGAAGGCCTCGGAGACGTGGGCGATGCTGCCGTTTTCGAGGAGGGCCTCGGCCACGTGGGGTCGACCGACTGCCCCGTCGCCGGCCAGCTCCTGGACGCGCTCCCAGGAGATGTCGTAGCCCATAGCCTGGAGCTTCTCGACCATGCGCTGTCCGCGCCGCTGGCGGGCGTCGCGCAGGCGCTGGAGAGCGGCGAGCAGCTCGGGATCCTCAGGGTCAAGGAAGTAGCCGAGGACGTGCACCTCGGAACCGGGGATGTCGGTGCCCATCTCCACGCCGGGGATGATGGTGAAGCCGGGGTGGCTGGCGGCGGCGGTCTGGGCCTCGGCGACGCCCTCGACGGAGTCGTGGTCGGTGAGGGCCATGATCCGCACGCCGCGGCCCGCGGCGAGATCGACGAGCTGCTCGGGTGTCAGGACGCCGTCGGAGGCGGTGCTGTGGGTGTGGAAGTCTGCCTTACAGGTCATCTTCTTTCAGTTCTCTGTCCACCCGCACGATTGTGCGGGCCCGCCCGGTGGCCTGGTCTACCTCCACCAGCACTGAGTTGAACTGGACGGCCGGGCTGGACTCGGCCACAGGCATGCGCGAGGGTAGCTGGGTGAGGAAGCGATTGATGACGGCCTCGATCTCGTTGCCGATGACCGACTCGCTGGGCCCGACCATGCCCACGTCGGTGACGAAGGCGGTGCCGGCGGGCAGGACGTGGGCGTCGGCGGTGGGCACGTGGGTGTGGGTGCCCAGGACGGCGCTGACCCGCCCGTCCAGATACCACCCCATGGCCACCTTCTCGCTCGTCGCCTCGCCGTGCATGTCTACGACGATGACGGAGTCCTTGGGCAGCCCGGCGATGGCGGCGTCCACGGCGCGGAAGGGGCAGTCGAGATCAGGCATGAAGGTACGGCCCTGGAGGTTGACGATGGTCACCGTGCCATGCTGGAGGAGGCCCCGGCCGGGGACATCCTTGGGGTAGTTGAGGGGACGCAGCACCGGCGCTCTGCCGTCCAGAAGCCCATAGGCCTCCTTCTGGTCCCAGATGTGATTGCCGGAGGTGATGACGTCCACGCCGGCATCGAGGAGCTCCCGGGCGGTGCCTTCGGTGAGGCCGCGGCCGGCGGCGGCGTTCTCGCCGTTGGCGATCACGAGGTCGACGCCCAGCTCCCCCCGGAGCTGCGGCAGGACCGCCTTGACTCCCCGTCGCCCGGGCCTGCCCACGATGTCGCCGACCATGAGAAAGCGCAATCCATCGGCTCCTGGATACGTTACAGCTAAGCGCCCGGCGGCGCCGGCGGTTCCATCGACAGTGAGCGCTAGACCCCCGCGCTGCCGGCCGCAGGCCTAGCGGGCATAGTCCACCGCCCTCGTTTCGCGGACCACCGTCACCTTGATCTGGCCGGGATACTCCAGTGACTCCTCTATCTTCTTGGTGACGTCGCGGGCCAGGCGCATGGACTCCAGGTCGTCCACTTCCTCGGGCTTGACGATGATGCGGATCTCCCGCCCAGCCTGGATGGCGAAGCACTTTTCGACGCCCTCGAAGCTGTTGGCGACGCCCTCAAGGGCCTCCAGCCGCTTGACGTAGTGCTCCAGGGTCTCTCTACGGGCCCCCGGACGGCTCCCGCTGATGGCGTCGGCGATCTGCACGACGATGGCCTCCACCGTCCGCGGCTCCACCTCCTCGTGGTGGGTCTCGATACAGTGGACCACGGCGGGGCTCACGTTGTAGCGACGGGCCAGCTCCGCGCCGATGAGGGCGTGGGTGCCCTCGACCTCGTGGTCGATGGCCTTGCCCAGGTCGTGGAGGAGGGCGCCGCGGCGGCAGACGTTGACGTCTGCCCCGATCTCCTCGGCGATCATGGCGGCGATGAGGGCGCACTCGACGGCGTGCTTGAGCTGGTTCTGCCCGTAGGAGGTGCGGTACCTGAGGCGGCCGAGGGTCCTGAGGACATCGGGGTGCAGGCCGGGGCAGCCTGCTTCGATGGCTGCGTGCTCTCCCGCTTCCTTGATCCCCGCGTCCACCTCCTGGCGGGCCTTCTCCACGACCTCCTCGATGCGTGTGGGGTGGATGCGGCCGTCCGTGACGAGGCGGGTGAGGGCGAGCCGGGCGATCTCGCGGCGCACCGAGTCGAAGGCGGAGAGGGTGACCGCGTCCGGGGTGTCGTCGATGATGAGATCGACGCCGGTGGCGGCCTCGAGGGCGCGGATGTTGCGGCCCTCGCGGCCGATGATGCGTCCCTTCATGTCATCGCTGGGAATGGGGACGACGGAGACAGTGGTCTCGTGGACCACCTCGGTCACCAGGCGCTGCAGGACTGTGCCCAGGATATCGCGGGAGCGCATATCCGCCTCTTCCTTGACCTGCGACTCTATCTGTCGCAGGCGGCGGTTGGCATCCTCGCGGATCTCCGTCTCCACCTCGCGGAGGAGGAGTTCCCGCGCTTCCTGGCTGGAAAGGCCGGAGACTCTTTCGATCTCCTGGATCTGCTGGCGGTGTAGCTCGTCTAGCTTGGCCCTGGTCTCTTGAGCCTCAGTTTCTTTGCTGACGAGCGTGCGCTCACGCTGTTCCAGCGCGTCGACCTTACGGTCTAGGTTCTCTTCCTTGGCGACGACCCGATGCTCAAGCCGCAGGACTTCGTCCCGCCGCTCCTTGACCTCAGCCTCAGCCTGAGCCCGGACACGAATCGCTTCCTCTTTGGCCTCGAGCAGGATCTCCTTTTGCCGTGCTTCCGATTCAGCCAGGATGCGCCCGGCATCCCGCTCTGCGGTGAGCACCTGACCCTTGCCAATCCTGATCTTGAGTGTGTAGCCGAGAAGAGCCCCTATCGCCAGCGCCAGAACGCCGATAACGACGCTCATGACTACGGCGACAGTCATGGTCACCTCGCTTTCCTTATTCGAGCCATGTTAAAAAACAAGACGCTTTCTGGAAGCGTTCCCTCGTAATTCATGATACGCACGGCCTGATCGCACTGTCAAGGAAGGGAGAGATGGGCGGCATCCTCAGGGGGAGGGGTTCTCGGAGGCCTCATCGTCGGGGGTCTGTCCCTGGCCCGATTCCTGCCAGCAGCGCTGCACGACGCGTCGGGTTACCTGATAGGTGAAGCCGCGGCGGAGGAGGAAGCCTGCCAGCCGCTCGCGGAACTTGGCGAAGTCGAGGCCGGCGAGGACTCGCATGCGTTTGGCCGCGGCCCGGTAGGCGGCATCCTCGTCGGAGACGGCCGCCGAGGCCTCAGCCGCTGTCTCCGAGTCGATCCCTTTCAGGCGCAGCTCGCGGTGGATGAGCCGTCCGGCGCGAGGGCTGGCCTGGTCGCGGCTCTCGGTCCAGTAGCGGGCGAAGGCGGCGTCGTCGAGGTAGCCGAGTCGGCGCAAGCGGGCTAGCGTCTCGCGGATGAGGGGGGCTTCGAAGCCTCGGCGGGCGAGGCGCTGGCGCATCTCCCGCTCGCTGCGGGGGCGGTAGGTCAGGAGGCGCAGGGCGGCTTCGTAGGCCTTCTGGCGGGTCTCGGCGGTCTGGAGGGAGCGCAGGTCCGCCTCGCTGATGGCCATGCCCGTGTGGAGGCCGCGCTCGGCGGCGAGGTCGAGGGCGAGGGCGAGGGCGAAGCGGCCGTCGACGAAGACGTTGACGCGCCGCCGCCGCTGCTGCCGCTCGAGGGAGGTGATGATCATCGCCTGCACCACCGCATACAGCGAGGGCTGCGACCAGCGGCCCCAGCCCTCCCGTCGTGCATTCGCGCGGGGCGGATGTCTACTCCGCTGCGTCCTCTTCGGCCTCGGCGGCCGTCGTGGCCGGCGCCGGTCCGCCGCTGGCGACGGCCCGGACCTGCTGCCGGATCTCTTCGGTCAGGTCCGGATTCTGGCGCAGGTGCTCCTTGGCGTTCTCGCGGCCCTGGCCGAGCCGCAGGTCGCCGTAGCTGAAGAAGGCGCCGACCTTCTTGATGACGCCCAGCTCCACACCCAGGTCGATAAGGTCGCCCTCGCGGCTGATGCCCTGGGTGGTGCTGGTGAACATAATGTCGAACTCCGCCGTGCGGAAGGGCGCGGCCACCTTGTTCTTGACCACCTTGGCCCTGACCCGGCTGCCGACCACCTGGTTGGCGTGTTTGAGCGTCTCTATGCGGCGGAGGTCGATGCGCACGGAGCTGTAGAACTTGAGGGCGCGACCTCCCGGCGTGACCTCGGGGTTGCCGAAGACGATGCCCACCTTCTCCCGCAACTGGTTGATGAAGATGACTGCGGTGCGCGACCGGGAGATGGCGGCAGCCAGCTTGCGCAGGGCCTGAGACATGAGGCGCGCCTGGAGCCCGGGGAGGGAGTCGCCCATTTCGCCCTCGATCTCGGCGCGCGGGACCAGGGCGGCCACGCTGTCTACGACCACGACGTCCAGCGAGTTGCTGCGCACGAGCGCCTCGGCTATCTCGAGGGCCTGCTCGCCGGTGTCCGGCTGGGAGATGAGGAGGTCCTCGACCTTGATGCCGATGGCGGAGGCGTAGGTGGGGTCGAGGGCGTGCTCGACGTCGATGTAGGCGGCCATGCCGCCGGCCTTCTGGGCCTCGGCGATGATGTGCTGGGCCAGGGTGGACTTGCCGCTGGACTCGGGCCCGAAGATCTCGCTGACGCGGCCGCGGGGGATGCCGCCGATACCGAGGGCCAGGTCCAGGGCCAGGGAGCCCGTGGGGATGGCCTCGACGTGCATGTGGGCGGAGGCCTCGCCCAGGCGCATGATCGCGCCCTGGCCGAACTGTTTCTCGATCTGGCCGATGGCTAGTTCGAGGGAGCGGGCGCGCTCATCGGTGGTCATTGCGAGGCCTCCTGGAGGGGGAATCAATCATTCAGGTGCGCAGTTTTTCGCCTCTCGGCGGGATCATAGCATGGGGGTGGTGGCCCCGCAAGGCAGGGAGGCAGCAGTCGGTTCATTCCTGGCGGAAAGATATTGCTGGTCACCCCGCGGGTTGAAGACCCGCGGCTTCCTAAGTCGGCCCCCCTATGCGTTGTAGCCTCAGCTTCTACGCCCGCAGCTAGACCCCGAAAGTTATCGTGTCTATCGAAGGCGGCTACCCTTTTCCTCTAGCAGTCGGTGGCAGTCCTTTGGCCTGGCCACCGACCCGACAGGCAAGTATGGTCGCCACCACCCGCGCGTCAAGGGTCACGATGCCTCCGGCACGCGCCTGCGGCGCGCCCTTGACCCGCTCACGTCCCGGCCACCACCTTTTCTCTAACAACGCTGGGCCGCCACCGAGGCGTGGCCGGGTGCATAATGGCATCTTCTCATAGTCTTGGAAGTTGGCCCTGAACCAGGATGCCCGGACGCACGACTGGTCCCGTGCCATGACCTTGGACACCCGGGTCACCCAAACGTAGGGGCTAACGGGCTTGGTGGTCATGACGCCTTGCTCGTTCTCTCCCGGTTCGTGCAGACAGAGTGTATGTCTCTAGAGGGGCGATGATGATGATGTTCTTGGGGAAGTATAGAGCAATATCTATATAAGCAGGCATTGCTACAATGACTGCATCTGCTAAGGCTGCGGGGGTAACCAGAGGAAACCTTTTCTGTTACATAAGTGATACTTTCGGAGCAAGAAAAGCTAATGGCGATTATAGAAAATTGTGGCGTGTCTTAACAGGAAAGTAATGGCTAGTCTTTGGCAGCGACCCTCTTCAGCCAGATTTCCCGCCAGTAAAGGAAGGCGTTCCGTGGGCAGTTCCCCAGGCAGTGTCCCTGGCACGTCACGCCGTCCAGGATCACCGTGTTGCGCAAGGGGACCATCTCTCCGGTCTCTTCGGAAATCACTTTCTCGACCACGGCGCCGACCCGGTAACGCCGCCCGCAGTGCTCCAGCATCTCCGGATTGAACCACAGGCCGCGATTCTTAGCCTCGGCGTTAAGCGTCGCCTGGATCTCCTCGCGGGTCTTGACCTCCACCCACTCGCCCGGCGCCAGGTTCAACTGTTGGCTCGGCGTGCGGACCTCGTGCCCGCGGAAATTCCAGCCGAGCAGCCTGCGGAGGCGATTGCGGATCCTCCAGCCGATGCGGCCGAGGGCTTCGGCGAGCGTCGCGTCGCTGAAGATCACGCGCAGGCGGTACACGGGGTCCCACCGGGGCAAGGCCGAGGTGGCCCCGGCCAGCTCCGTGGATTGGCAGTAGTAGCGGCCGTTGCGGATCACGGGCAGTTGTTCGAGGTGCGCGCGAGAAGAGGAGGGCGCGGGGATCGAGTCGCCGCAGGCGCCGGAAGCCGCCTTCAGCCAGGCCGTCTTCCAGAAGATCCGACAGCCGCGCTGGCAGCCGTCGTGGTCCGCGCCGTCGCAGCGCAGGCCTTCGAGGAACACGGTGTCCTCCAGGCGGAAGAGGCCGACCTCTTCCAGGCAGGTCACCTTCGCGTTCCGCAGGACGCGAAATCGCCGGCCGCAATAGCGGGCCATTTCCGGCATGAAGGGCATGCCGTCGAGCTTGCCGTCGGCGTCGAGCGTGGCGAGGATTTCGCCGGCGCTGCGGACCTCCACCATCTGGCCCCGGTGGAAGGCCGCGCGCCGGTTACGATCGTTGACCCGTGACATGGAGTTCTCTCCTAACGGGAGGGCCACCGTTCCCGCCAGCACGATGGGGAGCAGGCGAGAAGCGCTCCGAACGCCCACACCACACGACTTCCTGTTGTCGGGGGTCAATCAGCGGGGATAGTGAGCGGAGAACTGTCAACGATTTCATTGTAACACTGCGCGCGTGCTTGTCAACCTGGATGCCCGTGAGGGATTCGAACCCTCGACTCCCGGATTCTCTTGCGCTACCCCTCTCGAAGAACCGCCAGAATCGCACCGTGGCGTCTCAGACTCGGCAGCTTGAGGCGCTTTCACGCTGTCCGTTGGCTCCGAGCGTGCGGCGCGAAACGAATCTCAGGCTTCTACGAAAGCGACTTATGGCAGCGCAAGTTCCCTCGGCTTCAGATCATAACTGTTCATGAGATACTGGCCGGAAAGCGGCCAAGCATACCTTGGGGCAGGGCTCCCTTCGCCAAGGCACCCACCGAGAAGGAGCAGGCCGATCAACAGGCCCTACTGCCCTCCGCCTAGGCAAGCACCGGCGGCTCCTCGCCCTGCCCGACCGCCTCCCGGTCCCGGCAGCCCGCTCCTGGACAGCCTTCACAGGCCCCAGGAGGCCCGTCTCGCCGCCTCCGAGACGAACAGCGTCACCAGGTAGGTGTCGGTGTCGAGGGGAAGGTGTGGGCCCTGCAAGGCGGGCGGCGCTGTCGGTTCGTTCCTGCGGAGAGATACTGTTGATCACCGCGCGGGTCGAAGAGCCGCGACTTCTTGGATTTGCCGCCCTAAGTTGCCGGATTCAGGGCTCGTTGCAGAAGTGAGGTGGTTCTGCCCACCCGCCCGCCCGCGATATGTATTTTGGAATCTGGGGGACACCCCCAGACCCCCGGC
>CAZFGZ010000097.1:0-7793 GCA_964518585.1 uncultured Dehalococcoidia bacterium | reverse complement strand
CGTTGAATGCCGTGGGGACAGGGACGTCGTAGAAGTCGTAGGGGTTGAGGGGGTCGCGGGTACCGCCCAGAGCCGGTGTGGGACCTGGCTCCTCGCTGTCGGCGCAGCCGTCATCATCCGTCTCGCTGACGCATGAGTCATAGGACGGCTGGGCCTGGGCTACCGAACGCCCCACCGGTTGATGGCCACGCTGACAGGCACGCGGGCGGACTGACAGCAACCGGCGGTGGACGCACGCGCCCACCTTAGGCCGGTTCTTGGGCGCTGCGGACGGCCTAAAAGGATCCCGCTTTTCAGATGATAACTGGACACGTTTCGCTCGCCGTGGGAGATTTGGTGCCACACCGCATAGAGCGATCTGCCTTCTAAGCAGCGGGTCGCAGGTTCGAATCCTGCCGGGGGCGCCAACACAATCGCCCTGCGCGATCGCCCCACCACCGCCGTGAGGGATCACCCCCGTCTCTTAGGCGCGAGGCCGCGTGCCGCGCCCCGCGTCCGACGGGACGTGCGGTATCGGCGGCACCCTCTCCCGCGGCGACGGGATGCTCTCGCCGGGCTCGCCTAGCGGGGCACGGCTGCCGATGGGCGTATCAGCGGCTCGCGTGGGCGGCAGGAAACAGCTACGCCTGCTTCAGGGCCTCCTCCATCTCCTGATCGTTGAAGGCGCGCATGGTGGTGCTGGTCACGTTGCCAGCCGAAACGACATTCACCATGCCCCCCATCATCGCCTCCTCTGACGGAGCGTCCACCAGAGCCACGAGATCGTACGGGCCTTGGGTCCAGAGCAGCGCTTCTATCTTGAAGCCACGTCGTTCGTTCTCCTCGCGGGTCTGGCGAGCCCGCGTCACCGTGTCGCGGATGCTCTTCGCTCCCTCCTCGGTGAACCTGTAGAGGACCACATACCTCGCCATCGGGGACACCTCCTCTCGGCCTGTGAAGCTCAACGCATGAAGTGAGGATGGCGACTATTATACGCGCCAGCCAGCGCTTGGCAAGGGGTGAGGGGTATCTCGGTTGGCGGAAGCGGGCGCGACGGTGCAGCGCCGGCCGGGCTCGGCTTGCTCCTGAGGGCCCATAAGCGTATCCCTATAGCTGCAGGTTTCTCTGGAGAATCCCCGGATTCGCGACGCAAGAAAGGACAGACTCCTGATGGAAGAGGTGCTACTGGTCAGCGGAGTGCGTACGGCCATCGGTCGGCTGGGCGGCGCCTTCCAGAACCTCCCAGCGTCCGACCTCGCGGCGGTCGTCGTCAAGGAGGCGCTGCAGCGCGCAGCCGTGCCGCCCGACCAGGTCGATCAAGTCATCCTGGGATGTGTGGGGCAGGTCATGGAGGATGCCTACATCGCGCGGCACGCAGCGATCAAGGCCGGCCTCCCGGTCGAGGTGCCAGCCTACACCGTGAATCGTATCTGCGGCAGCGGCCTCGAGGCCATCCACACCGCGGCCCGCTGGATCGAGTGTGGCGACGCCCAGGTCGTCGTCGCCGGCGGCGTCGAGAACATGACGATGATGCCCTACTACGTCCGCAACGGCCGCTACGGCTATCGCCTCGGCCACGGCCAGCTCGAAGACGGCATCCAGCACCTCCTGGGCGACCCGTTCTCCAAGGTGCACATGGGCATCACCGCCGAGAACCTGGCGGAGAAGTTCGGCGTCTCCCGCCAGGAGCAGGACGAGGCGAGCCTGCGCAGTCAGCAGCGGGCGGCGGCTGCCCAGCAGGCCGGCAGGTTCCGCGATGAGATCGTCCCTGTGGAAGTCAAGATGGGCCGGGAGACCAGGGTCATCGACACCGATGAGCATCCCCGCGCCGACACCACCATGGAGGCCCTGGCGAAGCTCCGGCCAGCCTTCAAGGAGGGCGGCATGGTCACCGCCGGCAACGCCAGCGGCATCAACGACGGTGCCGCGGCTGTGGTGGTGAGCAGCCGCCGCCGCGCCGATGAGCTCGGCCTCAGGCCCCGCTTGCGTCTGGTGGCGCGCGCCGAGGCCGGGGTGGAGCCGTCCATCATGGGCAGCGGACCGATCCCGGCCGTACGCAAGGTCATGGAGCGCGCAGGCATGACCATCGACCAGATGGACGTCATAGAGCTGAACGAGGCCTTCGGCTCGGTAGCGGTCGCCTGCGGGAACGAGCTCGGCCTGGACTGGGAGAAGACGAACCCCAACGGCGGGGCCATCGCCCTCGGGCACCCCGTCGGGGCGACCGGGGCCATCCTGACCGTCAAGCTCATGTACGAGATGGAGCGGCGAGATGCACGCTTCGGCCTGGTGACGCTCTGCATCGGCGGCGGCCAGGGCATCGCCGCCATCTTCGAGCGCGTGGCCTAGGACCGGCGCGGCCCCCGCCTGGCCCCGCCGCTGTTGCCACCGCCACTGTCGGCGCGCTACCCTGTCTGTGTCAGGCATGAGGGCGAACACGATCGCCTGCTAGCGGCGGGGGTGGCGCATGGAACTCCTGGAGGTCCACGAGGTCCCTTCCCTGCGAAGCCCCATCCTCATCACGGCCTTCGCAGGGTGGAACGACGCCGCCCAGGCCGCCACCTCGGCTGTGCGCTTCCTGATCAGGCAATGGTCAGCCCGGCCCTTCGCCAGCATCGACCCCGAGGAGCTCTTCGATTTCACCTCGACGCGGCCCCACGTCCACCTCGACGCGAATGACCAGCGGGAGCTGGAGTGGCCCGCCAACAGGTTCTTCTATCACACCGACCCGCACCTGGAACGGGACGTGGTCCTGCTCCTGGGCACCGAGCCCCACCTGAAGTGGCGGGCCTTCACCCAGGCAGTGCTGGAACTGGCCGAGCAGTGCGGCGTGAGTCTGGTAATAAGCCTGGGCGCCCTGCTGGCCGACACCGCCCACTCTCGCCCCGTGCCCCTGACCGCCTTCGCCACCGACCCAGGGCTGGCGGAGAGGCTCGGCCAACAGGGCATCACGTCGTCCCGCTACGAGGGGCCGACCGGCATCGTAGGCGTCCTCCACGTCGCCTTTCGGCGGCACGGGGTGCCCTCGGCCAGCCTGTGGGCGGCGGCGCCTCACTACCTGGGGGCTACGCCCAACCCTAAGGCCACGGCAAGGCTGCTGCGGACGCTGGACGATCTCTTCTCCTTTCACCCCAACCTTCGCGACCTAGATGAGGCAGCGGATCACTTCGAGCGAGAGGTGGCAGAGGTGCTCGGCAGCAACCCAGAGATCGCTTCATACGTCCAGGATCTGGAGCAACGGGCGGACGCGTCGGCCGAGGAGCCGGCGCCGGGAGTCGAAGGGCCGGAGCTTCCCAGCGGCGAGACCATGGTCCGGGAACTCGAGGAGTTCCTGCGGCGCAGGCGGGAGGAACAGAATCCCGACTAGAGGCGCCGCTCCTTCGCTTCCCCGCAGCGGACGCGGCGGCGTGTTTGCTCAGCTATCCCCCACGAAACAGCGACCGCTGCAGCGGCCGCGTCATGGCTGTAGCCTCGTCCCAGGGTCATGTGGCCCGGCTCGGACTGTCGTTCAGCCAGAGGATGGCCAGAAGCAACCCCTCGTTCAGCCGAGATGAGAGGTCGCTGGCGGCCACGTCTTCTTCACGGATGATCTGGCCTGCCGCCTCAGCGTGAAGCTCTAAGAGCTGGCGCGAGCTGAAGGGACGCCCCCCCACCGTGTGGCAGAGTTCAGCTAGTTCGGCGCTAGGCACGCCGCCGCTGTAGGCGGCGATGGCGCGATATAGCCGGGTGAATGCCGAGACCAGTTGCCGGCGCGCAGCCATCGGTTCCTCTTTGGCGAAGGCCGCCGAGTGGGATGGCAGGCTTCGGCGAAGTCGGCTCTCAGCCTCGACCACCTTCCTCAACTCTTCCTCGCGCTGGTTCTTCTTGAGAAGGGTGATCAAGCGCTCATCGCCCCCTTTCGTCTCTAGGAGCATCGTGACCGTGGTCGGCAATACCGTCAGGGCGTCCTTGGATAGGTACTCGTCGGCGCCCCGCTTGATGGCTGCTGCCGCAATCTGCTCGTCGCCGACCCCGGTCAGCATGATTGCCGGCACGCTGGGGTCGATTTCTCGTATCCGGTCCAGGGCCTCGAGCCCGCTGGAGCCGGGGAGCCTGTAGTCCACCAGGAGCAGGTCCCACTTCGTCTCCCTGAACATGTCGAGGCCCTGTTCGACGGTGTACGCCGCCTCGACCGTAGCGATCCCGGCGTCCTCGAGCATCCGCCTGACGATTTCGGCGTCGCCCGCGTTGTCCTCGATGAACAGGATACGAGAAAGCTGCCTATCTTCTTGCCCGCTCATGGTGCCCTGCCTGCCTCCTTCAACATATCTCTTACGCCGCCTTCGGCGGAAGCCTGGCGATTACGATCCAGTACTCCCCGAGAACTTCGACGGCGCGCATGAACTTGTCAACCTCGACGGGTTTCGTGATGTAGGTGTTCGATCCTAGCTCGTAGCTCTTGAGCACGTCTTCTTCCCGTTCCGAGACGGTCAGCATGATAACCGGGATCACCGATAGGTCGCCGCTCGCCCTGATCTTCTTGAGCACCTCGATGCCGTTGACCCTGGGCAGATTCAGGTCCAGCAGGATGAGGTCAGGCCGGGGTGTGTCGGTGCCGCCGCCGTAGTCACCCTCGCGGAAGAGGAAATCCAGGGCCTCTTGCCCGTCCCGCACAACGTGGAGCTCATTCGCTATGCGCCCCTTGCGGAACGCCCTGCGCGTGATCTCCACGTCATCGGGGTTGTCCTCCACGAGGAGAATGTGAACGTGCTTGAGATCGTCCACGGTGGGCTCCTTTCCCTAACGCAGCCTCTCGCTCGCTGGAGGCGGCCGCCTCCGTCCACAGGGGAAGTGTGAACAGGAACGTCGCCCCGGCGCCGATCTCCGACTCTACCCAGACCCGACCGCCGAGGGCCTCCACCACCCGCTTGACAATGACCAGCCCCGCGCCCGTCCCCTCGTAGTCCTCGCGGCGGTGCAGCCGTTGGAACATGCCGAAGATCCGCTCGTGATACTGTGGGTCGATGCCTATCCCGTTGTCCTGGACGTAGAAGGTGGCTATCCCGCCCTCCACGTTCCTCACACCGATCTTGACGAGGGGCCGCTCGCTTTTGTTGAACTTGAGAGCATTTCCGATGAGGTTGGTGAAGATCTCGTCGATCCGGGGCCGATCAGCGAGGACATCCGGCAGCCCACCCTCCAGCTCCACGCTCGCGCCCTTCTCGTCGATCGTAGGCCGCATCCCCTCGACGACCTCGCCGACCAGCCGGCCGACATCGACCGGGGTCGGGGCACTAGGCTGGCGCGAGACCCGTGACAGCCTCAGGAGATCGTCGATCAGGTGCTTCATGCGCACGGCGGCGCTGGCCAGCTTCAGCAAGTAGTCGCGTCCCTGCTCGTCAAGCCGGTCGCCGTAGTCCTCGAGCACGAAGCGGCTGAACGCTTCAATGGTGCGCAGGGGCTCCTTCAGGTCGTGGGAGACGCTGTAGGCGAAGGCATCAAGCTCGGCCACGCGCTGTCCCAGCGCCTCGTCCGCCCGCTTGTGCTCGGCGATCTCGCGTTGCAGTCGCTCATTGGCCGAAGCCAGAGCAGCGGTGCGCAGCTCCACCCGCAGTTCCAAATCATGGTGGGCCTTCTGTAGCGCCTCCTCCACGCGCTTGCGCTCGGTGATATCCTCAATGGCGAGGAGGAGCAGCTCCGTACCGGTGCCCTTCCAATGGAGTCGGCGGGCATTGAGCAGCATCGTCTTGCGCCCGATGACCGGGAACTCGTGGTCGACCTCGAAGTCCTGGAACTTGCCGTTCCCGGGCAAGATGTCCTCCAGCAGCTCCCGCAGCCTGGGAATGTCCCACTGGTGGTCGCCCAGCTCGTAGACCCGGTGGTTCTCCGTCTCCTCCGGTGAGACGTGGAAAGTCTCGTAGAAAGACCCGTTGGCGGACCTTACGCGCAGGTCCCCGTCAAGGATCAGGAGCGGCTCTCGCACCGTCTCCACGATAGCCTGGGCGTAGGCCAGGGCCCCGCGCGGCGCCTGCTTGGCCCGCTTGCGCTCGGTGGTCTTGCTTTGCAGTTCAGTCATTGGGGCTCCCCCCTGGACGCCCATGTTGGCGGTCCGGCTTCAGCCAGTGTTTGGCGATACTCGTCCATGAGGCGTAGGAGAGTGCTCACCAGCGCCAGGCGCGCGTCGGACACTCGTTTGGGAGCCGCCCCATCCGCCGAGACCAGAAGCTGGCTAAGGACCGCGTAGTGGAGGGCCATGAGCTGGTGAGGCGAGAGCATGGCTCGGACGGCGGCAGCGGCGAACTCGTCCAGCTCGCGGATGGGCGGAACCCGGGGATAGGCTAGGAAGGACTGGGTAAGCCCCTGGTAAATGGTCGACAACGTCTCCCACTCTTCCTGGACCATCTCCGGCGCCGGGGGCGCTGGCCGACCGTGGCCGGCTATCTGAGATTCCAGCGCTTCGATCAGTCGATGCTGCTCTTGCACGGCCTCCTCCAGCTCCCGGCTCCTCCGTTGCTCCGCCTCCCGCGCCTCCCTCTCTTGGGCGGCACGCCGCTGTTCGAGGACAGCCGCCAGCGCCCGGGGGAGCGCGCTGGTCATGATCTCGTCCTTCACCAGGTAATCGCCGGCGCCCAGCTTCATGGCCTCCACGGCCACCCACTGGTCGCCGGCGCCGGTAACGACGATGACGGGAACCTCGCTGCCCTGCTCCTGAAGCCGTCGCAGCACGTCAAGACCGCTCATGTCCGGGAGGCTGTAGTCCAAGAGGACAGCGTCGAAGGCCTGGCGGGCGAGGCGGTCCAGGGCCTCCTGACCCGTCGTCACCACCTCTGTCTTGCCGACGTTAGCCGACCGGAGGCTACGCGACACGATCGCAGCATCTGGGTCGCTATCTTCGACGAGCAGGACCATGGCAGGATTACGATCGCGTTGCGCCGCCATTCTACTGCTCTCCCTTCAAGCGGCGAGCGGTGTCCAGCCACAAGTGGGCAGGCCGCCGACCACCACGCCTAAGACTAGCGTGGTGTCTACCGCTCGACGCTCAGTCGCTGCCCCGATTCCCGCCCTGGGAGACACCTAAACGCCTGTTCGGGGTATTCACAGGGAGGAGGAGGTCGGAGATATTCGGGCTGCGTGCCGCGGGCCTCACCCGCAGCGGGGGTGAGCTGGGGTCATCTCGCCCGGCCGGCCGCTAGGCGGCGCTGACGCAAGCACACCCCAGTATCGGGACACACCCCCAGGCCCTCCGACGAGGGGCTGTGCGCCTCTCCAGCCCCGACGGGCGGAGTTCTTCGGCGCCCCGCTAGTCCCGAGGCTCGATGCCGGCAGCGGCCAGGGCGAAGTCCCGGTACTCCTTCAGCGGCGACTCCGCGTAGATCATCATCCGCTGCGCCTCCATGGAGCCCTCCCCATGGACTGTCACCACCTCCATGTAGGCGCTTTCGGCCGAGGCCACCATCTGGTGCGTCTCGGCGATCATCCGCATCCGCTCCTCGGTGGTGTACTTGGGCGAGCCGCCCAGGTAGTGCTCCAGGTAGCCGTGGAGGTCCTCGTTCATCCAGTCCAGATAGGTAGGCGAGGTGGTGATGATGCCGCCGGAGATGTCCTGAACCAGCTTGATCATCTCGTGGTAGTGGCTGGCGAAGTGCAGCTTGGCCATATTCGTGATGAGGGGGCTGGGCACGGCGATCTCCCCGTACATCACGGGCGACTTGACGGCCGCCATGGCCAGCGCCTTGAGGGTCTCCACGTAGCCCGCCAGCTCCACCAGCTTGGTCCGCACGTGGCCGGCCCGCTCGATGCCGTTCATCTCGGCCATGGCGACGGCGCAGCCGGCC
>CAZFGZ010000096.1:0-7826 GCA_964518585.1 uncultured Dehalococcoidia bacterium | reverse complement strand
AGGCTGCCGAGGCTGATCCAGCCGCCGTCCTTCGTCTGGTAGACGTTGTAGTGAGGGGCGGCCCCGTTGAGCAGGTGCTCGCCCGCCCGGGGGGGTGAGCCCGTCGCCAGGTGCTGGCTGATGGCCATGGCGAGCAGGTACATGACCCCGTCGGACATGGCGATGTCGATGTGCTGGCCCCGGCCGGTGCGCTCGCGGACGAAGAGGGCCACCATGATGGCGTAGGCGGCGTGCAAGCCGCCCGCGGCGAAGTCGGCGATGATGTTCAGGGGGATGGCGGGCGGCTGCCCCGGCCAGCCGATCATACCCAGCGCGCCAGCGACGGAGATGTAGTTGATGTCGTGGCCGACCAGAGCCGCGTAGGGGCCATCCTGGCCGTAGCCCGATAGCGAGCAGTAGATGAGGCGCGAGTTGATCTCGCGCAACGTCTCGTAGTCCACGCCAAGGCGCTTCACGACTCCGGGCCGAAAGCCCTCCAGCACGACATCGGCCGACTCGGCCAGCCGACAGAACACCTCGCGGGCCTCCTCGTCGCGCAGGTTGAGGATGATGCTGCGCTTGTTGCGGCCCAGGGCGTTGTGGGCCGTGGCCTTGGCCACGTCGCGGGGAAAGCCGGAGGGAACGTTCGGGCGGGCGACCGCCTGCGGCGGCGGCTCGATGAGCAGCACGTCGGCGCCGAGGTCGCCCAGGAGCATCGTGCAGAAGGGGCCCGGCGCGAGTCGGGAGAGGTCCAGTATCTTCACTCCTTCCAGGGGCAGCATGGCGAGTTCCTCCGTTTGCTAGGACGCTGGTGCGAGGGCATCATGGTGGAGAGCCTCAGCCCTGTCAAGCCACGGCGGGAGGAGGGCATCGGAGCCTTGCGTGCCTGTGCCCTTCCTGCTAGCATTTAGTGCGACCCGGTGGGGCTGTAGCTCAATTGGGAGAGCGTTTGTCTGGCAGACAAAAGGTAGGGGGTTCGAATCCCCCCAGCTCCACCAGAATCTAGAGACGAATTCGGCCCCAGCCGGGGCCGATTATGTTTGCCAGGCGTCTCTTGTGCCAGCGGGGCTCAGATGCGGCTCCGTTCAGGAGGCGCAGGCGCCCCTGTACGCGTTCACCTCGCACCGGGGCGCGGAGTCCCCTTGACGCGCCCGTCCTATAGTGATCATGGCCGGTGGATGATACTGGCGCGTGGCCCGTGGGGAGGGAGACGAGGCAGAGCGCCGAATCGGGCTTCGGGTCGGCCAGAATGCACCGATACATAAGGAGGGAGGTCGGAGGACAGGGCCTGGCTGAGGTTGGCACTTCTCCGCGGAGGGACAACATGCGAGGCCGATCTGTCATTCTGGTCGCACTGACCGCTGCTTTCGTGGCCGCGGGCATATTGGCGCTCGGCCACGGGGCCCGTCTCACCGTTGACATCTCTCGCGCCCAAGCGCCCGGTGAGCAGGTCCATCAGCAGGTCATTGACGCCCTCGAGGCCCAGCCGTGGGTCGAGGTCATCGTGGCGCTCCGTGAGCCGGCGGCCACTGGAAGCACCCCCCTGCGCCTGTCTCACCTGCAGGGGCAGGTGGCGGCGGAACAGGAGAACGTCCTCTCGAAGCTGACCGCCGCCGACTTCCAGCTCCTCCGCCGCTACGAATCCATCCCGGCACTCTTCGGCCGGGTGTCGGCGGCCGGCCTGGAGAAGCTGACGGCTCACCCCGATGTCACCGGCGTCCACCCCAACCTGGAGCTACACGCTACCCTGTCCGAGAGCGTGCCCATGATCAACGCCGACGACGTGCATGACATGGGCTACACGGGCGAGGGGGTGACCGTGGCGGTGCTCGACACCGGTATCGACACCAACCATCCCGACCTTCAGGACGACCTGCTGGGCGAGCACTGCTATCTTGCCGATGCCGGCGATAGCTGTCCTTGCGGCGCGGGCGGGCATGAGGAACACGGGCCCGGCTGCGCGGAGGACGGCGCGGGCCACGGCAGCCACGTCTCGGGCATCATCACCAGCGCAGGCGTGGTGGCGCCGGTGGGCGTAGCGCCGGACGCTGGCATCATCGCCTTCAAGGTGCTCAACGACTCCGGGAGCGGCTGGCTCGATGACACGCTGGACGCGCTGAACTACATCATCGGGCACCCGGGGGACGGGGTGGACGTGGTGAACATGAGCCTGGGCGCCGGGCCGTGGACCACGCCATGTGATGACGAGTGGCCGGAGATGACCACGGCCTTCAACACCCTGCGCTCCGCCGGGGTGCTGGCCTTCGTGGCCAGCGGTAACGACGCCGACAAGAGTCATTTGGGCTACCCCTCATGCATATCCTCGGCGGTGTCTGTGGGCGACGTGTACGACGAGAATGTCGGTGGAATAGGCTGGATGGCTTGCACCGATTGGAGCACCTGGCAGGATCTGGTGGTGTGCCACTCGAACTCGCACAGCACGCTGGACCTGCTGGCGCCAGGGGCGCTGATCGTCTCCTCGGTGAACGGCGGAGGAACGGACGAATACGGCGGTACGTCGATGGCGGCGCCTCACGCGGCGGCGGTCGCGGCCCTCTTGCTGGATGCCGACCCCTCGGCGACGCCGGACGAGATCGAGTCGTGCATGAAGAGCTCCGGGGTTCCGGTAACGGACCCTGGGAACGGCGTGACGACACCGCGGGTGGACGCGCTGGGGGCGGTCAATTGCATCGCGCCGGAGCCTACGCCCACAGCGACGCCCACGCGGACCAGCACGCCGACGCGGACCAGGACGCCGACACCCACCGCTACGGGAACGCCTGGGCCGACTCAGACCCCAACGGTGACGCCCACGCCGGGGGGATGCGTCTTCTCGAACGACGCGGACTGCGACGCGTGCTGGGACAGCAGTGAGCCGACCCTCAGCCCGCCGGCCGACCCGAGCGACTCGTGGGACTGGTATGACGTGCCGGTGCCCACCCTCTTCAGCGGCGGGCACATCAGCGGCGACGCGAGCGGCAGCGACGACAGGGACCACGCCATCACTATTGTCGCCGACCTACTAGCGGTCGTGGAGTACACAGGCACTTCGGATGGTGGTCTGTGCAACGCCGGTCCTGACCACATCCCAGGCAACGCGGACGACAGGTGCTACGACCAGGACGTCAACGGGGACGGCGTGGACGACGGCGTCGCGTACGACCGCTCGATGGGGGCGACGCGGTCGGGTCCCCCCGACGGTTCGGTGACTATCATCGACGACGTGCTCCTACTGCTGGGCCAGGTCGGCTACGCCTGCTAGGCGCCCGCGCCACTGTCCGGATGCGCGAGGACGTGAAGGGACGCGGCCGGAGTCTCGCGCCGGGCCCGCTTGCCGGTCACTCTTCCCTATTCGAAAGCGTGGGGCCGACCCGAAGGCCGGCCCGCACGCATGTGCTCCGAGACGCGTCGCTACGGCGGCGGCGCCTGGCAGCTATGGCCCGACTGCTCCAGCAATAGCAGCACATCCCCGATGATGGAGATGGCCCCATCCGGCGCGTCCGACCACATCGGACCGAGCGACCGGTCGTAGGCGATGCCGTCCTTCACGGTGTCGCCGTCGATGTCGTCATCGTAGTCGCGGGGTACGCTGTTGGGCGGGCCGTTTTCTTGGGTACCGGAGTACTCCAGCACGGCCAGCACGTCGTTGACGATGCTGATGGCGCCGTCCCTGTCACCCATCGTGCCGCCACTGCCCAGTGTAGGCACCGGCACATCGTAGAAGTCCCAGGGATTCTTGGGGTCGCGCAGGCCGCCGAGGGCTGGATCAGTGAATAGCAGCTCCTCACCGTCGGCGCAACCGTCTCCATCCGTGTCGGGGTTCTGCCACTCGGTGAAGTGGATCTTCATCTCAGCATCGTCGGTGAGCAGATCTCCGTCGAAGTCGCAGGCGCGGTGGTCCCACGGCTCGAAGTCCACCATCGCGCTGACGGCGTCGCCGCTACCGGGCCCGGCCCCAGAGGGGCCATCACAAGCACCCCACCAGTTACTCTCAGCGTTGACGGTGAGAGCGTCGTAGTTGATCACTCCGAAGCCGGTGTTGGCCGCGATGCTGTTGAAGTTGATCAGGTTGGTGCCATCGCCGCGGCCGGGACCCCACAGACCCACCCCGTAGTTATTGTGGTGCAGGTCGTTGCCGGTTACCACATTGTCGTTGGACTCGTACAGGTAGATTCCCTGGGCGAAGTCGAAGCCGGGGTAGTAGAACCAGTCGTCGTGGCCGTACACCTCGTTGTTGGTGATGTCGTTGTTGTCGGCGCTCCAAAGCTCGATGCCGTAGGCCGAAGCGTCCGGGCCGTTGGGGTTGGTGTAGAGCCCATTGTCGTAGATGGTGTTGCCTGAGACGATGTTCCCCGTGCTGACGAGCGTGTCGTGGCCGACGAAGATGCCCTGGCGGTCGTTGTCGTGGATGACGTTATTCAGGATATGGTTGTTGTCGTTGTCTCCCCAGAGCATGACGCCCGCGCCAGCGTAGCCCTGCCGGTTAAGGCTGTGGTCTATCTCGTTGCCCGAGACTATCACGCCCGAGACAGAGTCGAGGAAGACACCGTTGTCGTTGCCCGATATCTCGTTGTCGGGACCCAAGACCACCGAACTCAACACCCCCGTGTCGCAATCCTCAGTGCACTTGGTGACAAGTATGCCGTTTCCCCAGTTGCTGACACTGTTGCCGCTGGCCGTCAGGACGACGTCTTCGGGCCCGTAGCCCGCGCTCACCTCGAGGCCGACTGAGCCAGCAGACCCGTCGCCGGTAAGAGTGCTGCCGCTGACGACGACGTTCATCACGCCCGCGCTTGTCGACGCCACGTCACCGCCTGCAGGCGGAGCGGCTCCCTCCTCGAAGGGGCTGGGAGCATGGTCCGCGGGGTCTGAGATGATGATGCCCCAGAACTTGGGGACGCCCACTCCCGCTGCCGAGGCGGATACGGTGTTTCCGCTGGCCTCACCGGAGCCCTCACCATAGTAGATGCCGACCTGGGCATCGGAGACGGTGTTGCCGGTGACATCGGCGGAGGATGGCGGATAACCCCAGACCGCATACGAAGTCACCAGGATGCCGCTACCAGCCCAGCAGTCACCGGTGTAGTAGATGTCAGACACCGTATTGCCCTCGACGGTGCCGGTCGCTCCGAAGCCGATCTGGATGCCGTTCTGGGCAACGGCGCCGCTGGGGCCCCACCCAGTGACCGTGTTGCCCTCGATGGTGCTGCTGCCGGCCAGGTTAGCGGTGATGCCGTTCTTATCGAAATCGTACACGGTGTTGCCGCTGATCTCCACACTGGACTGGTAAGCATAGACGCCAACGGTGCTCCCACAAACCGTCGGGTAGCGTATGCCGTGGACCTCGTTATCGCTCACCGTCCCTGACGAGTTGGAGTAGCGGATGCCGTAGAATCGCTGGTCGGTGTCCGGGCCTCCGCCGGGAGGACAGGGCGAGGCACCGTTGCCTGCCCCGTCGATCTCCAGACCATCCACGGTCACGTTGGAGGAGTTCTTCACGTGGATAATCGGCGCCCTCGCATCAGGGCCGACGGTGACCTTAGGCTTCGGCGAACCGAAGTCCTCGATAGTCAGGTTGTTCTTGCCGTCGACGACGACTTGCTCCGTGTAGATCCCCTCCTTGACCCGGAACGTGTCGCCGTCGGAGGCCAAGTTCACGGCCTGCTGGATGCAGCCCAGCGCCAGGCAGACGTCCGGCCCCACGATATAGGTCATCGGGCTCGCCGGTTGGAAACCGGGATCCCCACTCGTGTCGGTGCCGATGCCGAGCCAGGGGCTGTAGGCCACGTTGTCGCTGACGGCGTCGCCTGCGCCGCCGGGATTGAGACCGTGGGTGGGACCGGTGTCGGAGCCCCACCAGTTGCCGGTGGCATCGACGGTGGTTGCGTATGCACCCGATACCTGAACGGCGTACTCGTTGCTGTCCTCAAAGCTGTTGTCGCGAATGACGTCAGCGGGGTATGTGATGTCGCTATCCATCTGGTATCCGATGGCGGCATCGTTGTCCTCGAAGAAGTTGTTCTCGATGGTGCTGGGCAGGAAGGTCATACCCGTCCCAGAACCATAGTAGGAGAAGAGGATCGAAGGCCATGGTCCACCTGGATAAACGCTTGACGCGTTCCTGAAGGTGTTGTTGTAGATGTGGTGGTCGCCGATGGTTGTGTTCTCTGGGCAACCATAGCCTATGTAGAGGGCATCGCTGCCGCCATCGAAGGTGTTGTCATAGATGTCGAACGCCCGGGTGTTGGACATAGTAATGCCCCCGGTTGTCTCATCCAGGTTGTTGTAGATCTTGACGGGGGCGTCCGGACTGCGAGCAGCGAAGCGGTCATGGCATAGCAGCATCGAGTTGGCGGTTTCGTCAGCGATTGTTGTGGTCTCGACGAACTTGTTGTCGTGGACAGAAAGGTATAACGGTCCTTGTTCTGCATGGTTGCAGAGTATCGCTATGCCGCTGTTGCTTGTCGTGTTGTCTTCGACGCTGAAGGTGAATCCTGAGATGTCGAGCGTGGTCGTACCTGTGTAGCCTTGGAGCTGGCACTCAAGGCAGTGCATTCTTGAGGGATCATCTGCGGGGGCAATCCAGGTGGTAACGTCCCGGCCAGCCCCTTGAATCGTTAGATCGGCGCCAACAGGAAGTGTTGCCGCCTCTGTGTACGTCCCGGCCGCCACGTTGATGGTACTGCCAGCCACGTTGTCGATCCCGTCCTGGATAGCGGCGAAGGCGTCGAGGCCTATGTAGTGCGGGTTGGGGTCGCCCGGGAAGAGCACTTCCTCGCCGTTGGGCAGACCGACCCAATCGTCATCAACGAACACGTTCGTTAGTTCCACCGCGTTTGCCGTGGGAGCGGTGAAGCAGAGCGTGCCATCGCCGCCAGCGTCTATCCCCACCGCGACGCGTGTCTGGGTCAGATCGAACGCCGTGGCAGTAGTCCACGTCCCATCGTAGAACAGCGTCCAATTGCCCCCAGGCAGTCGAAAGTACGGCGATATATCCCACTTATCGTCGCTTCGCTGGCTCATTACGACGCGGAGGTCATAGGTTCCCGAAACATCGCCCGGATTGAATCCATGGCTGCTCCGCACTGTCCAATCCTTGTCGTCGCTTTGGAGCAAGTGCCCGCCCGCACCGTAGAAGCCGTGATGGGTTTGGGTAGGCAGCGTTTCCCAGCCAGAGCCGGTACCGTGATCCTGCACCAGCAAGTGATACACCTGGTTGCCAGTAACGGCCGACCCATCGATGTCCGTCAACGTTATGACCCAAGGCTGGCCGTTGCTCAGGTTGAGGGTGCCCTTGCTCCCATCGAAATAGTAGGCGGCAAGACCGCCCGGGCCGTTCACGCAGTCCGGGGTGGCTGATGCGGTTCCCCTGCCGCCCAAGAGCAGCGGCAGCGCCGCCAGCACCACTATCGCAAGCCAGCGTATCCTTTTCATCTTGCTCCCCTTTCACATTCTGCTCGCCGAAGGACGCGGCCGAGTTGGCCGCGCGCCACGCCGCGCCAACGCCCGAGGCAGGGATACTGACGCCTTGCCGCGGGGCAAACCGAAGGATTGTGGCGAGAGACCGATTCTAGTAACAGACCTGGCGGGGTCGCACGGGCGACGGGCCCGCCCTGGGCAGGGGGGTGTCTTGGCTGTGTCTTGTTTCCGCCGGCGGGAGCCAGGGACCCGACAGCGCGGCACTGGTGGCAGGGGATCACCCGGCCATGCCCCCGGGTGCATCCCGCAGAATGGGCAACACACGAAGTAGACCGCGTGACGCCACTCGCCAGGATGAAGCCGCGTCGGGTGCCCTGAGCTCCCGTCGCCACGACGCCGGGGATGGCCACCCTTGCGGCGCCGCGATC
>CAZFGZ010000095.1:0-7891 GCA_964518585.1 uncultured Dehalococcoidia bacterium | reverse complement strand
GCCATGGGGAAGTTCCAGGGGGTGATAGCAGCCACAACTCCCACCGGCTGGCGAACGCACATGGCGAACTTGTTGGCCAGCTCCGAGGGCGTGGTCTGGCCGAAGGAGCGGCGGCCCTCGCCTGCCATGTAGTAGGCCATGTCGCTGGCTTCCTGGACGTCGCCGAGGCACTCCGTCAGGACCTTGCCCATCTCCGCGGCCATCTCCCGGGCGGACTCCTCCTTGCGGCGGAGGATGATCTCGGCGGCGCGGAAGAGGATCTCACCCCGATGAGGGGCGGGCCTGGCGCGCCAGGCGTCGAAGGCCTGGCGGGCGGCGCTCACGGCGTCGGCTACGTCGTCGGCGCCCGACCTGGGGAAGATGCCCAGCACCTCGCCCGTAGCGGGGTCGATGTCCTCTCGGGTGGCGCCGCTCTGGGCCGGCACCCAGCGACCGCCGATCCAGTTCTGGTGGGTAGTGACCGTAGTGACCATATCGACAAGGCCTCCTGACGGGGAAGGGAACACGATACTTGGCCCCTATCATACCATCTCCGAGCGTTATGTCCCGCAGTTCTCTCGATCATCATCCGACGAGATTAGAGATCGGGCGGGGCCGCGGTGCCTCAGGCGGGCGAGCCTCCCCCGTAGGTCCAACGGTGCAGGTGCACGAACTGGGGCGGGCGGTGTCCCAGCACCTGGCGAATGGCGCTGATCTCGCCGATGTGACACCAGTAGTGGAAGATGTTGCGTACGATGAGCATACCCATGTTCTCGCGCATGCCGGCAGAGCCGGGAGCGATGACGGGCTGTCTCAGGCTCTCCTCGTCGGCGGCGTGCAGGAGGGGATTAGCCGCCTCGCAGGCGGCGCGCCAGAGCGCCATCACCTCCTCCAGCGGCGGCTGCGAAGGTGGACCACCGAAAGCGAAAGGTTCGTACTGCGGCTCGACAGGCGCGCCCTTGGGCCAGGCGACGAAGAACGTGTGCTCCTGATGGGCCATGTGCCCGATGATCCAGGTGATGCAGTTCATGGGTTCGATACGGTGGCGCGCGTCCTCGTCGGTAAGCGGCCGGGTGCCGTCGTCGGGCCGCTCGCCCGTGAGGCCCCGAAGGAACTCTTTGCGGGTCAAGTGCTGCATTTCGACCAGTAGGTGCATCGCCGAAACCTCCTTCCCCGGCAGCGCGAAGAGGCGCGGCACGCCGGACCGTGTCGCAGCGGAGTCTGGCACTTACCTTCCGGGAGTTCAAGGGCCGGAGAGCCGCGCTAGGGCTGCCAATCGGGCGGCAGGGCGATCATGAACATCTCCACCTCGCCCGTGCCGGACCGGCCCCAGTTGGTGGTGAAGACGACGCGCGTGAAGTCCTGGTTGACGCTGGCGTGGGGCTCGGCCCAGTAATCGTGCTCCTGATCCTCGTCCACCAGCGAGTGAGTGTGCGCCAGCCGCAAGACGCGCCCGTCCGGCTTGAGCTCGAGGGCGAAGACCTGGTCATCCATCCAGGTGTAGGCGCCCGGGTCGCCGTCGTGGGTGGAGACGAGCGCCCAGCCGGGCCGGCCGAAGGCGCACCCGGAGAAGTGCAGGCCGATCGCCGTGTGGCTGAAGTCGATCGGCCAGAGCGCGGTCACCTGGCCGGTGGCCAGGTCAAGCAGCGAGATGTTGTCCTCGTCGACGTCCTGGAAGATGATCACCTCGCGGCCTTCGGCGTCCAGGGCCACGTCGTAGTGGCCGATGATGCGTAGCAGGCTCCGCCCGCCGGTCAGGTCGCGGTCGTAGACCATCAGGCCGCAGGGATTCGCGTCGTCGCCGAGCTGGCCGTCCTCGCAGTAGCGGTCGAAGGAGGCGATGAAGTAGTCGCCGAGCGGGCTGATGGTCACGTGGTCGATGCCTTCCTCCACCCCCGGCACGCCGTGCATATCGCGACTGGCAATCACCTGATCGGTCTGCCGGTCGTACACGAGGAAAGCGACGGTCTCCCAGTCCTGGTCTTCGGCCATCAGTCCCCAGTAGCGGCTATCGGCCGAGGGCCTGCCCTCGTAGCGGGTCCAGACAGCAGCCAACGTCTGGCCGGGGAAGTCATCGGCGAACTCGTGGACCAGGGTCTGCTCCCCGCTGCGGACGTCGTAGGCCATCAGGCGGGTCTCGTCGGAGAAGTAGAGCAGGTCCGGGTCGGCGGCGTCCCAGCGGGGCTCCACCGCGAGAGGCAGCTCACCGAGCGGCTGGAGGGTGTGGGCGTCGTACAGGTACCAGGTTGCCTCGATGCCGCGCGCCAGCAGCCGGCTTCCGTCCGCGTTGAAGGACTGGACGCGCGAGTACTCGTTCTTGATGCCGGCTGAGGCGTCGTCTGGGGACAGGTCCGCCGTCCGATCGGTGACGCGGACCAGGCAGGTCCCGAAGACCGGGTCGCGGAAGGGGACGCGGGCCGGGGGCTCGTCGAGGGAGGGGGTCTCGCGGACCTCGAAGTCGGTGACGAACGGCGGTTGGGGATCGGGGCAGAGGGTGGAGTCTGAGGGCAGCGCCGAGGCGGTGGAGGCCGGGCTGGCCGCCGGAGGCGGCGCGGATGTCGCGGGCGGCGAGGGGGTTTCGGCGGGCGCAGGGGGCGTCTCGCCCGGCGTCGGCGCCGACGAATCCGAGGGGTTGCAGGCGACGATGCCCGCGACAAGGAGCGCTAGAAGAAAGGCAAGTCGTCGATTCACGCTAGACCCTCCGGGCGGTGAGGCGCGCGGTGCGGAGGCGCCCGCACCTGCGGTCAGCCCGCCGATGTCGGACTGGGGGCGGCCCTCAGGACCGCCCCCTCGTAATCAAGACTCTGGCTGCTCAGGCGCTGGCCGCGCGGTGCTGGCCAGGGCACCCTCACACGATCGGCCGGCTGAACGTACCAGCACCAGGCCCCGAACCGCCAATGCAGATGAACACCACGTCCAGGCGGTCCATTTGCGTCAGGTCGCTCGCCGCAGGGAATAGCGGCGAGTACCCAAGCCAGGTCACCCCATTATACTGCCACAAGCTGTCCAGGATGCCCGCCGGAGCCACCGCGCCATCGATGGTGGCGATGGGCGTGGCGTCCGGGTAGGTGCTGGCGACCGGGTTGCAGGTGCCACCCTGGAGGGGAACGTCCTCCATCCCGACCGGCGGCGGGCCCGGCGGCGGCGGAGCGGGTGCCGCCGGAGCGTCCTCAATCACTGAGACGGTGTTGTCGTTGGAGTTGGCGACGAAGATGCGGTTGGTGGTGGGGTCCACGGCCAGACCATTCGGCCAGGCCCCCACGGGCACGGTGTCCACCACGGTGTCAGTGCTCCCGTCAATGACCGACACAGTGTTGTCTGAGGCATTGGTCACGTAGATGCGGTTGGTCGTGGGGTTGACAGCCACGCCATTGGGGTGGGCCCCCACCGCGAGGCTGGGGTTCAGCACGGCCGAGGTGTTCGCGTCTATGATCGTGACGTCATTGCTGCCGGCGTTGGCGACGTAGATCTGGTTGTTGGCGGGGTTGTAGGCCACCCCCTGGGGCCCGTTCCCGACGGGTATGGGGGGCAGACAGCCCCAGGGAGCAGCGCCGTCCATCACCCAGAGCTGGTTGGCATTGGGCTCGGTCACATAGATCTGGTTGGTTGTCGGGTTGACGTCCACGCCCGTGGGGTGGCTGCCCGGCGGAAAACCAGGTGCGCAGGGCGGCTGCGGCAGGGCGGCCACGAAGGCAAAACCGGGAGCCGTCCCGTCGAAGACCAGCACGTCGGGCTGGTTCTGATCGGTCACGTAGATGCGGTTATTGTTGGGGTTGGCGGCCACGCCTGTGGGAGCGGCACCCGTGGCTGCCCAACCGAACGGGCTAAAGGGCGCGACCGCCAGGTAGGCCTGGATGACGCTGGCAGCGGGGTCAGCCACGAGGACGATGTTGCCGTTCGAGTTGTAGGCCACGCCGCTGGGAACCGCCCCCACTCCCACGGAGATGGGCAGCGTCGCCGCCGCGAAGGGTGGCGCCCCGCTGAGGACCGAGAGGTCGCCGGTGTTGGCGTTGGTCACGTAGACCAGGCCGGCGGTAGGGTTCACCGCCACGCTATCGGGATAGACGCCCCCCGAAGGGACGGTCGCGACCACGGTGGGCGCTCCGTGGGCGCTGGGCGGGCCGAACGGGGGAGCGGCCGACCCCAGCAAGGCCGCCACAACGGCCGCCACTGCTATGAAGCCTATTGGTAGTCTTCGCCTCACAGGATCCCTCCTTCCAAGCTGAAGCTCACCGACGAAGGTTTGCGCCTCAAGCCATCCAACGCGTTTGGGGCATGTTACACCATGAGGTGACGGAAGGGAAGCCGTCCTTCTCCCCCGTTCGGAGCTGGAATCGACCTAGTGTGGCGGCCGATGTGTACGCGCGGGGCCGGAAGCGGTTCCGCTACTTCCAGACGATCTCGGCCGGGTCCCTGGCGAAGGGGCCGAGCGCCTCCTTCCACTCGTACATGATGAGGATGTCCATCAGCTCTGAGGGTTCACCCCGTCGGCGCTTGTCCAGTTCGCTCTTGAGCGTATCCAGCGCCCCGTGGACAGCCGGCCCGAAGAGGGACTCCAAGTACTCGGGCGGGATGCGGTCCTCGTTCTCGTTGGCGCTGCCGTCGCGGTTGAGAGGGGCAGGAGCGAGCGGCGGCACGTAGTAGACGTTGGGCTCGGTGCCGAACTCGGGGTGCAGGGGCAGCGCCACCTTGAACTCGGACACCAGGCGCGCCACGGGCCCGCGCTTGTCGTCCAGGAAGCCGATCCAGGCGCCGCGGGCGGGGCACTGGCGCACGCAGGCGGGAGCGACGCCCTGCTCGATGCGCGGGAAGCAGCCGATGCAGTGCTGGCTAACGTTGCGGACGGGGTTGAAGTAGATCTTCTTGTAGGGGCAGGCACGGGCGCACTCCTGCTCGCCGCGGCAGCGGTCCTCGTCGCGGAGGACGAGGCCATCCTCCTCCCGCTTGAACAGGGCGTTGGTGGGGCAGGCTTCGACGCAGACAGGGTTTGAGCAGTGGTTGCAGAGGCGTGGGAGGTAGAAGAAGTAGGCGTTGGGGAACTTGCCGGCGCCCTCGTCCTCATCCCAGTTGGGGCCCCAGGTCTTGCTGCCGGCGATCTTCTGGAGGAAGACGGTGCGTCCCTTGCCGCCGCGCAGCACCTCGTCGTAGTTGTAGTCCCAGCCGCCGCCGAACTGCTCAGCCGTAGGCAGCTTGCCGCGGACGGGCTTGCCGTTCTTGTAGCCGCCACCCATGGACTCCCAGTCGCGGGGGGTGCCTCGTCCGGGCTTGGTGTTGACGGTCATCCACCACATGTGGTCTGTGCCTTCGTCCTGCGTCCAGAGCACCTTGCAGGCCACGGAGCAGGTCTGGCAGCCGATGCATTTGTTGAGGTCAAAGACCCAGGCGAGCTGGCGCCGGGAGGTCATGGCCTTGTTTCCGTTTGTCATGGCTCTGTCCCTTTCGTATTCCAGCCGCGATTCCTGCCGTGACGGCTCTTACTTGCGCCGGGCCCTTCTCCGCGTCAGGCGTTCAACGTCCACCATCACAGCGCGGTCTGCGGGGATGGGCTGCCAGGCGAGGGGCCTGTACTGCAGGTGACCGTAGCCGCCAGCCATGCCCAGCCACTTGACGATCCCCGGCTCAATGTCCGCCTGGCTGTTCCACTCGCGGTGCATGTAGGGCTCGAAGCCGTTGTAGACGATGACCTGGCCGGGCCGGACCGACGGCGAGATCTTGACCGAAATGAGCATGGAGCCCGCTTCGTTGAAGACGCGCACCTCCTCGCCGTTCTTGATGCCTTTCTTCGCCGCGTCGCTATCGTTCATGAACATGAAGGGAGTGCCGCGGTGGGTGTTCATGATGATGTTATTGGTCATGTTCATGGAGTGGATGCTCCAGCGGTTGTGGCCGCTGGTGAGGACGAACTCTCCGTTTCCGCCCTGCTTGGGCGTCTCCTTGTGGACGGGGAGCTCCTCACCCGCTTCCAGGAACCACTCATGGTCGATGTAGAACTGCGCGCGGCGGGTGAAGGTTGGGTATGGCACCTTGTCCTCGGTGTGCCAGCGGAAGGGGTTGTGGGTCTCGTCGGGGCGGATGGTGGAGGCCTGCTGCAGGCCGTGGCCGACGGTGCCCCAGGCGGTCGCGCGAACCACTCCCTTCTGGCGGAGGGTATCGAGGGTGGTGCCGGCGGGAAGAATGCCATAGGCGGCGTTGTCGCGGATGCCCTCGTCGAAGGCGCGCTCGTCGTCGCGAATGTGGCCGCCCAGGGTGTAGTCGTCCATCAACGTGTCCACGGGGATCGAGTCGCCAAAGCGGGTGGTGAACTCCTTTATTCCACGGCCTTTGGCCCGCTCGGTCAGCTTCTCCAGGATCATGAGGCCGATCTGCCGGTCCGTCTTGGCGTCGTCGGGCGGGTCCACGGCCGGCTCGATGAGCACCGTATTGAGGTGGTGGACAGACGGCATGCTGATGCCGTACTTCTCGTAGTGCTGGGCGGCGGGCAGGATGTAGTCGGAGTAGAGGCCAGTGGTGTTGATGCGGTAGTCAATGGAGATGATCATGTTCAGCTTGGGCCAGAGGTGCTTGAGAAGCATCTCCTGGCCGCCGCGGTGGCGTCGCAGCACGTTGCCGCCGGCCTCGAGGAGCACCCGCGGTGTGATATCCCGCCACACCTTGGCCAGGGTCGTGTCCCACCAGCCTTTGTCCAGGGCTTCCTCCAGGTACTCGCCGAAGGAGCGCTTCATGGAGGGGTCGTGCCAATCCTTGCGATTCCAGCGGTCGCGGAAGCCGAACTGGTAGTACCACATGAAGGCGGGAGGGAACATGCCGCCGAAGCCGCCAAGGCGGGCTCCGGCGGGGAAGGCGGCGCCCCGGTTGATGGCCATCTCGAGGGTCATGCTGGGGTCGTCCTGTGTCAGGAGCCGACGCAACGCCACCAGCTCCTTTTGCAGGTCGCGGGCAGCGTCCTGACCCGGCCGTCCCTTGCGATAGGCGAAGGCGGTGCCATCAAAGCCGAAGATGGCCCAGGAGCGGGTGCCGGTGCCCTTCTTTCCCCAGTTGCCGGTGAGGGCGAGCAGGAGGGCGATGGAGCGCTCCATCAGGTCGCCGTGATAGTACTTGCCGGAGTTCCAGCCGACGAAGATCTTGGTGCGCCTGGTGGCAACCTTGCGGGCGACGGCACGGATGAGGCTGGGGTGCACCCGGCAGATGCGGGCAGCGGCCTCGGGCTCGTACTTCTTGAGGCGTTTCCTGAGTCGCGCGAAGGCTGGTTCGACCTCGACCTGGCGGCCGTTGGCCAGGGTGACGGTGACCCTTCCTTCGAGCGCGGGGTCGACATCGCCCATGGCGAGCGTGCCGCGCGGCGCGGGAACGACCTGTTCCGACTTGGTGTCCAGCCAGTAGAACTGGTCCTCTCGCTCTCCCTCTACCATCTCGTTGCCGCGAAGGAAGCGACCGTTATCGGTGCGCACCAGGAGGGACAGGTCAGTCTGCTCCTGGACGAAACGGCGGTTGTAGAGGCCGGCGTCAATGATCACCTTGCACATGGAGAGGGCAAGCGCGGCGTCCGTACCCATGCGGACCGGCAGGTGGTAATCGGCGTGGATGACGGAAGGGCTGTAGTCGGGTGCGACGGTGATGAGCTCGCCGCCGTTGTAGCGGGACTCGGCGAGGTAGTGGTACCACTGGATGTTTGTGTAGACGGGGTTCGCGTGCCAGATGAGGGTGAGCTCTGCCAGGAACCAGTCATCCATGGTGGAGACGGGGTCGAACTTGCCCCAGGTGAGGTGGAAGCCGGGGCTGAAGTCCTGGAACTCGGCGTTGCCGTCGGTGGTAGCGGCGCCGATGAAGCCTCCGAAGAAGCGGGCCGACGCCGCGCCCACCTCGGGCGTGAACAGGATGAGTATCGACTCGGGGCCCTGATCCTGGATGGCGT
>CAZFGZ010000094.1:0-7950 GCA_964518585.1 uncultured Dehalococcoidia bacterium | reverse complement strand
GGCGTGCTCGAGGTGCACCTCGAGCACCACCTGCTCCAGCTCCGCCCGGTGGGCCGCGATGAAGCGGCGAATCCCCGCACCGCCGGCCATGTGTCCGGCGTTCAATAGAAAGACCAGCCGGTGCGGCCTGTCCGACTCCGGCACCCGCGACCAGTACTCCGCCTGGGCCAGCACCAGTGCCGTCCCGACGCCGTCCTCTACCGCCGACGACCAAGGCCCGTCGTGGTGGGAGCCGATGATCACCAGCTCGTCGTCCGCGCCGGGGAGTTCGCCCAGCACGTTGTAGTCAGTGATCTCGTGCCTGACGGAATCGACGGTCAGGCGGGCGCGAACCGGCCCGGCGGCCAGCATCTCGCGCAGGCGAGCGCCGTCGCTGCCGCTGATCCAGACGCCGGGGATAGGCTGGGCCACACCGTCGTAGGGGACGTAGTACTCGTGGGAGTCCGAGGGATAGTCGGTGAGGGTGCCCACAAAGCCTACGGCGTCGGCAGCCACGACCGGCGGCATGACCGCCTGACGCTCCCTGCCGAAGGGGAGGACTTGCGCGGAATCGGCGAAGGTGGCGGCCGGGTCGTAGGACCAGGTGGCCATGCCAGCGAGCGTGGCATGAGGAGCGCGCATGAGGGTCACATCGTACAGGGCCATGTTGCCCTTCACCCGCTCCGGCGACTCAGCCTCGAACTGAACGATCCGGGCCTCAAGGCCTGGGGTCGGGGCCGCGTGCGGCAGAGGGAAGCAATCCAGGTTCAGCGCCTGCTCGGGGCCGGAAGCCTCGCCCCAGACCATCAGCGACCAGCGGCGCGGCTCCCAGTAGGGCAGCTCCACCGGCTCCGTCCTCACCTTTTCCAGGCCCAACTCGCGGAAGCGGTCCAGGCAGAACTCCCCAGTCCAGCGGTCGGCTGGATAGCCGGGCCGTCGGACACCCTGAGCAAAGATCCGCTCGATCCAGCCGTAGATCTCGTCGTTGGAGGGTACGATCTCTTCACGCATGGGCATCTCCTCTTCGGCCGCGGGCGTCCGTTGCCGATCCCGCCGACGGCCCATAAACAGGATAGCGCCATGCCGCGCCGGTCGAAAGCCCCGAAGGCGGAGGCAGCGCGGCGGAGGGTGCCGTGGTCAGCCCTCTTGACCCCTTACCCCCAACCTGCCATCATCTGGGCGCTCAGGAGGTTTCCAGCTATGAGGAGAGTATTGCCGCCGTTCCTGGTGCTCGTCGCCGTCCTGCTGCTGGTGGCGTGCGGGGAGGAGGAAGGGGCGCCCGGCGCGGCCACGGCGACGGCCCCGGTCGGCGAGGGTGAGGCTGTCAGCTTCGAGACGGAGGACGGCGTCACTATCCGCGGCTACATCTTCGGCGAGGGCGATACCGCCGTTATCCTCTCCCACATGCGCCTGAACGACCAGCGGGCCTGGTTCGACTTCGCGGGCGAGCTGGCCGAGCAGGGCTTCGCCGTCCTCACCTATGACTTTCGCGGCTACGGCGAGACGGGCGGCGACAAGGAGCTGGGGCTCATCGACCGCGACCTCAGCGCCGCCCTCGATTTCATGCAAGGGCGCGGCTACGCCCGCATCTACCTGATCGGGGCGAGCATGGGGGGTACGGCATCGCTCGTCGTGGCGGCGCGCGAGGATGTGGCGGGGGTGGTGGCGGTGTCGGCGCCGGCGCGCTTCGAGGGGCTGGCGGCCGACGCGGCGGTGGCGGAGATCGAGGAGCCGAAGCTGTTCATCGCCAGCATCGACGATCGCGACGCCTACACCAGCCTTCAGGCCTTCAACCGCGAGGCCAGCGAGCCCAAGGACGACCTCACCCTCGAGGGAGGCGCCCACGGCACCGAGCTCCTAGAGAGCGAGCACGCCGCCAAGTTCAAGGCGCGCATCATCCAGTTCCTGCGCGAGACGGGGGACTAGGAGCAGCTCGGGAAGACGTGTCGCGGGGCCGACCTGTCGGGCGGCGAGGAGCGAAGCCGCTAGGGTTCTTGTTCGTCCGCCTCCTGGGACGTCTCAGCGACGGACAGCTCGGCGGGGACCGTCTCCTCCTCTGGCGGCGGCTCCTCTGCCGGCGGCTCCTCCTGCGGGGGCTCTAGTCGGGATGACTCGGCGGACGGCGCTGCCTCCAGGGTCTCGATGCCCGCCCGCACATTTCCAATGAACGCGCCGAGCTGCTGCTCCAGCTTGCGAAGCATCTCGAGGGCGTAGCGGTCGGCCTCATCCATCTGGCGGGCGGCGACGTTCTCGGCATCGCTCATGTGAGCGCGGGCGCGCTCCTGGGCGTCGTGCTCGAGACGCTCGATGCGGGCTTGGGCTTCCTGGAGGAGCATCTCGGCGCGGGCCTGGGCGGTCTTCACCAAGTCGCTCTCGGAGAGCCGCTGCTCCACCTCCTCATCGGCCTTGGCGCGGACGATGGCCGCGTCCTCATGGGCCTGACGCAGCACCTCCTCGCGCTCCGCGAGGATCTCTTGCGCCTCCTTGATCTCGTGGGGCACGGCCGTTCGCATCTGGTCCACCAGGTCCAGGAGGCGTCGCCGGTCAATGACCACGCCTGAGCCGATGGGCAGGCGACGGGCTTCCCCCACCAGCTCCTCCAGGCGCTCGATCAAGTGCAGGATGTCGATGGGAGCACCCCCTTTGCTGTCAGCAGGCGGTCAGAAGGACCGCTGCCCCAACCTGCGCCGCAGCGCGACTGCCACGGGCTCCGGCACCAGGTTGCTCACATCATACCCCAGGCTGGCCACCTCACGGATGCGTCTGCCGCTGATGAAGAGGTGCTCCAGGCTGGCCATCATGTAGATCGACTCGATCTCCGGCGCCATCTTCTTGTTCATGAGGGCCATGTCGAACTCCGCCTCGAAGTCGGTCACGGCGCGGATGCCCCGCACGAGCACGTTGGCGGACTCCTGTTGCGCGAAGTCCACCACGAGGCCGGTGAAGGACTTGACGATTACGTTGTCCAGTCCCAGATTGGCCACTGATTCCGTGAAGAGCTGCACCCGCTCCTGGGTCGTGAACAGGGAGTCCTCGGGGAGATCATACACCGCGACGACGAGGCTTTCGAAGAGAACGGCGGTCCTTCTGGCGATATCCAGGTGGCCGTTGGTCACGGGGTCGAAGCGGCCAGGGTACAATGCAACAGCCAAGAGATTACCTCCTACCGATAGATCGAGATGCAGCTATCTCCGTGTCTGCGCGTACGCTGCAGGCGAAGCCGCCCCAGGATCTGGGGGGCGTCCCGCCGCTTGGAGTGCTCCAGAACCAGCACTGTTCCCTCTCCGATCAGGGGCGTGGCGGCGATCCGGTCCAGGGCAGCCAGGGCCCCCTGATCGGCGTAGGGAGGATCCGCCAGCACCAGGCTATAGGGTCCTTCCAGACGACCCGCTGCCGCCTCCGCGCTCAGACGGTGCACAGCGCCGCTCTGAGCCAGGCCGGCAAGGGCCAGGTTCTCGCGGATGAGGCGGCAGGCGGCGGCGTCCTCCTCCACGAAGTCGCAGCGGCCGTCGCCGCGGCTGAGGGCCTCGATGCCCAGGGCGCCGGTTCCCGCGTAGAGGTCCAGCACCCGCGCATAGTCTACGCCCGCCGCGTCCAGGATGTCGAACATAGCCCCTCTCAGCAGGTCTGAGGTAGGGCGAAGCGCCTGACCTCGCGGGCTCTTGAGCCGCCGCCCCCTGGCGGCTCCGGCGATGACGCGCATGGCTAGGGACCAGCCTCGGCCGCTGGCGCGAGCACCTCCACGCCCAGTTGCTGCCCTACGCGAATCACCCCATCGCTGACGATGAGGGTGACCTCATAGACGCCGGGCTCGGCCGGGGCCTGCCACTGCACCGCGTTGCCCGTCTCTATCTCCAGGACACCGGCGCTGGCCGCCCAGTGGGGCATCAGCAGGTCACCGTTGGGCCGCACCAGGGACACCGAGCCGGCATCCGCGTACTCCTGGATGGCCGGCCAGATGTCGGCCTGGCCTGCCGGGAGCGAGACATCCTCGACGGCCACCCCGCCCAGGCCGTGCCGCTGGGCCAGGTCCAGCTTGAAGGCAACGCTGAACAGGTTGCCGATCCACACGGTCCGCTTGCCTCCAAGACCAGGGTAGGTGAAGGTGACCGCGAAGGCTTCGTCATCCCAATAGATGCCGGAAGCCCCCTCATCCTCGATCAGGTTCTCGCCGACGACGCGCACGGTCTGACCCGGCATGATCTCTCCCTCGACGCGCAGCCCTGGCTGGCTGGCGAGAGCCAGGGCCTCGATGAGGGTCAGCGAGCGAATGCCCTCGCCGCTCTTCTCCCGGCTCAGCGGTGTCACCACGAGCAGGAGCTTGCCCCTGTCAACGCGCTGGGTCAGCCAGTCCAACACCTCTTCCATGCGGCGATGGTAGAGGGCTTCATCGGTCTCCGGCGACAGCTTGATGGCGTCCACCGTCGCGCCGAGCCGCTCCCAATCGTAGCCCGCGGTGTCCCACTGAGCGCCATCCTGGACGGGCAGCGGGAGGAGCATGGTGATGCCGCGTCCGTCAGCATGAAGCTGTTCGGCAAGCGCCTGCACGAGCTCCACGAGCTCGGCCCTTCGGGACACGTTGACATCACGGTAGTCCAGCTCGACCCCGCCGTAGGCCCCGCTGCGGACCATCTCCACGATCGCGTTGACGTGCGCCTCCCGTAGCTCGGGGGAGGCGAGGATGATGTCCACGGCCTGCGTTTCTTCGGGCGACGCCGCCCGGATAGTGGGGTAGACCTGGTAGGCGGCGTCCGCCGGCACAGGGGTAGGGTCGCCCAGCAGAAAGCCATCGGAGGCGGGAGCGAAATCGACCGGGTTGAGAACGGTGAGGGAAAGGCCGGCCCTGGGGTCCAGTTCGGTGCCGGAAGGCAGCCAGCCGGTCACCTGCCGCACCGTCTCCGTGCGACGGAGTACGGCCACGTTGTCTGGGAGAGCAGACACCTCGCCCTGGGCGGCGGTCCCGTCGTTGACCAGGCTGGCGCCAGCCAGGCGCCGCCAGCGACCATCGGCGAAAGTGTAGAGGGCCAGGTTGTGCGCATCGGTCTGGGGAGCAAGCAAGTTGACGGTGATGATAGCGGTGCCGCCCATGTCCTCGGGCGCGGAGATGTCGTAGAGAGAGCTGAGCGGTTCGAAGCCCTCAGGCAACTGGGGCACATTGCCACGGGCAGCGCTGGTGACGATGCCACCGAGGTCGCCCGCCCTGCCTTCCCCGTCGCCACTGAGGATGGAAACGGGGGGCAGCACCAGGATGAGGAGCAGGATACCCAGGCAGATGATGGCAGCGACGACGTAGACAGGGGCGCGGTCCCGCTCAGGGCTGGTCCGGAGGATACGGTCGAAGGGGCCCTGCTCATGCATCGAGGGCATCGCTCCCGGCGCGGCTAGCGCAGGTCCATGGTGACATCGACGCTTAGCCGACGTTCGTCTCGGTAGATCACGAAGGTAACCGTTTGGTCCGGCCTCAGACGGGCCAGGGCGTTAATGAAGGGCATGTCCTCATCCAGCTCATAATCACCCATGCGCACGATGATGTCTCCGGGCCGCAGATCCGCCTCCGCGGCGGGCGTATCCGGCGAGACGTCCAAGATAAGGGCACCGCGATCCACGGGCAGCACGGCCGTTCCTGCCACCTCCGACGTCAGGTCGCGGTGGACGACGCCAAGGTAGGGCCTCGCGTAGCTGCCCTCCTCAACGATGGCCTGGGCGATTGGGGCGATGGTGTTGCTGGAGATGGCAAAGGCTACCCCCTCCACCACCTGACCATCCTCGGTGCTGCGGATCACCGTGGTATTGAGTCCCACGAGCTCTCCCTGGGTGTTGAGGAGAGCGCCGCCGCTGTTGCCGTGGTTGATGGCGGCGTCGGTCTGGACGAGGTCCTCCATGATCACGCCGTTCCGGGACCAGCGTCGATGCAGCCCACTCACGACTCCCACGGTGACCGTGCCATCAAACTCGAACAGGGCAGTGCCCACAGCCACCACCGTCTGGCCCAGGTTCAGGGCATCGGAGTCGCCGAAGGGAACGGCCTCCAGCTGGTCCGAGCCCGGCTCCACGCGGATCACTGCCAGGTCAGTGAACGGGTAGTCATCACTTATCAGGGAGGCCGCGCGCTCCGTGCCGTCGCCAAACACCACCGTTAGCCGGTCAGAATCCCGCACGACGTGCTCGTTGGTGACGATGTACCCTTGCCCGTCAATGATGACCCCGGAGCCGACGGCCGTCTCCTCCACCAGCCGGCCCAGGGCATCCTGGACAGGAAGCTGGTCATTGACGACGGTGACCACGGCTGGAATGGCTCGATCCACTGCCTCGGTGATGGCCGACTCCTCATGGATGAGGACCCGCTCCTCCGCCTGCGGCGGGGGCTCACCGGCCACTTCCCCATTGGTCCCGGTGGTGAAGCGCGTTACCAGTCCACCCACGAGCCCACCGACCAGTCCCGCCAGCAGCGCCACGACCGCCAGCGTGGCCAGAGGCCAGCGAACCTGTCTCCCCGCATCCGTCACCACTTCACCTCAAGAAGAACGCCGACTCAAAGCGGCCAGCACGAGCAGGCCCATTTTAGCACGGGGGAATTGGGACGCAACCGAGGCCCCGGTCCGCTTCCTGCGGTGAGGCATCGCCACCGCGTCCTCGTAGCGCTCCGTCTACGGGTCGGGCGTGGTCTTCAGCTTCGAACGCGACTCGATAGCGCTGGCCCTATTCGCGCTCTTCCGGAGGCGTGGTCTCGAAGTCCACGGGCTCGCCGAAGGCTACCCACTTCCCGCCCTCGACCCTGTTGTAGACTTCGATCTCGTAGGGCCGATGGTCCGTCGGGCTCAGGTAGACCGGGGTCATGCACACGGAGCACTGGTAGCCGCGGATCGACTCGGCGCCTTCGATGAGGCTGTCAGGCGTGAGATCGGGACCGGCGTTCTTGAGGGCCTCCACCATCAACTCGCCGATGGCGGTGCCGTAGAGTGTGAGGTTGCCGGGGGGAACGCCGTGACCGTAGGTCTCCATGATCTCTTGATGCTGCTGGACCCCGGGGAGTTCCGTTTCGTACACCTGGTGGGCGAAGACGACGCTGACCACGCCCTCGGCGCTCTCGCCAGCAAGCTCCATGAAGATATCGCTGCAGTCTATGCCGGTGACGAGGATGGGGACATCCCAGTTGAGAACCTCGCGGGCCGTTCTCGCCACGCTGGCGGCCTGGAGCGGCCCCGTGAAGATGAGCACGACGTCAACGTCGGCATTGCGAAGGCGCTGGGTGTAAGCGGTCATGTCCGATTCAATGGCCTCGCACTTCTCGGTGGTAACGATCTCGACCTCGCTGCCCTCCAGGCTCATTTCCGCGCCGGCGAGGCCGTCCTCACCGAGCTCATTGTTCTCCATGAGGACACCGAGCCTCTTGCCGTCGTAGTTATCGACGATGTACTCGCCGAGCATGCGGCCCTCGACCATGTAGTCGGGGAAGCCGCCGAAACGGGTCCTCGTCACAGGATCGGTCCACTTGTGGGCCCCGGAGGCGATGAACATGTCTGGAATGCCCTTCTCCTCCAGGTACTTCCAGACCGCACCGTGGGGCTCCTCGCCGAGGCCGCTTATGATGGCGAAGACGCGGTCCTGCTCCACCAGCTTGCGCACCACCTCCGTGGCGTCTGCCGGATTGTAGTGGTCATCCTCGATGAGCAGCGTGATCTTGCGCCCGTAGACGCCGCCCTCGACATCGTTGATGTACTCGAAGTAGGCCCGCATGCCGTCACCGATGGGGGCGAAGGCGGCAACGGGGCTGCCGCTGAGGGGCATGTGGCTGCCGAGCAGGATCTCGGTGTCGGTGACGCCCTGGACCTCCCCGGCGGCGACCTCAGTTGGCTCAGCCGCCGTGGTAGCCTCCGGCGTGGTCGCGGCCTCCTCCTCTCCCTCCTCGCCGCAGGCCGGAGCGAACAATAGCAGCGTCAGGAGAGTTACGGAGAGGAAATACAGGAATCG
>CAZFGZ010000093.1:0-7987 GCA_964518585.1 uncultured Dehalococcoidia bacterium | reverse complement strand
GGTTGACCCCCGCTTCACCCGCACCGCAGCCACCTCTGATTTCTACTGCTCACTTCGCTCCGGCACGGACATCGTCTTCCTGGGCGGGCTCATCAACTACACCATCCAGAACCGTCTCTACAACGAGGAGTACGTCAAGTACTACACCAACGCCCTCACCCTGATTGACCCGGACTTCAAAGGCCCGGCCGACCTCGACGGCCTCTTCTCCGGCTATGACGACGAAGCCAGGAGTTATGACACCACATCGTGGCAGTATCAGACCGACGAGCAGAATCCGAACGTCATCAAGCGGGCGACCAGCCTGGACGACCCCAGCTGCGTCTTCGCTCATCTCAAGAAGCACTATGCCCGCTACACGCCCGAGGTGGTGGAGCAGATCTGCGGCACGCCGAAGGACAAGTTCCTCCAGGTCGCGGAGTTGTTCTGCGCCACCGGCGTACCGGACAAGACAGGCACCATCTTCTACGCGATGGGCCAGACACAGCACACCGTGGGCACTCAGAACGTGCGCTCCATGGCCATGCTGCAACTCCTGCTGGGCAACATCGGCATGCCTGGCGGCGGCGTCAACGCCCTCCGCGGGGAGTCCAACGTCCAGGGCTCCACTGACATGGCCCTCCTCTACCACGACCTGCCGGGCTACCTGGGCTGCCCCACGGACAAGCATCGCGACCTTGAAGCCTACAGTGCCAAGTTCTCTACCACTAGCTACTGGGCTAATGGTCCCCGCTTCTTCATCAGCCTGATGAAGGCCTGGTTCGGCGACGCAGCGACCGAGGACAAGGACTACGCTTACGACTACGTCCCCAAGGTCAGCGGCAACTACTCCTGGATCACCCTCTTTGAGGCTCTCTATCAAGGCACGATCAAGGGTCTGGTCTGCACGGGCCAGAACCCTGCCGTTTCTGGCCCCAACGCCCGCATGGAGCGCAAGGCCCTGGGCAACCTGGACTGGCTCGTGGTTGTGGATCTGTTCGAGACGGAGACGGCCTCGTTCTGGAAGGCCCCGGGCATCGCCCCCGCGGACATCCAGACCGAGGTATTCCTCCTCCCGGCGGTCGATGCCATTGAGAAGGCCGGCAGCATCGTCACCAGCGGCCGCCGCATGCAGTGGCGGCCCAAGGTAGCCGAGTCGCCCGGCGAGGCCAGGGAGGACATCTGGATCCTCGACCGCCTCGTGAGGGCCATCAAGGAGGTCTACGCCCCCTCCAGCGCGGCCAAAGACTTCCCCATCCTGGATCTGGTCTGGGACTACGGTGACCCGCCAGACGTCGAGTTGGTGGCCCGCGAGATCAACGGCTACGCCTTGGAGGACGTCAAGGATGCGTCCGGCGAGGTGCTGGTCAGCAAGGGGGAGGTCATCCCGGGCTTCGCGACCATCGCCAAGGCGGCCGACCCGGGCACGACCGCCTGTGGCAACTGGCTGTACAGCGGCTACTTCGTCCCTGCCGACGACGGAAGCGGCCAGACCATGCCGGCGGTGAAGCGGCGGGGCCAGGACGACCCAGGCGAAATGGGCTTCTACCCTTACTGGGGCTTCACCTGGCCCGCCAACCGGCGCGTTCTCTACAACCGCGCCTCCGCCAGGCCCGACGGCACGCCCTGGGCAGAGAACAAGAAGGTCATCTGGTGGGACGAGGAGGCCGGCAAATGGACCGGCTACGACGTGCCCGACTTCTCGGCGACCAAGCCACCCGACGCGGAGGCCGATCCCGCAGGAACCGGCCTTGACGCCCACTCGGGCACCGACCCCTTCATCATGAAGCCCGACGGCAAGGGCTGGCTCTTCGCTCCGAGCGGCCTGAACGATGGCCCCTTCCCAGAGCACTACGAGCCTCTGGAGTCACCCATCCAGAACCCGCTGTCGAGCGTGCAGAACAATCCGGTCATCACAGTGTACGCCACCGCCACGGACGAGGATGTCGGTGACGGAGTCGGAACCGCTGACAGGTTCCCCATCATCTGCACAACCTACCGGGTGTGCGAGCAGTGGCAGGCCGGCGCCATGTCCCGCAATCTTCCCTGGCTGGCCGAGGCCCAGCCCGACATGTTCGTGGAGATCAGCAAGGAGCTCGCGGAACAGAGGGGAATCGAGAACGGCGACGAGGTCATCGTGACCTCGGCGCGTGGGGAGATTCGGGCTGTGGCCCTGGTCACCGCGCGCTGGCAGCCCATGAACGTCAACGGCACGAAGGTACACCAGATGGGCATGGTCTGGCACTTCGGCTGGCAGGGACTGGCCACCGGCGATATAGCCAATGACCTGACCCCTCACGTGGGCGACGCCAACACGCGCATCCCGGAGTACAAGGCATTCTTAGTGGACGTGAGAAAGGCGTAGACCGTTGGGTAGCGTAGCCATCCTCTTCGACGCCTTCAAGTGCACCGGCTGCCGTGGCTGCCAAGTCGCGTGCAAGCAGTGGAACGACCTGGAAGCGGAGATCACCCGTAACACCGGCAGCTATCAGAACCCGCCGCGGCTCTCGGCCAAGACCTGGCTGACCATGCGGTTCAGAGAGATAGAGCGGAACGGGGACGGGGTAACCTGGGCGTTCGGAAGGTGGGCCTGCATGCACTGTGTGCATCCGGCCTGCGTGTCGGCCTGCCCGGTGGAAGCGCTCTACAAGACGCCCGAGGGTCCGGTGCTCTGGGACAAGGAGCGGTGCATCGGCTGTCGATACTGCATGATAGCCTGTCCCTTCGAGATCCCAACCTTCGAGTGGGACAAGGGGCTGTTCGAGGGCGCGCGCATTCGAAAATGCACGCTCTGCATCGATCGGCTGGGCGCGGGCCTCGATCCGGCCTGCGTGCACACGTGCACAACGGGGGCGCTCAAGTTCGGTGACCGCGATGAACTCATCGCCGAGGCGGAGGCCAGGATCCGAAGCCAGCCGGAGCGATACATACAGCACGTGTACGGCAAGGAAGAGACCGGCGGCACCTCCCTTCTGTACATCTCCCACGTCCCCTTCGAGGACCTGGGACTGCCCACGCTCGGGACCACTCCGATTCAGGAGCGGGCTGAGGACGCCATGTTCGCCACGCCCTGGGCGGTCATAGGTCTGGCGGCCGGTCTCTCGGGCATCGCCTGGCTGGTGAGGCGCCGGGAAGAGATGATGCGCAGCAAGGGACAATCGTCGGAGCAGGAAGACAAGGAGACATCCTCATGACAACCGGTGTCGGCCTCCTTCGGCGCCAGCTACCGATCGGCACTCTCCTTCTCGGGGGCCTGGTCGTCCTCGCCTTCGTCATCGCGATGATCCGCTACGCCGGTGGGCTGGGCGCGGCCAGCAACCTGAACGACAACTACGCGTGGGGGCTGTGGATCAGCGTTGACCTGTTGTGCGGGGTGGCGCTAGCCGCTGGCGCGTTTACCACTGCCACCGCTGTCTACATCATGGGCCAGGAACGCTTCCGGCCGATCCTCCGGCCAGCTATCCTCACCGGATTTCTTGGATATCTGATGGTCATCTTCGCGCTGCTGGTGGACTTGGGCCATCCGGAGCGCATCTGGTACCTCATCATCTTCTGGAACCCCCACTCGGTCATGTTCGAGGTGGGCTGGTGCGTCATGCTGTACACGGCGGTGCTGGCCCTCGAATTCAGCCCGATGGTCTTTGAGCGCTTTGGGTTGCGGCAGCCTCTTCGGCTGATCACCCGGGTCACCCTGGTGCTGGTCATCGCCGGCACGGTGCTTTCCACCCTGCATCAGTCCTCCCTCGGTTCGCTGTATCTCATAATCCCAGACCAGCTTGATGTGCTATGGCACACTTCGCTCCTGCCGCTGTTCTTCTTCCTATCGGCGGTGGCTGCTGGGCCATCAATGGTGATACTGGAGTCCTCCATCAGCTCGCGGGTGTTCAAGCGAGGTCTGGAGTTGGACATTCTCGGCAGCTTTGCCAAGGCGATCCCGTTCGTCCTGGCTCTCTACCTGGTGCTGAAGATCGCGGACCTAGGCATCGCGCGCGAATTCGACGACTTGTTCGACGGGAGCCGCAACAGTGCGCTGTTCCTGGCAGAGATGGTGGGCGGCGTCATCCTGCCGATGGTGCTGTTCGCTCTGCCGGCCGTCCGGCGGAACGGCACGACGCTGCTGCTAGCGGCATGCCTGGTGGTGGGAGGACTGATCTTCAACCGCATCAACGTGGGGCTGCTGGGCTTCTCCAGGCCCGCCGACGCGGCCTCGTACATGCCAAGCTGGATGGAGTTCTTCATCACCTTCGGCATCGTGGCGGCGGGCATGATCGCCTTTGGGCTGGTGGCGCGCTACCTTCCCCTATTCACGAACGCCGATAGGTCGACCGAGGAGGGGACAGCGCACTGATGGTGGCGGAAGGGGGGCATCTCGGTGGCCGGGGCGAGCATTCCTGCAATCGCTAGCTACGACGATATCCTGCTGGCGCTGAGGGGAGAGGCCGAGAAGCGGCCCGATCTTGCCGACGTGATCCGCCTCTACTGCGCTCTGCTCGAGGCCGAGGCCCGGGCTGAGGGCGCTCCGGCCGCCGCCGCTCTCAGCGACCGGGAGGCCGGTGACCGGCTCGGAAAGGGACGTTCTCTTCTCTCGCCGGAGGACCTTCAGATCGACGCAGCGAGGCTAGCGGAGCTCTGCACGGAGATCGGCTTCACAATCGCCCAGCACCGCCGGGAGCTGGTCAAGCCTCTGGCCAAGATCCACGCCTGGCTGTATGAGCGGCATCAGCGAATCGGCACGCTGGCCGAGGAGTACCTGCGTGAGGGCCGGATCCGTGAAGGTGAGGAAGCCGGGCTGCACGCCGATCTTCTCGACCTGGTCTTCCGAGAGGCCCTCCGGCCTTTCCTACGGACGCACGCGCAGGCCCTGGGATCTCAGGTCGACGATAGCCGTTGGTACCGCGGCTTCTGCCCGATCTGCGGCGGCGAGCCGGACTTCGCCGGGCTGCAGCCGGGGAACGGCCAGCGACGGCTGCTCTGCTCGCGCTGTGATAGCGAGTGGACGTTCCGGCGCACGGCCTGCGCGTTCTGCGAGAGCGAGGACCCGAGCCAGCTTGCCTACTACCCGAGCGAGGATCAGGTCTATCGCCTGAGCGTTTGCGAGCGCTGCCGCCGCTATCTCAAGACGATCGACCTCCGCGAGGTGGCCGGGGAACGAGTGCTGCCAGCTGAGCGCCTCCTGACAGTGGCAATGGACGTGGCCGCACGGAAGGCCGGATATAGAGGGGAGAACTAGCGCAGTCGCCGTGCGGCGAGCCGACATGGTGATGCCATGCGGCGCGTAGCGGCCATCACGGCAAGGTCTTGCGGGAGGACTTCCGCTCCCGCCCCTACCCAGGAATCCTCCTCATCTTCATGGCCCTCGCCACGGCGCGCGACTGGACGCCCGACGCCCTGATCCAGGAGACTAGGCTACGCGACCCAAGCCTGTGAAGCTTGGTCAGGCGAGAGGCGAAGGCCCTGGTCCCGGCAGCCGTGATCGCCACGCCCTGAGCAGCCCAGGAGAAAGGCACCCTTGGGGGACGGCCGCTGGTACAATAGCGCAGCGGCAGGGTCCCTTGTGGTCGGTATGGCAGCGAGATGCACAACCCCGTTCGCGTGAGCGGCGCCGTCATGGCGGGCGGCGTGAGTCGTCGCCTGGGAAGGGACAAGGCGCTCGAGAGCATCGGCGGCAAGCGACTCATCGAGCGAGTGCTGGAGACGCTGACCCCCCTGACCGCCGAGATCTTGGTAGTGGTCGCCCACCCCGAGCAGGCCGAGGCCCTATCCCTGCCGCCCTCGGTTGGGGTGCTGACCGACGCCTATCCCAAACGCGGCTCACTCGGGGGCATCTTCACCGGTCTCCGGGCTTCCGCCGAGCCCTGGAGCCTGGTGGTGGCCTGCGACATGCCCTTCCTCAACTCCACGCTGCTGCGCCGTCTGATCGAAGGGAGGGCCGGAGTGGATGCGGTGATCCCTCGCCTGGGCGGCCGGCCGGAGCCCCTTCATGCCCTCTACTCCAAAGCCTGCCTCGAGCCCATGGAGCGGATGCTGACGGCGGGTCAGCTCAAGATCGCCCCCCTGTTCGACAAGGTGAAGGTGCGCTACCTGGACGAGGAAGCGATCGACCGGATCGACCCGAAGCACCTCAGCTTCTTCAACATCAACACTCGGGCCGACCTGGAGGAGGCCCTGAGGCTGGCGGCGGAGGGAGGCCATGAGAGGGGCAATGCTGACTAGCCCAGCGGGGGGGCCGATGTGCTAGGCTAGACACCAGTGCGGCTAGCACTGAGTTATCGAGGAGGAATTGGTGTCATCATGATAGTCTCCAGCTACTGGCCGAGCCAGGCTCCCTACGGGGAGTATCCCCTGTCCGACTTGCTCCGCACCTCGGCGGAACGCTTCGCTGACAAGCCAGCCCTCATCGGCGCCGACGGCACGGAGCGGACCTACGCTCAACTGTGGAGCTACGCACGCAGGGTCGCACGCCTCCTTCAGGACAACGGCATCGAGAAGGGCGACAAGGTCGGCATCTTCTCGCCGAACCACGTTGACTACGGCGCCGTGTTCTCCGGCTCCCTGCTCGCCGGCGCTACCGTCACCACGCTCAACCCTCTCTACAGGGCGCGGGAGATCGAACACCAGCTCGACGACGCCGACGCCGTCGCCGTGTTCGCCTACACACCCATGGCCGGCGCAATCGAGGAGGCGCGCGCAAATCTGCCGCGACTGCGCCATGTCTTCCCCCTGGATCAGCTACCTGAGCTTCTCGGCGGCGTCCCGGAGGATCCCAGGCCCGTGCAGATCAACCCGCGGGAGGACGTAGCCGTGCTCCCCTACTCCAGCGGCACCACGGGCCTTCCCAAGGGGGTCATGCTCACGCACCACAACATCACGAGTAACGTCCAGCAGGGGATTGGGGTCCGGCAAGCGGGGCCGGACATGGTCTCTCTGTGTGTGCTGCCCTTCTTCCACATCTACGGAATGACTGTTCTGATGAGCACCGGCGCGGCCCTCGGTGCGACCGGCATCGTGATGGCCCGTTTCGACATCGAGCAGATGCTCCACCTGATCGAGAAGTACCGCATCACCAACCTCTACCTGGCACCGCCTGTCGTACTGGCCATGGCCAACGTGCCGAACCCCGGCCGATTCGACACGTCGTCCCTGGTGTTGGTGCAGTCGGGGGCGGCGCCGCTCCCCCTCGAGGTGGGCGAGCGGGTCCAATCCATCTACGGCTGTCCGGCCTCCCAGGGCTACGGAATGACCGAGACCAGCCCTACCGTCAACACGAACCCTCTGGACCGGATCAAGCTGGAGTCGTGCGGGCCGCCGTTCCCCGACACGTTCGAGAAGATCGTGAGCCTGGATACGGGCGAGGAGCTCCCCCTGGGCGAGGTGGGAGAGCTGGTAGTGAAGGGCCCGCAGGTGATGAAGGGCTACTGGAAGCGGCCGCAGGAGACCGCTGAGTGCCTGGACGAGGAGGGGTGGCTGCGCACGGGGGACATTGCCCGCTTCGATGAGGATGGGTACGTGTACATCATCGAGCGGGCCAAGGAGATGATCAAGTACAAGGGCTACCAGGTGGCGCCCGCGGAGATCGAGGCGGTGCTGCACGAGCATCCCTCCGTCCTTGACGCGGCGGTCATCCCGAAGGCGGACCCGGCAGGTGGTGAGATCCCGAAGGCGTGCATCGTGCTGCGAGGGGGGTCGGTGGCGAGCGCGGAGGACCTGATGGCGTTCGTGGCGGAGAGGGTGGCACCGTACAAGAAGGTACGGGAGGTGGAGTTCTTCGAGGACATCCCGAAGACGGCGTCGGGGAAGATACTGCGGCGGGACCTCATCCAGCGGGAGCGGGCGTTGCAGGGGGAGCAGCCGAAGGGCTAGGTCTGATTGACCCGTTGTTTGTAGAAAAGATCGCGTTTTGGGGGGCTTTCAGATTCGGCTGGGGGGCGTTGTGTATGATTGATGTCGGCGAGGGCCGCTCGGTGCCTGTACATGAGGGTAGGGTATGAGGTGGCTAAGGTGCGGGTCG
>CAZFGZ010000092.1:0-8125 GCA_964518585.1 uncultured Dehalococcoidia bacterium | reverse complement strand
TGTGCACCCGGATCCGCACGTCGTACCAGCCCGGCTCGACGTTCCGCGGCACCAGCACGTAGTACTCCTCCTCCACGATCTCCCCCACCTCCCACTGGCTCACCGGGTAGATGCCTCCCCCCAGCTCACGGCTCTGCCACCACAGAGGGAAACCCCGCCGGAGCCGCACCGTCTCCTCCCCATCGGTGAAGAACACGATGGCCTGCAGGTTCTCCTCGCTCGGAGCCTCCAGCCGCCAGTAGTACGAGAGCCGGACGACATCGCCTCGCCTGGCCACCACCGGTTCGCTCGCGAAACCGGCCAGGGAGACCGCGTCCCCGAAGGGGATGTCGAGCCGCGCGGAGGCCGGCACCTCCTCGACCGACAAGTTCGGCTGCTCCGCAAGCACCCGGTAGAACGACCCGCGCGGCACCAGGTCGTCCTTGTATTCGGGCTTCGGGAGCACGTTGGTCACCATGCACTCGATCCCGTTCAGCACCACAGGCTGCACGTAGTAGTCCTCTCGGATGGCCTCCAGGTCCCCGCGCAGGCCCTCGGCCACGTACACGGGTCGCCCCTCCTCCAGCTGCCCGGCGATGAAGGCGCTGACGTCCTCGCCCCGGACGGCGAAGACCGGCGACACGAACACATCCCGCCGGTACCCCTCCACAAGCTGCACGTACCACAACGGAGAGGCCGTCCAGCTATCGGTGACGATGGTCGAGTTCGGCTTCACCCGCTCGAGGGTCGTCCGCGCGAAGTCGTAGGCGCTGTAGTCCCCGCTCCGGTCCACCGCCGGCAGACTGCGCGTGAATAGGACGAACGGTAGACACGCCAGGACCAGCGCCGCCAGCGTCCAGCGCAGCCCCGGCCGCACCGCACCGAACCGCAGCGCGCCGATACCCTCCCGCCCCGCAACGAACGAGAGGATCGCCTCCACCCCGTACCCGATCCAGATCCCCATCATCAGATACGCCGGGATGAAGTAGTTGAAGATGTTGTGGATCCTGTAGCTGAGGACGACGAACCCGATCAAGACGCAGAGCAAGACGCTGTAGGCGGCGAAGAGCCGGTCGCGCCTGATCGCGGACACAAGACCGATAGCCGCCAGGATCAGCCCGAAGGCCGTCACCTCGTACAGAGGGAACACCGCCAGGATGTCCAGCCGGCCCAGGAACGCGAAGCTCCAGTAGTCGCTCTGGCTGCCCCCGTTGATGAACATACTCCAGTACATCTCGAAGTTGGCCGGCCGTGCCCAGCTCAGCGAAGGCTCCTGAGAGCCCCGGATCGGCAGGTACAGGTAGACCGACAGCCCCAGCAGGAACAAGAGGGCGAACCGAGCCCAGTGGCCCACGCTCAGGCCCCTGCGGCCCGCCCACAGGAACAGCAGCATCCCCGGCGCCAGCAAGACGATGAGACGATGATTGCCGATGCTCAGCCCGAAGGCGAGAACCGCCACATACAGGTGCCAGACCCCACCCGTCGTCCGCCAGCGGAGCAGCAGCCACGTGATCAAGGCCGTCGAGAAGGCGTTCAGGGGATAGGATTCCGCCCAGTTGGCGTTTGCCCAGAAGGTCGAACTGAACGCCACCGTCAGCGCCCCGATGACGGCCGCCGCGCGACTCCGCGTCAGCTCCACGATGATCAGGAAGATGACCGCAACCGTCAGCGAAGCGAAGACGGCTGACATGAGGTTGACCCGATAGGCCACGTCGCCGACCGGCAGGAACGTGAACAGCTTGCCCAGCAGGATATAGAGCGGGTAGCCGGTGTTGTGCGCGATGCCCAGCACGTGCGACGCCGTCGTGAATTCGCCCATGTCGTACCACATGACAGTGGGTGCCAGCGTCTGCAGATAGACGACGAACGCCACGAGGCCCACCAGGGCCGCGCAGATCCGGGAATCCAGCGCCTCGACAGACCCTATCAGGCGCGCAGCCATGCCCCACCCCTCACGCCGCAGTGCGGAGCTCCGCTCCCTTGTCCCCCGCCAGCAGCCTCCTGAGCTCCTCAGGGTTGACGCATCGGGACAGCGCCTCGTCATGGCTGATGAGGTTCCGCCGGCAGAGATCCGCCAGCGCCCCATCCATGCTCTGCATCCCGTACTGCGAACCGCTCTGGATCACGTTGGGGATCTGGAAAGTCTTGCCCTCTCGAATGAGGTTCCTTACCGCCGCTGTCGCCACCATCACCTCTACAGCCGCCACCCGGCCCGTCCCGTCGGCCCTTGGCACCAGGGTCTGGCACAGCACGGCCTCCAGCACCGTCGAGAGCTGCATCTTCACCTGCTGTTGCTGGTACGGCGGGAAAGAGTCTATGACGCGGTCGATGGTCTGAGCTGCGCTCGGGGTATGCAGAGTCGCCAGCACCAGGTGGCCCGTTTCGGCGGCCGTCAGCGCCATGGCCATCGTGTCCAGGTCCCGCATCTCGCCCACCAGGATCACGTCCGGGTCCCGGCGCAGCACATGCTTCAGCGCAACGGCGAACGATACGGTGTCCGCGCCCAGCTCACGCTGCGAGATCAGACACTGCTTGTCCTGATGAACGAACTCGATGGGATCCTCAATGGTCACGATATGCCGCCGCTCGCGCTCGTTGAGGTAGTCGATCATGGCGGCCAGCGTCGTCGACTTGCCCGTGCCGGTCGGCCCCGTCACCAGCACCAGCCCTCGCGGCTTCAACACCAGCGACCGGCACACCTCCGGCAGGCCCAGCTCCTCCAGCGTCGGGATGTCCCAGCGAACCAAGCGGAACGCCAGCGCGACGCTGCCCCGTTGCAGGGCGGCGTTTACCCTGAACCGACCGATCCCGCTGGCGCTCACGGCGAAGTCAAGCTCCCTCTCGCGCGCGAAGGTCTCCTGCTGCTCCTGACTCGCGATCTGGCTCAAGGCCCTCTGCACGTCCTCGGCCGTGAGCTTCGGCAACTCCTCCGGCACCAGGCGACCGTGGATGCGCAACACAGGCGGGGCTCCCGCCTTCATGTGCAGGTCAGACGCCTCCCTCTCCACCATCAGGCGGAGCAGGCCGGTCACATCTAGCTCACCGTCAGCCCTGGATACCATCGCAGGATCTCCTCCCCGTAGAGCAGGGCGACCATGCCCCCTACGGCCAGGAACGGCGCAAATGGCAGCGCATCCTTCATCCCTGCCCGCCTCGCCAGCAGGGCCGCCACGCCGACGGCCCCCCCGAGCACAAACGATAAGAACAGCGCCAGCAGCACCAGCGGGAAGCCGACCACCAGACCAACCAGCGCGGCCAGCTTCACGTCTCCCAGCCCCATCCCCCGCGGATACACCAGAACGATCAACAACAGCAGCCCAAGACCTATCAGCCCGCCCCACAGCGCCTCGGACAGCCCTGGACCCACCGCGAGCGGCATCGCCACGAGCGCCGCGCCGATCGCCGGATAGACCAGTCGGTTCGGGATCAGGAGGTGCTCGAAATCGATCACCAGAGCGACGGTGAAGACGCACGCTACCAGCGCCACGAACACGAAATCGAGCGACATCCCGTACCGGCTCCAGAGCAGCACGAACAGCGCGCCCGTCCCGGCCTCGACCAGCAAGACCCGTACCGGGATCGCCGCCGAGCAGTAGCGGCACCTTCCGCGGAGAAGCAGGAAGCTCAGCACCGGCACAAGGTCGCGTCCGGCCAGCACCGTCTTGCAGGCGGGGCAATGGGACCGCGGCCGAACGATCGACTGCCCGTCCGGCAGACGGTCGATGCAAACGTTGAGGAAGCTCCCCACAGCGAAACCCAACACAGCCACGATCAAACCCATAGAACCGACCCTACCGCGTCACCTCGAGGGTGAAGGTCACCCCCGTACCGGCCGCAATCGCCAGAGACGCAACCCGAGCTTCGGAGAACCCTCCGCTTCCCACCAGCGCCCCGGCATATCCCAGAACGTCCGCCACGCTAAGAGCCTCGCCACTCAGCGTCAGCTGACCGCCGCCCCCGCCGACCGATCCCACGTGGGCGCCCGCCGGCACAAGACCGATCACCACGAACAGGTCCTTCGAGAGTTCCTGCCCGTCACCGAGCACCGCCTGCCGTTCCTCATTCAGCTTGGCGATGGCGGCCTCCGTCTCCTCAAGCTCCAGCCGCACCTCCCTTGCCCTGCCGAAGTCGAGCTGAATCCCGCCCATCTCCTCGTTGATCAGCTCCAGCTCCGCCGTCAGGCGCACCGTCTCCGCACTGTCGGCCTGCTGGACTCGATACAGCGGGATCAGGAGCGCGCTCGCGACCAGCACGCCTATCACACCCAGGACGTACCAGGCTGGGTGCCGCAGCGGCCGCAGCTCCTCCGGCAGGATGTTGAGGTCGACGAATGTCGACGGCTTCAGCGTCGTACTCTCCTGCATGCCCGTCAGCTCTCCTTCAGCGCAAGACCGATGTTCACCATGAACGTCGCCACCGGCAGGTCAGGCGGACACTCCAGCGGCGGCGACAACGGCTCCACCGGGTACGCAACTGATACCTCAACGATGCCCGACGAGGCCGCCTCCTCCGCCAGGGAGCCCGTCAGGCATACGGGAGCCGTCGGCGGCAGCGCCTCCTTTTGGCATGTGTCGCAGTAGAACTTCACGGTCCGCGTCAGCTCCTCCCCCAGCCGGCGCACCTTGTCCCCGACGTCACCCGCCTGCGGCCCCAGACTGACCGTCCGGATCGTCGCCGGAATGCCGTCGCGCACCACGATCACGTCAACCCCCTCCGGCTCGAGGTCGGCGATCAGCGCATCGCGCCGACCCACCGCCCTCACCAGCGAAAGCGGCTTGATGTCCATGCCATGCAGCTTCCTCCCCGAAGCCTTGATCGCCCCCACCAGCGGACCGAGCACGTCCCTCGGCACACCGAGGGCGAACACCCGAAGGTTGCCGTTCTCGCTGCCCACTACCTGCCAGGACAGGTGCATCTCCTCGAGCGGGACCGGCATCTGCCGCTTCATCTCCCGAGGGATCGCCTCCTCCAGGAGCTGTGCGCTCATCTCCGGGAAACTGAGCATCCGGGGCACCGAATGCTGACCCGTCAGGCTCGCGACGAGCCTTCCACCATCGACATGGTGCGAGGTCAGCAGCGACCTGACCTGCATCCCAACAGCCTCCTGGTCAGCGACCACGCCGCTGCGCACCAGGCCCGGCTCCAGCGGCTGCACCCCCCAGTCCGTGACCCGCCTGCCTCTCACCACCAGCAGGCGTATGCTGTCGCCCTCGACGTGCAGCGTGACGACGGGTCGGGACAGTACCCGCATCGGGCTCCCCATCGAACTCAGTACCGGCACCTTCATCGCCAACCCTCACTCGCTCGTAGCGCTTTCGCCATCGGGCGCGGGCTCCGTCGCCGGGCCCGATGGACCCTCCACACCCTCGGGCGCGGAAGCCGGCTCAACCACTGACTTCGCATACGTCAGGACCTCCAGCTTCATCGTATAGAGCTCCCCTCCTCCCTCGAGCGAGAAAGCGCCTGTCTTCGATGCCCCGATGCTGCCGTTCTCGAGGGCCGCGAGGAACGCAACGATCTGGCCGGCGTTCCCTTCCACCTCCAGGCCGAAGCCGAAAACGGTGTACACCTTCTCCTCATCCGCCTCAGTAGTGGGCGGCTGCGCCTCTACCCTCAGCACGCGTGCCCCGCTCTCGCTCGCGTCAGCCAGGATCGTTTGCAGCACATCGCCGCCGTCCACCTCCTCTGGGAAGAGGCCCTGAGCGACAGCCAGCTCCTCCTCGGCCGCCCCCAGGCGCGCCTCCAGATCCTTCAGCGCCTGCCGCGATTCGTCGACCGCGACCAACACCCCCTCCCCCTGCACGATCTGCGAGGACAATGCGTACTGGCTCCGCCGCTCCCGGACGACCGACACCCCCAGCGCGATGTAGGCGACCACGACCACGCCGGCCAGGAGAAGCAAGATCGTGAGCGGCTTGAGCTTCGCGCTCCGCAGGGCTTCAAGTGCTGCCAATGCCTGTTCCCTCCTCCCTAGTCCACCTGCCACGAGATGATCGTGACTGCGTTTGTGCTTGCCGTGGCTCTCGCCGTGATGCCTCTCCCATCCCTCTCTGACCGCAGGTCATAGCTGGCGATCGGGTAGTTGATCGTCAGCGTCCCCGAGCTCGCCGGGTCCGTCTCCACCAGCACCTGATAGGAGCCCGCTGGCTCGCTGTCAAACTGCACAGTGTAGGGAGAGGTGCCGCCCAGCGCCGCCAGGCCGTCGGGCTTGACGCAACTGGCCGATTCGGAGAGCAGCGCGACCCACACGTCGTCGGCGTCGGTCTCGACCACCGCGAAGATGAAGCCGCTGTCCGTTGAGCTCAGGGGATAGCACTTCGCGCCGCCGCCCGACTGCCAGGCGGGCGTGATCGTCTCGGCCGCTCCAACGCCCGAGACGAAGCGGACCTCCGTCGTCGGGAAGCTGTCGCCGTTGACGGCAGCCGGGGTCGGCTGGAGAGGCGTCTCGTCATAGCTCGTCTCAGTTGTCAGTGTAGGATCGCCCTTCAGCCGCCAGAGCCCCCACTCCACCCCGGCGTCGGTCGAGTAGTAGTCTGCGATCGCCTCGTCGGCGCTCCGGCTCGCCAGAAGACTGACGCTGACATGGGTCAGAAACGGCGTTACCAGCACCGCGCCGACGGCGAGAGCGACCAGCGCCAGCGGAAGCGCCTCGCCTGCCTCCGCCAGAAGCGGCCACAGCCACCGGCTTCTACCGCGTCCAGTGATCCTCATCGCCCACCGTTTGCTGGCCATTCCTCACATCCTTTACGGCCCGTAGTGGACCCTCACCGGCACCCAATCCCGGTAGAAGTCTCGGGAGCCGCTCATACTGTTCGTGCCGAAGGTGCTGTCCAGCCACCAGTCCAGCCTCACCTCGATGCCCCTGATAGCGCAGGCGGGGGAGACCGTGATGCCGTAGTCATAGTAGCGGTGTCGGTCCCCGTTCTCGTTCTCTGCGTAGCCAACGCCGTCAGCGAAGGCGTTGCTGGGGTTCCTCTCGAAGCCGTTGCCGTCGCCGCCGCTGTCCGCAGCCTGGGCAGAGGCATCCAGCCAGCCCGTATCGCCGGCGCTACAGGCCGGGGTCGGCGTCGCCGTCGGTGTAGTGCCGTTAGCTTGTTGGTGAGCGTGGGCGTGGCGGTCTTGGTCGGGGTCGGTGTTGCGGTATTGGTGGACGTCGGTGTGGGGGTGTTGGTCGGTGTGCACTACTGCGCCGCCTTGAACGTGGCGATCTGCCCGCGCCAGGCTCCGGATACGGTAGTGGTCGCCGTGGTGGAGTACGTGCCGGTTGCCGTTACTATGCGGTCCGCGCCGGCGAAGGTACGTACGTAAGTCTGCCCGACCTGGTACTGGAAATCGAACTCTTCGTTGAAGGAGTTGGTCCAGCCGCTGTAACTCGTCTGGGCCCGGATGACCATCCCGACGATGAGGAGCTCGTTGGCCTGCGTGGTCGTCACGCTCCCTGAGGACGGGGAGGTACTCGTGCCCGTCGACGAGCTTGTCTGATCCAGCGGTGAGGAAGTGTCTATGCCGCTGTACTCGTAGATCTGTAGTCCCAGGACGGACAAACTGTCCGACAGGGTCACCGTGACCGTACTGGGCTCGCCGCTGCCGGCGATCTTATAGAAGATGGCCTGCCCCGGCGCTCCGCTCTGGTTGATGGCAGTTGACCAGCCGGTGGGCGTGTAGATGGTGCTGGTTGTGCTTGCGCCGACGATCGCGACCAGCAGGTGGTCGGCGACCGGCGTGGCGTCAAAGGTAGCCGAGACGCTGGTAGTGAGGTATGCTGCCCCGTAATTCTTCTGGACGAGTGCGATTGAGGGGGTTGGCGTCGGCGCGACAGTCGGTGTCACCGTGGGCGTAGGCGTCGCGCTAGGCGGAGGACCATAGTAGACCCTCACCGGCACCCAATCCAGGAAGAAGTCGCGGAAGCCGCTCGTGCTGTTCGACGTCACCCGCACCCGGAAGTTCGCGTCGCTCAGCTCGCCCGCCGTCCAGGCGTGGCCCCAGGTGTCGCTGGGACCACCGAGGACGACAGTGTGCTCAGACGTTGTCTCCGCCGCGTCCGTCTCTGCCGCCGTCCACGAGCCGCCCCCGTCCCACGAAAGCTCCACACTCATACTGTTCGTGCCGAAGGTGCTGTCCAGCCACCAGTCCAGCCTCACCTCGA
>CAZFGZ010000091.1:0-8127 GCA_964518585.1 uncultured Dehalococcoidia bacterium | reverse complement strand
GCCCAAGGTGTCGTCTGCGTACTGTCAGGAGGTCGTCCATGCCCATGAAGTGGTGGGGCTGGGGCGAGGAGGGCAAGAGCTTCGCCCTGCCGGAGCCGGAGCGGTTCTGGGAGTTCGTGCGCAACCGACTCGGCGGGACGGGCGCCGGGGAGCGCATCGAATCCCTCGAGCGGATCGGGCTGCGCCCCTCGCGCCTGGGACCGAAGGTCCTGGAAGCCCTGGGGCGTCCCGCAGGCAAGGCGGGCCTGAGCATCGACGACCCTCAGCGGGCCGTCCACAGCCTGGGCAAGGGCTACCGCGACCTGGTGCGCATCCGCAGAGGCGAGGTCCCCAATCCCACGGATGCGGTGGTCTATCCGGAGGGAGGGGAGCAGGTAGCGGCCATCCTGGCGGAGGCGGCGGAGCGAGGCGTGGCGGTGATCCCATTCGGCGGGGGCACGTCGGTGGTAGGAGGGCTGGAGCCGGTCGGCGAGGGGCCGGCCATCACTCTGGACCTGAGGCGGATGGACCAGGTGCTGCACCTGGACCACGTGGCCCACACGGCCACCGTGCAGGCGGGAATACTCGGCCCGGCCCTGGAAGCGCGGCTGAAGGCGGAGGGGTTCACCCTCGGGCACTTCCCGCAGTCGTTCGAGTACTCCAGCCTGGGAGGCTGGATAGCGACCCGCTCGGCGGGTCAGAACTCCACCCTGTACGGGAAGATCGAGGAGATGGTGCAGAGCGTCCAGTTGCTGTTTCCGGGCGGCAACATCAGCACGCCGCCGGTGCCGGCGGCGGCCGCCGGTCCGGACCTCGCGCAGCTTATCACCGGCTCCGAGGGCGTCCTGGGGGTGATCACGCAGGCCACGGTGCGCGTGGCGCCCCTTCCCGCCGTGTCGGACTACCGGGGGTATCTCTTCGCGAGCTTTGAGGTGGGTGTGGCGGCGGCCCGCGAGGTGATGCAGGCGGAGCTGCGGCCGGCCATCCTGCGGCTCTCCGACGAGGCGGAGACCGAGGTCAACATCGCGATGCAGGGGGGACCCGAGGGGGTGCACGCCGGGCTGCTGATCGTAGGCTTCGCGGGGGAGGAGCAGCAGGTGCGCGCCGACTGGCAGCGCGCCGAGCCCATCCTGGCCCGCCATGAGGGGCAGCCCCTCGGCTCAGGGCCGGGGGAGGCCTGGGAGCGCTCCCGATTCGAGCTCCCCTATCTGAGAGACGACCTGCTGGACCACGGCATAATGGTCGATACGCTGGAGACGGCCACCACCTGGGACCGGTACGTGGAACTGCACCGGCGGGTCCAGGAGGCGATGGCCGAGGCGATGGACGAGCGGGGCATAGTGATGGCGCACCTGTCTCACGCCTACCCGGACGGCGCCTCTGTCTACTACACGTTCCTGGCGAAGCAGAGCGAGGGCATGGAGCTGCAGCAGTGGCAGCGGGTGAAGGATGCGGCCAGCGAGGCCATCATCAGCGGCGGCGGGGCGCTCAGCCACCACCATGGCATCGGCACTGACCACCGGCCCTGGATAAGAGCCTACCTGGGCCCCGGTGGGGTGCGAGTGCTGGCGGCCCTCAAGGAGGCCCTGGACCCACGGGGCATCATGAACCCGGGCAAGCTGGTGGCCTCGAGCGAGGAGTCGGAGCATGTCTAGGCCGGAGAACCCTTCCGGCAGCTTCTCTGCGCGCACGCGCGCTGCCTATCTGGACCGCCTCGGCCGAGAGACGTTCGACCTGGCGGTCGTGGGTGGTGGCGTGACGGGCGCGGGCATCGCGCGCGATGCGGCGATGCGAGGGCTGTCGGTGGCGCTGGTGGAGAAGGACGACTTCGGGCAGGGCACGAGCAGCAGGTCCTCCCGGATGATCCATGGGGGCCTTCGCTACCTCAGACACGGCCAGTTGCGGCTGGTGCGGGAGTCGCTGCGGGAGAGGGAGGTGCTGCTGAAGATCGCCCCGCACCTGGCGTACGGCTTCCCCTTCCTGCTGCCGGTGTACGAAGGCTCCAAGAACAGTCGGCTGATGCTGAAGGTGGGGCTGACGGGCTACGACCTGCTGGCGGGCTCGCGGCTGCTGAGGCATCACACGATGTTCTCACGAAAGAAGCTGCTGGGTGTCGAGCCGACGCTGCGCAGGCAGGGTCTTCGTGGGGGCTTCCGCTACTACGACTGCCTGGTGAACGATGCCCGGCTGACGCTGGCCACGGTGCTGTCGGCCGCCCGTGAGGGAGCGGTCACGGCGAGCTACGTCGAGGCCATCGAGCTGGAGCGGGGCAACGGCCGGGTGACGGGGGTTCGCTTCCGGGACCGCCTGAGCGGGCAGACCGGGGCGTTGCGCGCCCGGGTGGTGGTCAACGCGGCAGGGCCGTGGGTAGACCAAGTGCGGGCGATGGGCGGGGCAGCGCCCATATTGCGCCCCACCAAGGGCATCCATCTGGTGGTGCCGCACTCGCGGCTGCCGCTGTCCGGCGCGGTGGTGGTGACGGCGGGGGACGGCCGGATGCTCTTCGCGGTTCCGCTGGGCGACTACAGCTACGTGGGAACGACCGACACGGACTATCGCGATGACCCCGACGCGGTGCTGGCCGACGCCGATGACGTGGGGTACCTGCTGGACGCGGCCAACGCTACCTTCGAGGGCGCGGACCTGCGGACGCCGGACGTCATCTCGACGTGGGCGGGCGTGAGGCCACTGGTGGCCGAGGAGGGCGCCTCCGCTCCTTCCGACGTGTCGCGGGACTACGAGGTCCGGATGGAACCCGAGGGGCTGGTGTCCATCGCCGGCGGGAAGCTCACGACCTACCGCGCGATGGCCGAGGACCTGGTGAAGCGCGTCGTGCGCCGGGAAGGCAAGCGGTTCGGCTGGTCGCCCGGACCCTGCCGGACGGCTGAGAAGCCGCTGGTGGGAGGAGGGCTGGGGGATTTCGAGCGCTACTGCGAGGCGACGGTCCCCGCCCTCGAGGAGTCCTGGGGGCTTCCGACAGCGGTCAGCCAACGGCTGCTCCGGGCCTATGGAACGGAGCACGTGAGGCTGCTAGGGTACGCCCTGCGGGACCGCGAACTGCTGGAGCCGCTGGCCCCGGGGTGCCCGGTTCTAAAGGCGGAGGCCCTGTACGCGGCAGAGGAGGAGATGGCGATCACCCTGGAGGACTTCATGGCCCGCCGGACGGAGCTGATGCTCTTCGACGGGAAGCGCGGCCTCAACGTCGCGGATGAGGCGGCCCGCCTCATGGGCGAGAGCCTGGGATGGGACAGTGGAGAGCGGCAGGAGCAGGTGGGCCGCTACAATGAGGCCGTGGCGCGCATGACGTCTTTCGCCGCCCGGGAAGGGGCCGCTGTCTCCGAAGGGGCGTGATGGCCGACCTGCTCATCATCGTGAACCCCCGGTCCGCCGCGGGGTCCACCGCTCGCCGCTGGGAGGCCATCGAGCGCGCGCTGCGGTCGCGCCTGGCCGCGCCTTTCGATATCGCCTTCACCGACCGGCCGAACCACGCCACTGTCATCGCGCGGGAGGCCGCGGAACGCTACGGCCGGATCGTAGCCCTGGGCGGCGACGGCACGGTCAACGAGGTAGTGAACGGCCTGATTGCGGATGACCGCCCGGTCCGCCCCGACCTGGAGCTGGGGATCATCCCCAGGGGCACGGGGGCGGACTTCGTGCGGACCGTGGGCATCCCGCACGACCTGGAGAAGGCGCTGGAGCGTCTGAGCGCCGGGACCGCGCGCGAGGTGGACGTGGCCAAGGTCCGCTACCGCCGGCCGGACGGCGGCGAGGACGTCCGCTACTTCATCAACGAGGCGTCGGTCGGCATGGGCGCGGCGGTCTGCGAGCGGGTGAACCGCAGCTCAAAGCGGCTGGGGGGGCGAGTCTCCTTCCTGCTGGGCATCCTCCGGACAGTGCCGCGCTATCGGAGCCAGCCGGTGCGGCTGGCCCTGGACGGCGGGCCAGCCGAGGAGGTGCTCCTCGATAACGCCTGGGTGGCCAACGGCCAGTACTCGGGCGGGGGCATCCGCATGGCGCCCAGGGCGCGCCTCGACGATGGGCTGCTGGACGTGGTGCGGATGGGCCGCACGAGCTTTCTCCAGAAGCTCACGCAGTTCGGGGAGCTGCGGAGCGGCGCCTTCGTGAACAGGCCACACGTGGCCTACCTGACGGCCCGGCGGGTGGAGATGGACACCGACGCGGTGGTCGCCCTGGAGACCGAGGGCGAGCCGATCGGGACGCTGCCCGCCACCTTCGAGCTGATCGACGGGCGGCTGAAGGTCATCGCCTAGCGGAAGGCGACCGACGCCCCGATCTCACGCCCGTGAACCCACCACGTCCTGAAGGATATCCGGCCGGTCGGACATGAGGCCGTCCACGTCGAGCTCGAGCAGCCGGCGCATCTCCTCGGGCTCGTCCACGGTCCAGACGTGAACCTGGAGGCCGCGGCGGTGGGCCGCCCGGACGAAACGGGGATCCACCACGGTCAGCCGCCGCTCGCGAGGGGGGACCTGGAGGGCATCGTAGGGGCGGCGCGGCCAGCGGGTCAGGCCCACACGGCTGGCCAGCCAGAAGAGGAACGCCTCCGAGGTGGCCGCGGAGGTGGCCACGCTATCGCCCATGCGCCGGCGGAACTCCCGGATCACTTCGGCCTGCGAGCAAGCCACCAGGATGCGGTCGTGGAGCTTGTGCTGCTCGATGAAGGAGATGAGCGTCTCCACGATCGGGGGATCCGCCTGCTTGATCTCAGCGTTGATGCGTAGCTTGGGGAAGGTCTCGACCAACTCGGCGAGGGTCGGGACGGTGGCCCCCTTTCCCCGGAAGGGAAAGGTATCCCCGCCGTCCGGTGAGAAGCGGTGGCCGGCATCGAAACGCTTGAGCTCCTCGAGGGTGAGGGCGGAGACGGGGCCGGAGCCGTCCGTGGTGCGGTCGAGGGTCTCGTCATGGATGGTGACGAGCACGCCGTCGCGGGTAGCGTGCAGGTCCGTCTCGACGTAGGGGCAGCCGAGGTCCACTGCGCCCTGGAAGGCGATCATCGTGTTCTCGGGCCAGAGCTTGGAGCCGCCTCGATGGGCGAACGCCAGCGGGCGGGGGCTCTGAAGATAGGGACGGAGGGAACGAGTCGTTGGCGAGTTCATGGCGGCGCTATCCTTGGCCAGAGGGTGCTTGTGCGAACAAGGCCATGCTACGTGAGGGGCGTCGCGCGCACAAGGGCTTGAGGATTTGCCCGCCAGCGCCAGGGCTGCTATAGGTCTGTCAATGGCCGCGGCCGGCCGCCCCTCGCGGATAGCAGCGATAGGAGCATCTCACGAGACCAGCCCGACGACTGCTTGACGCCACTCCCTGGCCGGGGTTGCGAGAGGCGATGCGAAGGCCCTTCTACGGCTGGGTGATCGTGGGCGTGAGCGCGGTCACTGCCTTCTCCCACGTGACCTTCTTCAACCCGGTCCTGGGGGTCTTCATCAAACCGCTGAGCGAGGAGTTCGGCTGGAGCCGGGCGACCATCGCCGCGGCCATCACGATCGGCAGCGTGGGCGGGGCGATCGCCTCGCCGCTGGTGGGGCCTCTGCTGGACCGGGGGGCGTCGCGGCTGGTGATCGCGGCGGGCGGGGCGGTCATGGGGATGTGCCTGCTGGCGGTGGCCTTCACGCCCTCGGTCTGGTGGTTCTACCTCTTCTACTCGGTGGGCCGAGCGATCGCGGTGGGCGTCACGAGCCTGGGCGTGACTGTCGTCGTCTCCAACTGGTTCGTCAGGAACCGAGGCGTGGCACTGGGGATCACGCTGCTGGGCTCGCGGGCGGCGATGGCCTTGCTGCCGCTGAGCGCCGAGCTGATCATCCTGGCGGTGAGCTGGCGGGCGGCCTTCGGGACGCTCGGGGTGATAGTGCTGTGCCTGGCGGTGCTGCCGAGCCTGCGCTTCCTCCGGCATCGACCGGAGGACATGGGGCTTCTGCCGGACGGGCTCGCCGGCGGGCCGTCGGCAGGCTACGGTGACGAGCCCGCCCAAGACGAGCTGGAAGAGGAATGGACGCTCGGGGAGGCGGCCAAGACCCCGGCCCTCTGGCTGCTTACTCTGGCCACCTCGCAGATCTTCCTGGTGGGCGGCGCGGTGAACCTGCATCAGATGCCCCACCTGGTGGACCAGGGGCTTCAAGAGACTGTGGCGGTGGGGGTGATCAGCACCTTCGCGGTCTTCGGCGGGATAGGGGGCGTGCTGGGCGGGCTGGCTCAGCGTCGCGTGGGCGCCCGCTGGACGCTGGTGGCGTCGCTGGTGGGGACGTCATCGGGGCTGGTGGTGCTGATCAACGCGGACAACGTCGGGCTGGCTTACCTGTACGGGGTGTGGTACGGCCTGGCCTTCGGGTCGATGGTCACGATGATGATGGTGGTGTACGCGGAGTACTTCGGGAGGAGGTCTTTGGGCAGCATCCGGGGCGCGGTGGCGCCGATCCAGATGGCCTTCAACGCGACGGGGCCGCTGCTCGCGGGCTGGGCATACGATACCAGCGGACACTATCTGGAGGTGTTCTCGGCGTACGCGGCGCTGCTGCTGCTGGCGGCGTTCTGGATGGTGCTGGCGCCACGACCACGGCGGGGCCGCCGGGCGACGGGATAGGAAAGAGCCTGGACGCGCATCGGTTGATGGCTCGGCGGGGAGTGGCGCGTCCAGGCCCTTCTCAGGCGGGGCGCCCTGCGAGAGGGGGAGCATTCCCGCAGGAACCCTGCGCACCATCAGCATAGGGCGGATTTGTTAACGAGTCGCTAAGCGGGGCCTAAAAGGCTGCGTGGAGTGAAGAAGTCCTATCGGCATTGGCGCTTCCCACATGTGAGGCAAATCCGGTCGCCGGGGATTCTGGAGGTGTCTTTGTCCAGGCCTGGGGCCACTTCGCACGCCAACTGGGCAACCTTGTCGACAGGCGGGAGCGGGGGGGTGGGGAAAGTCCCTATGACAGGGCAGGATGCCCATGTTATAATCGCGCAAAGCCAGGCGGGGTGGACTGGAAGTATCAACTTGTGCCGAGGAGGGCACCATGCTGGTAGGCTGGCCGGGAGGGAGCTGGGAGGACACCGTTCGGCTGGTGGCTATCCTCCTGGGCACGTACGGCGGGGTGCTGTGGCTCAGCGCCATCGTCTGGACCTATCGAGATGTCCGGGAGCGGACCCGAGATTCGGTGTCCCAGATGGTGGCCGTCCTCCTGGTGCTGCTCTTCAACGTAGCCGGGCTGCTGCTTTACTTCATCCTGCGCCCGCAGCAAACTCTGACCGAGGCCTATGAGCGCTCCCTGGAGGCGGAGGCGCTGCTCCAGGAGCTCGAGCAGCAGCAGGCCTGCCCCGGCTGCCGGCGACGGGTGGAGCCGGACTTCATCGTCTGCCCCTATTGCCGCACCGCCCTTCGGGACCGCTGCGCGAACTGCGGACGGGCGCTGAACTTCGCCTGGAACGCCTGCCCCTACTGCGGTAGCGAGCGAGCGCGGCCGCCGGTGGCCAGCCCGGTCGCCGCGAGGCCGGCCGTGGCGGCGACGGAGCCAGCACGCAACCCCGCGACGCCGGAACCGGGGGCTGTTGGAGCGTCGGAGGCCCCCGCAGGCGCGTCGCCAGTCGCCTCCGAGCCAGAGGAGGAGGCAGCGGCGGACCAGGCCGCCAGGCCCTCTCGCGCCGCGCGAGGCTCCAGGGCTTCGAGGCCAGGGCAGCAGGCTCAGAGATCCAGCGTGCCGCCAAGGACAGAGCCCCTGTCGTAGAGGCGGGGGCGCCGCACAAGAGAAGGGCCCCTCAACGGGGCCGCTGCGCCGAGGCGACCAGGTCGAACTCAGCCCAGCTTGGCCGCCAGCCCCCCGAGGTCCAGTCGCTCTCTCAGAAGCTCTACCATCCGCTCCAGCTTTCGCTGGCCGGCGAAGCGGGTGTGGCAGTAGAGCTCGTCCAGGAGGCCGACGGTGGTGACGGTGTCGTGGGGGGCTTGGAGCACCGAGACCGCCTGGCCCGAGCTCTCGACCCGGTCCAGCACGTAGGGGCTGGGGCGCTGGCCCCCGGTGAGGATGAGGCAGTCCAGGTCGGTGGCGAGGGCGGCCAGGATGAGGTCCGTCTTGTCGAAGCGGGTGATGACGGCCTTGCACCCGTGCTGGCCGAAGTGAGACATGCCGGGGTCAGCGGCGATGGGGCCGATCATGAGGT
>CAZFGZ010000090.1:0-8153 GCA_964518585.1 uncultured Dehalococcoidia bacterium | reverse complement strand
TCAGGGGTAAGCGGAAAGCCTCCGCTCTGGAGTACCTGCTCCGCGAGTATCGCAACGTGTGGGCGAACGGGAACGAGGAGGGGAGGATGACCGTTCTTGAGTTCCTAGCGCATGCCAGGCCGCCAGGCAGCGATGACATCGTATGGGCCAGCCTGCGATCCGAGAATGCCCGTGTCGTCTCACACGGACTGGCGACAGCGCTGCGATACGTGTTCAGGGGCCACGCGCGGCCGGACGCCGCCGCTGTCTCGACGCTCGTGAGGCTGGTGAAGGACAATCCTTTCGAGGGTGGGCGCTTCATGGCACTCTACATACTGGGGCTGGCGAAGGTGGAAGGCCTCGACTCGTGGCTGCAGGAGCTTGCTCAGAAGGACCCTTCAGCAGAGATTCGCCGGCGAGCGAACATCATACTGATGCGCAAGGGTTCCCTCTCCGCAAAGGCCGCCCTTCTCGCCGACCTGGCAGAGCATCCCGACTACTACGGCGTGGCCGACGACCTCTGGCACCATCGCCACGCGTTGAAGCTGACCGAGGATGAGGACCGCGAGCTTCGGCAGGTCATATCGCGCCTTGTGGAGTCGCTGCGGAGGTGCCTGCATGACCGGCGTGAGAATGTAAGCGCCCGCAGCATGGCCGCGTCGATGCTGGGCACCTACGTCCGTGACGGTTTCCCGTTCGAAGAGGAAGATGTGGATGCCGTGGGGCGCATCGCGAGCTCCGCACGCAGGACTGAGGACCGCATTCATGCCGTCGAGACGCTGGCCGCGTTCGACACGCCCCTGGCGCGGCGATGGTTGCAAGATATCGCCTCAGGTAAGCGACCGAAGAAAGTGGTCGAGCACGCACGCGGCGTGCTTGGACGGCGAGGTGACTGATTCAGGCTTCGGCTCGGTGCGGGCGCACAGCGGTGCGGACACCGAGTGGACGTACACGGGCGAGCAGAACGACCCCGCGGGCCTGGAGTACCTGCGCGCCCGGTACTATGACCCGGAGATCGGGCGGTTCTTGAGCAGGGATCCCTTCCCTGACTTCGCCTTCGCGCCGCAGTCCCAAAATCGGTATGTCTACGTCCTCAACAACGCAGTCAACTGGATAGACCCGTGGGGCCTTTGCGACGTCGAGGGCAGCGCTTTCGCGACCCCGACGCCCACCCACACGCCCACGCCAAGTCCAGCGCGCCGGATATGGGTCTGTGGGCCGGTCACGCCCGCTGGCTGCCTGAACGGGCACTGGGATTACCTCCCTGATCAGGGTGGAGGGGGCTGGCCTGGGGCCGTCTGGGAGAAAGTGTCGGACGTTGTCGTTTCCGTAGCCACCTGCGAGTGGTGCCAGAGCGCGGCTGTAGGGGCGGGAACCGCAACCTATTGCGCCAGGCGGCTAGAGGCACATCAGATGGGCTTGGCGGCAGCAAGTGCCCTCGGGAATCCGGAGGCCGGTCCGTTCATCACCGTCGGAGCCTGTGCTGTATTTGGCATTGCGGCGGGCTTCGGATTCAACATCTTCCTCCCATGAGCATAATCTGGCGGCTCTTGCGAAGAGTAAAGAAGCGAAGCGATAGTGCTGCGAAGCGATATGAGCTCCAGCGCTTCCTCAGGCCTGCGCCCCTGTACCGGGCGATGTCTTTCGCAATAGCTGTGGCAATCATCGCCCTTGGCCCGATTCCCATCAAGATCATCTTCGCCTATTTCGTCGTCCTGAGCTTCATCGGACAGCTGTACGATCGAGGCTACGTTGAGCTCGGGTCGTCCTGTGTTCGAATCAGAGGCTTTCAAAGAGTCAACGTCAGGTATTGCGAAATCGAACGCATTGAGCATCACCGGTCTAGCTTGCCGCCAACGCTGGCCTGTCTCGCGCAGCGCCTCTCGGCCCTCAGATCTCCAGGTTTGGCCCAGCCACCGACGGAAGGCCTCGCGCTCCTTCTCAAGAGGCGAAAATGGGTTGTCATTCCGTGGCCCGTGCCCCTGCCGCTGGTGCTGTGGAAGCGCACCGTCTATCTGTATGTCAACCCGGAGGATACGGATTCGCTGGCCCATGAAGTGCGCGAACGCCTGTCCAGCGCAGGGTAGACCTTGATGGCAGTGCGAAGAACCGGGCTGGCCAAGGCCGAGTGCCCTGGTTGCACATACTCTGTCGGCTAGGAGTGCAAATGGGACGGCCTCGGCTCGACGGCGGACCTGAGCGACGCAGCGGGGGCGGTGGTGGGGGGACGTACGCGTACGACGCCTTCGGGTCGGTGCGGGCGCACAGCGGGGTGGAGGATGACCCCCTGCGAGTCAGCGGGGCGCCTGTATCGGCGGCACTAGCCCGCGCATATGATGGAGCAGTCGGGGCCGTGGATCCGCTCGGCCTCGGCGACGGCCTCCTCGACGGTCGAGGTGGGGATGAAGCCGACGTGACGAGGCACCTCGGGATCCTCCGCGCCCGCCACGAAGACGCGCCCGGCGTGTCGCAGCCGCTTCAGGGGGTGCGTGGCCAGGATGCCGTGGATGGGGTGGAAGGCGTGGCCCCGCCGGTAGCGCTCGATGTAGTCAGAGCGGGTGGCGAACTCATCCAGGAAGCGCTCGCTGATCTCGTATGGGTCCAGCGACTCGGTCAGCACCCGGTTCCACACCTCCGGGTATGACGGGTGGTGCTCCAGGTCCCACTGTTCGGGACAGGGCGTGGTGAGGATGACCGAGCATCCCGGCTTCCCCAGCGCCTCGATGTAGCCGCCCAGGTAGCCCAGGGCGGAGGAGATGAGGGTGAGGATGGGGTTCATGCGGGCGAAGGTGGCGTAGGGGCTCCAGTTGGGCACGCCGTAGATGATGACGTCGGCCGGTTCGGCGGCCGAGCGGCGGGGCGGGTTCTGGGCGGTCTGCACCTCGAGGGCGCGGGCCCGCGTCTCCGCGACGCCGCCAGCCCAGATCTGCGCGATGGTCATCGCGTCGGCCTGGATGGTCTCCAGCTTGAAGACACGGCGACCGATGGACTTCTCCAGGTGCTCGCCCATCTCGTCGAAGACGCGGTGCATGCGGTTGTCGCGAACCGACATCGACATGCCGTCGGGGGTGTGGGTCCAGCGGATGGAGCGCCAGGTGGACAGGCCCACGCAGACCGACTTCCAGCCGCCGCTGAAGCCGAGCATGACGCCGGCATTGATGTAGACCGCCAGGTCTGAGTCGGCCACCAGGCGGTGCACCTCCACGTCATAGCCGCTCGCCGTGGTGCCGAGGTGGACGAGGTTCTCCGGATCCTCGGCGTCATGGCAGGCCAGGCGGGCCCCGAAGCGCTGGACAAGCTCCTCGCCAAGGATGCTCGCCAGCTCCTGGCTCGTCCACTTGCGGTGGAGTCCGTTGGCGCAGACCAGGTTGACGTTCTCCTCGGAGACGCCGGCCTCGGCCAGCTCCCCGAGCACGCCCTCGATGGCCAGGCGGCGGACCGGGCCGTAAGAGGGGATCGTCGGATCATCGAAGGCGATGAGGGCTCGGGCGCCCGGGCGCACCATCTCTCGGATGCGCGGCAGGCCGAGCGGCTCTGCCAGGGCCCTGCGGACGGCCTCGGCCTGGTCCGCCACCGGCTGAAGGCTGCCGCCCAGGCCGCGGGAGGGGAAACGCGTGCGGTCCGGCAGGCCGACCTCGACGGTGCCGTCGCCGTAGGGGAGCGTTCTCTTGATCATGGCGCCCAAGTCATATCAGAGGTGGCCAGTCACGTGCAAGCACGGGCCGCCCGGCGCCGCAGACGCCAGAGACGCTGTTCCAGCGCCTCGCGCTGGAGCGGCGGCATCGAGGGTGCCCTGCCCCGGAGGCTCATCGTCTCCACCAGCGAGAGGGCCCTGCGCGTCAGGGCCTCCGCCGTCGCGTAGTCGCGGCGGCGGTGCTCCTCCAGCTTGGCGAGCTCGACCAGGGCTTCCAGTCTGCCATCCGGCGGGGCGCCGTCGCCGGCCTGCCGTCGCCAGAGCCGGGCGGCCTCCTCCCATCGTCCCAGCCGACGGTAGAGCCGTGCCAGCCGCCGGACGGCGACGGTGCGCACTTCTTCCCCGGCGCCGTTCTCGAGGGCGGACTCGTAGAGGCGTGCGGCATCGGCCAGCCGGCGCTCTGACTCGTCCCAGCGGGCCAGGGCCAGGCAGTCGTCCGGATGCGCCGGGGGATCCCCGCTGATGGTGTGCGCCAGGTGGGCCAGCAGCGTCACCAGCGAGAGGATGTCCAGGGCGTTGTGGCGGAAGACGGCCCGCAGGGGCTCCGCTTTGCCCGCGCGCACGTAGTCGAAGTAGAGGGCAGGGATGGCCCAGCCGGGCACGTCGTCTTCGCGCTCCAGGCCGAGCAGGGCCTCCTCCAGGAAGGCCAGGCGACAGGAAGGGAGACGCCCGCGGTAGAGTCGGCGGGCCGGGTAGAGGAGGTCCAGGTGAGGCAGGCGCGACGCCGAGGGCGGCAGACGGCTCAGGGTGAGGCGGGTCTCCAGGAGGGGTACGTCGAAGCGGCGCCCGTTGAAGGAGACCAGCGCGCGGCAGCCGGCGACGAGCTCGGCGACGGCGGCGAGCATCGCCGTTTCGCCGCGCAGGTCGGCCAGGAAGAACTGGCGCAGGCGGAAGGAGTCCTCCTCGAAGGTGCCGACACCCACCAGGAAGACGTAGGTGCCGGTGCCGCCGACGAGCCCCGTCGTCTCCACGTCGATGAAGGCCGCGCCGACGAGATCGGGCGCGCTGAGGCCGGGCGCCAGGCGAGACAGGGCAGGGTCGGGGAGAGCCAGGGCGTCCCCAAGGGGCAGGCGCCCGTGGCGGTGGTCCAACGGCCACCATTCCTCGGCCAGGTAGACCGCGCCGCGGCCCGTCTCGACGCGGCGGAGCGGAAGTTCCAGCAGCGACTCGCGGGTAGGGCGGCGGAACGGACGGGCGGGCGCTCTCTGGGCAGCAGGCGGCTCAGCCCTCGGCTGAAGGGCGAGGCGCAGCCTTTCACGCAGCTCCACGGCCCACCAGCCGGCTCAGGATGGTGATGGCGGCGCGCTTGCTGTCGGGCGCGTCATCGAGGCCGGGCCCGACGCAGGACGGGCAGCCGTCGGTGCAGGAGCAGCCGCGCGCCAGCTCCAGGGCGGCGGCCAGCAGAGGCCCGTGGGCCGCGTACAGGCCCTCGGCGAGGCCGACCCCGCCGGGGTGCCGCTCGTAGAGGAAGACAGTGGGGTCGCCGGTGAAGGGAGAGCGCACCTGGGCCACGGCCTGGAGGTCCTTGGGATCGCACATGAGGAAGAGGGGGGCGACGCCGGCCAGGAGGCGGGCCATGCCCCAGAGGCCGGCATCGAGCTGGGCCCGGTCCAGCCCGGCCCAGGCCGGCTCCTCGAGGGCGAGCCAGTAGGCCGTGGTGTGCATGTCCTCCTGGGGCAAATGGATCTTGCCCCAGCCCACGTTCTCCTGGGTGTCCAGCTTGATCTTCTTGAAGATGGTGGCCACGAAGGTGATCGCCACGTCGCCGTGATAGCGACGGCAGGTGCCGTCATCGGCCTCGGCACCCGCCTCCAGCACCTTCAGGTCAACGGCCAGGTTGGCGTCGGTGTAGTAGTCGACGTTTACGGGGCGGACGTAGGCCTTCTTCTCCTGCCAGTCCAGGCGGTCCACATGATACTGCTGGCCGCCGTGCATGTAGATCGCCTCGTCGTGAATGAGTAGTGGAGCCGAGGGCCGGTCGACCTCTCCGACCACTCGCGGCCGTGGTCCGTTCTCCACGATGACGAAGTTGTCGATGGAGGCGCTGCGCAGGCTGACCTGCTCGGCGGGGTAGGACTCGGCCATCCAGTGGTAGCGGCCGTCGACGGCGTGGAGGATGCTCTCTTCAGCCAGCAGCTCCAGCAGCTCGGCGGTGTCGGGCCCGAACTCCTCGCCCTTGGCGAAGGGCAACTCGAAGGCGGCGCACTTCAGGTGGCTGACGCGGATGATCAGGTTGTCCGGGTTGATGAGCCCCGCCTCCGGCGGGGTATCGAAGAGGTAGTCCGGGTGGCGGGCCAGGTACTGGTTGAGGGGGCTCGAACCCGTCACCAAGACGGCAAAGGCGAGGCCGTCGCCGCGGCCAGCGCGACCGATCTGCTGCCAGGTGCTGGCGAGGGTGCCCGGGTAGCCCAGGAGGACGGCGGCGTCCAGCCCGCCGATGTCGATGCCCAGCTCGAGGGCGGTGGTGGCGGCCACGCCGCGCACCCGCCCCTCGCGGAGGCCGGCCTCGATGGCGCGGCGTTCGCGGGGCAGGTAGCCGCTGCGATACCCCTCCACAGCCGGCGGCTCGCCCGGCTTCGACGGCAACGAGTCGCGCAGGCGACGTGCCAGCAGCTCCACCGTCAGCCGGCTGGGGGCGAAGACGATGGTCTGGACGCCGGAGCGCACGAGACGGGTGGCCAGGGCCTGAGCGGCCTTGAGGGCGCTGCGCCGGATACCCAGCTCACGGTTGACCACGGGCGGGTTATAGATGCCGACCACCTTCTCGGCTCGAGGCGCTCCGCTGCGATCCACTACCGTGACCGGCGCTCCCACCAGTCGCTCCGCCAGCTCGCCGGGGTTGGCGATGGTGGCCGAGCAGCAGACGAAGACGGGATCGGAACCGTAGAAGCGGCAGATGCGGCGCAAACGGCGGATGACGTTGGCGACGTGGCTGCCGAAGACGCCCCGGTACTGATGCAGCTCGTCGATGACCACGTAGCGCAGGTTCTCGAAGAGCTTCAGCCATTTCGTGTGGTGGGGGAGGATGCCCGTGTGGAGCATGTCGGGGTTGGTGACAACGACGTGGCCGGCGGCGCGCACGGCGCGGCGGGCGTCGGCCGGGGTATCGCCGTCGTAGGTGAAGGTCTTGACGTTGGCGCCCAGGGCGGTGATCAGGCCGTGCAGCTCGTCGAGCTGGTCCTGGGCCAGGGCCTTGGTGGGGAAGAGGTAGAGAGCTCGGGCCTCCCGCTCCTCCAGGAGAGTGTGCAGGACCGGGAGGTTATAGCAGAGGGTCTTGCCGGAGGCGGTCGGAGTGACGACGGCCACGTTTCGTCCGGCCAGCACCTCCTCGACGGCCTGGGCCTGGTGGCTGTAGAGGCGGTCGATGCCACGACGGGCCAGGACATCGGCCAGGCGAGGGTCCAGGGCTTGAGGGAAGGGCACCAGAGAGGGGGGCGTGCGTGGCAGCTCGCGCCAGGCCGTGAAGTTGGCGGCCAGCTTCGGGTCCGACCGCATGTCTTCGAGGATCTTTGGCAGCGACATGGGATCCCTCCCCGTACATCCGTTCGAGAGCCGCCGCCAGTATATGCGTAGAACAGACGTGCGTCAAGGGGTCTCCGCCCGCACTCAGCGGGCTCCGCTGGTTGAGGATGACGTCTCAAACGGTCCGGCTGAGCGACCGGATGCCGGGGCACTTGTAGACGGCTTCGAACTCCGGATGGCGCTTCTCGCCGGTGACCTTGAACCCCGCCTTCTCATAGGCGCGCTGCGCGGGGTCGTTCCCGATCAGGACACCGATGTCGGCGATGGTGGCGCCTTTGCCTCGACCTCTCTCGAGTATCTCGGCGAGGAGCCGGTCCGCCAGGCCTCTCCGCCGGAACTCCGGCAGCGTCGCGACGTTCTCGATGATCCAGGCCCCGGCATCGTGCTCCGGTGCGACGTGAGCGATCGAGCCGGCACGCTCCCAGCCAGCAGCAACGTCTTCCTCGGTTCTGCCGACCGCTTGGTTCGCCTCTGGGACTGCGTCCCGGAACGCCAGCATTCCGTGTTCCGCCTCGAAGTATCCGCAGAGGGCTGCGGCGGGCCGGCCGTCGACCTCGGCAACGATGAAGGTGGAGTAGTGGGACCAGTGCGGCCGGGATGTCGTGGCGAGGGCCTCAAGGAAGCGGAGGCGCTCGGCGTCAGGTCCTTCCAGGACGAAGTCCCAGAGGCCACGCTCAAGATGCGAGCGATGCGCAGTCAGCATTACCCAAGCGATGAACTTGGCGTGCTCGGGACGGGCGTCGACGATCTTCAGTTCCATTCCGGTTCGCTCCGGCTCAGGTGCGATGCCCTGTCGGGCATCCAGCCGCGCCGGCCCTCGCCGACCCGCGGCTAGTACTCCAGACGGTTGGCAGCAATGAGATCCCGGTACCAGTAGCCGCTCTTCTTGATGATGCGGCGCTGGGTGGGATAGTCCACGTATACCAGCCCGAAGCGCTGGCCGTAGCCAAAGGCCCAC
>CAZFGZ010000089.1:0-8203 GCA_964518585.1 uncultured Dehalococcoidia bacterium | reverse complement strand
CTAGCGCCAACGCATGCTCCTAGCCACCGAGGCGTGTGATGTCGAGTCCGCGGTGGCGCGATCCTTCCCTTCTTCCTCGGCGCAGGCGATGCCAGGACAGCCCTCATCTCATCCTCCCCAGCGTCCTCCAGAGGACGCTGGCACCACCCCACTCGTCGCAGACGCCCTGCCAGTATGTGAGGTCGTATATGCCGGCGTAGAAGCTCCGCTCGAGGGCACGCAGGCGCAGGGCCCCGGAGATCACGCCGGCGGCACGAAGCAGGCGCATAAGCGTCTTGAACGTGCCCGGGTGGTCCAGCACCCGCTTGGCGCAGAGCCGGAGCCAGCGGCTCCGCCGGCGATACGCTCCGAAGGTCGCCTCCCATGGGGAGGCATACTCTGGATTGACGGCAAGGGCACCGTCCCAGCGTCCGTACCGGTAGGCCGTCTCCAGCCACGCCCGATAGCTCGTGTGGCCCCAGTGCTCGCCGCTGGCGGCCAGTGCCAGGCGGAAGGTCGCGCCGTTCTGCTCCAGCCGCAGCCCCAGCTCGACGTCTTCGGAGTGGCGGAGCATCTCGTCGAATCCTCCCACCTGGAGGAAGGCCTCTCGTTTCACCGAGAAGTTGCCGCTGTAGAGGCGGCGTCCGTCGATTGGGCGCTGGCCGGTCTGCATCATCCGGTACTGCTTGTCGACCTGCCACTCCAGCCACCGCCACCAGCCGGGCACCTTCGGAGAGGGGTCCGGCGCCAGCCGCCCGATCGTCACTGTCGTCTCCTCGTCTCGGTGAGCGCGAAGGTGCTGTTCAACCAGGTCCGGCGCCGCCATGATGTCGTCATCGATGAAGATGACTATGGGGGCGCGGGCCTCCCTCGCCCCCGCGTTTCGGGATGCGCCGGCGCCCCGCTGCTCCTGCACCACGACCCGTAGGTCGAAAGGCCGATTCTGCGAGCGCAGCATGTCCTCGGTGTCGTCGCTGCAGCCGTCAGCGACCACGATGACCTCCATCCCGGCCACATCGATCGTCTGGGCCGCCAGTCTGTCGAGGGCCTTCTCGAGCAGCGCGCGTCGGTTGTGGGTGGCTATGACGATGCTGACGTCAGGGGTCACCGCCGGCCCCGACCGGATTGACTTTCGCTCTAGCGCTCTTAGTGTCATTGCCTATGCCCTGCCTACAAGCCCTCGCCGCCCGCCTGAGCCGTCGCGTACCCCGTGGCTGCGGTGCCAGCGAGGAGCGGCTCCGCGGCCCGCTCCCGCCGGAGCATGCTGCCGGCCAGGGTCTTGAGGTCGCCTGCCGTCACGCCGCCCGTCGCCAGCAAGGCGACGCAGTAGACGGGGGCGCCGACAAGCACCAGCGGCACGAGGCCCGGGTCAAGCAACGCCTTGCCGGCGCCCATGACGCCCACCATCGCCAGGGAAGCGCCGAGAGCGGGGAACAGTGTGCCGAGCATGCTTCGATCCAGCAGGCCCTCCGGCATGAGACGCAGCCCGATGCTGATCATGAACGCCTCGGCGATGACCGTGGTCGCCACGGCGCCGATGGCCCCGTTCCCATAGAAGCGGTCGAATACCAAGACCAGTCCCGGGTCCAGGATCAGGCTGAGAACCGTCGTCAGGAACATGGCGACGGCCCATTGCCTCTGCCGGTTGGCGGCGATGACGATCGTCCCGACGATCATGAGAGTCCCCGTCACCGGCATGTTTATCGCAAGGAGCGCCAGAAGGGGAACAGAGTGGCCGAACTCGCCGGGGTATCGCAGGAAGTCGATGACGTCCCCCGAGAGAAGCATGAGCGCCATCGCCAGGGGTATGCCGGTGATCAGCACCGCCTGGACGCTCCTCTGAGCGGCGATCCGCATGGTTGCCCTGTCCTCGGCGTGAAAGCGGGTGAGGGCAGGGAGCATCGCAGTCACGATGACCAGAGGCACCACGTTCATCGTGGTGTAGAGCTGTACGGCGGCGCCCAGCCAGCCGACCACCTCGTCCCTTGTCATCAGTCGAACGACGACGACGTCGGCCCACATGTAGACCTGCCCCAGCGCGCCGGTCACGAAGAAGGGGAGGCCGCCGACGACCAGCAACATGGCGGTGCCGACACTGATCCTGGGCCAGCGCAGATACCGCAGCCCCAGATACGAGCCGTTGACGAGAAAGCTCACGCTGGCGCCGACGAGCAGCACCAGCGCATAGGCGACCACTCCGTGGCCGGCCACCAGGACGGCGATCCCCAGGATCGTGACGGTGGCCTTGTTCGCCACTTCGGCTGCGGCGATCCAGCGCATGTTCTCCAGGCCCTGGATGGCAGCCACCTGCGCCTTGTCCAGGCCCATGACAATCATCGTGGCGCTGGCGATATAGAGGACGGCCTTCGCGTCCGGCTCGAGCGCCAGGAAGTGCACTATCGAGACCAGCATGCCGGCGATCAGGAGCCCGCTCACCAGGCGGATCCCGTAGGCGTTCCACAGCAGCTCCGACACCCGCGACCGGTCGAGGGCGAGCTGCTTCACGGTGAACGTGGCGGTGCCCATGTTGGTCAGCACCAGCAGCATCGTGGTGAGGGCGATCGCGAAGACGATCTTGCCGAGACCCTCGTCGCCCAGATATCGGGGCAGGAAGAAGACCATGAGGATCGCCGTGAGCGTCCAGGTCAGGACCTGACGCAGCAGCAGGGCGACGATGTTGTCGGCGACGATCGAGAGCTGTTTCATGGCTCCGCAGTACTCAAAACAGAAGGTACCAGCCGCTCATGACGACGATCGCCGCGAGCATGAGCAGCCGCACGGGGCTCGTCTCCTCACGGATGTTCAGGCCCACCAGCAGGAACAGGAAGACGAGCACCAGGACAAGAATCAACCCCTCCATCGGCAAGCGCCCCCTCTACAGGAGTCTCTCGAGCCAGGCGGGGACGCGGCTCGTCTGCTGATTGAGAACCACGCCGAGCAGCTTGTCCTGGTCAATGCTCTCAAGGGCGTTGGCGACGGCGGAGGCGGGGGTGGAGTCAGCGCGCACCACCATGACGTGCGCGTCGGCCCAGGTCGCCATGACGCGGGCGTCGCTCACGCTGGAGAGCGAGGGGAGATCCATGATGGCGACATCGAACGCTTTGCGCAGCTGGCGTACCAGCTCGCGCGCCGCCACCGATCGCGTCAGCCGCGACGGGTTGGCCTCGCTTCCGGCCGGGAGCACCCAGAGACGCCCCACCTGCCTTACCGCCTCCATCCCGCACTCGCCGCGGCTGCACTCGGCGAGGCCGGGCACCAGCGGTATGCCCAGGAGTTCGTGAACGCGGGGGCTCTGCAGATTGCCGTCGATGATGATGATGGTCTTCTCGAGGTCCTCTGCCATCAGCTCGGCCAGGGCCACGGCCACCACCGTCTTGCCCTCGCCGCTGACGGCGCTGGTGACGGAGAACATCCCGCCCTCAGCCGGGCAGGCGGCCAGGATCCGGTCATAGACGTTGCGCAGGGCCTCCCTGACGGCTGCGGAGCGCAGCACCTTGTCCGCCCGCAGGGGCTCCCCTGCCCCCTTGCTCAGCGCCACGCCGGCGGCCCTCCAGGTCTCGCCGAAAGCCGACGGCCGGCCGTAGCCGGTGCCCCGCTGCCAGTGCTCGCTACTCCTCCTGGCGTCTGATTCACCCTTCACTGCCTGCATCGCTAGACACCTCTCTTCACACGGGGAAGGCTGGCAAGAACGGGCACGCGTAGCCGCTGCTCGACGTCCTCCGCCCGCCGTAGGGTCTGATCCCACCACGTGCGCATGACAACCAGCACGCCGCCGACGCCCACGCCGAAGACGATGCCCATGAAGACGAGGGTGACGGCGCGGCTCACGTCCAGCGTCGGCCCGTCGGGCGCAGTGGGCGGGTCCACGACCGAGAAGCCGCTCTGGCTGGCCGTGACGTCAGTGTCGGCGCGGAGCTGGGCCTCGCCCAGTTGTTCCAGGGCCAGCTCGTACTGGCTCAACTGGATGTCGTATTCGGTCTGGAGGTTGGCCAGTTGCTGGGCCGGAGTGGGAGCAAAGTTCCCCTCCTCCGTACCCGTGTACTGATCCTGAGAGCCAAGGTTGGCCAGTTGCTGCGCCTGCGCGGGAAGGAGGGCGTCGTCCGCCGCAGCCGGGTACCTGTTCTGGAAGCTCTGGACGGCGGCACTCGCTTCCTCCAGGCCCGCCTTCCGCTCCGCCACCTGCTTCTCATAGAACTGGAGAATGGCTTGAGCCTGGGTACCGGAGCTCCTGGTCTGCTCCCTCTGATAGACCTCGATAGCCGCCTCGACGAGGGCAACGCCGACCTCCGCGTCGTTTCCCGTGTGAGTGATGCGAACCAGATTGTCGCCTCTGGCCTCTATGCTAATGGCGCTCTCCACCTCTTTCAGGGCGCGCTCAAGGCGCTCGGCCGCGCTGACCGGAGGGGTAAGGCCGAGCAGGCTCGCGATCGGCTCGGTCAGAGGCGTCTTCGAGAGGAGCCTGCCCAGGCCAGAGGAGGGCGGCCACTCGCCGCTGTTCACTTTCTCGCCGAGATCGGCGGCAGCGATGACACTGCTGCGGAAGGACTCCGTGCTCAGCCGCTCCTCAAAGGTCTGCGCCTCCGTGGCGGCGGGCGGCTCGAACGAGGCGCGCTCCGTGCTCATGATGGAGGGAACATCCGCCCACAGAGCCGCCGACACCTCGTAGTGGCGGCTGGTGAGGTAGGCGCCGACGGCGACCAAGAGTGGTATGAGAACAGCCGGCACCAGTAGGAGCAGCGGGTGTCTGAACGCCGTTTCGATGTAGGGTCTCATGGCTCTGTCCTCGCATTCACAGCTTCAGCAGGCGCCCCTGCCACTGAGTACGGTGGGGACTGTTCTCAGCAGAATGAGAATATCCAGGACAAGAGAGCGCCTCTTGATGTATTCGAGGTCAAGGTCCAGCATCTCCTCGAAGGTGAGCTCGCTGCGTCCATTCACCTGCCACATGCCCGTGATCCCCGGCGTGACGGTGAGACGCATCTGCTGCACTTCGTTGTAGCCGGGCAGCTCTCGAGGCAGGGGCGGCCTCGGCCCCACCAAGCTCATCTCGCCGAGCAGGACGTTGAAGAGCTGGGGTAGCTCGTCGATGCTCGCTCTGCGGATGAACCGGCCCACCCGCGACACGCGCGGGTCGCGCCTCATCTTGAACATGGGCCCTGCGGCCTCGTTCCGGTGCCTGAGCTCCTCCGGTATCTCCATGCTGACGGTCTTCATGCTGCGGAACTTGTACATCTGGAAGGGACGGCTGCCGCGTCCCACCCGTGTCTGGCGGATCAGGGCCGGCCCGCCCGAGTCCAGCTTGATTGCCATGGCCACCGTCGCCATCAGCGGCAGCAAGGCGAGTGTGACGACGCCTGCGCCCACCAGATCGAGAACGCGCTTGGCCCGCTCGTAGGCCTGACGGCTTCCCTCCCCGACAAGCCCGATCACCGGTGCCCCCTCCCAGAGTTGCAGCGAGGAGACCCGCATGGGCAATCCCATCGTTGGCGGGAGCCAGGTGACCCTCAGCCCTGCCTCTTGGCAGATGGCCGCCACCTGGATCATCTCGTTCTCATCGTGGACCGCTCGGGCGACCACGACCTGCCGAACGCCGTGTGCCCCCGCCAGGCGCAGGGTCTCGTCGAGGGCCGCTGGCCCTCCCGCCGCGCCGTCGCCGTTGCTACTGATGGGAGCAAGGTCGAGTTCGGGGAGCGATTCCAGGTGTTGTGTCAGCCGCTCGACCGTCCCACCCTCGCCCAGGATGAGCACGGGCACGCTCAGCATGGAGCTCGGGAGAACCTGTCGACGCACCGCCCGCACCAGGCCCCGGCTGATGGCGACAGCGGGCGGCGCCATCACCCAGGTGGCGACGTAGGCGAGCGGCACGGACGCCTGGCCGTTGAGGGCGAAGGCTATAGTGGCCGCGACGATGACGCTGAGCGCGAAGACGCGGTAAAGCCTGATCAGTTCGTGCTTGCGGAAGGCGGTCCGCAGGCGGTCGTAGAAGCCGAAGGCGGAGAGACTGATCATGGAGGCGATCCAGAAAACGAGTGGGTACGCGAAGTGAACACCGGGCAGAAAGCCCTGCCACCCCGACTCCTCGGCCGTGCCCGGCAGCCAGTGCGACGCGGTCGCGGCGATGAGCAGCGCTGCGCTATCGGCGAGGCCGAAGGTGATTGGGAATAGAAGGCCCCCGGCCAGACCGGCTGCGGCGCCGGTCGGCTCGCTGAGCGGCACTTCCTTGGTTCGTGGCTCGACTAGCCTCATCTACGGCCGTCCAATCCCTCAGGCCTCGCGAGTGTTCCCACGCCAGAGCGCGGACTGCAAACGGAACGCGAGGCCCGACCTGATTAGCTGGACGAGAACCGGCACGTCGTGGAGCAAATACCGCCTCCACAGCCTTGCCGGCTCCTGCCACAGCCGAAATAGCCATTCCAGGCCCGATCGCTGCATCCAGACGGGCGCTCGCCGGACGCCGCTGCTGAGCATGTCGAACGCGGCACCGACGCCGAATGTCACCGGCACGCCCCACTCCCCAGCGTGGCGGTGGTTCCACAGCTCCAGTCGGGGCGTTGACAGGGCCACCAGCAGGATGTCCGGCCGCGCCCGGCGGATGCGCTCGCCGATGTATCCCTCCTCCTCCGCCGACCACTCGCCGAACGGCGGCGTGTACGTGCCGACGATGCGCAGGCCGGGGTACTTCTCAGCCAGGGCCCGCGCCGTCGCCTGGGCCACGCCCGGCGCCGCACCGAGAAGGAAGAGACCGTAGCCCTTCGCTGCCGCCAGCTCGGCGCAGCGGTCGGCCATGTCCACGCCCGCCACGCGTTCTGGCAGGGGCTGGCCGAACAGGCGGGAGACCCATACGAGCGGGGCGCCGTCAGCGACGGCAAGATCGGCCGAGTTCAGCGCCTCCTGGAACCGCTGATCCCGCTGGCTGTGCCGGAGAGTGTCGAGATTGACCGACACGACCCGATGCGAACCCCCTTCTTCGATGAATCGCTCGATACGGGTCAGCGCCTGGGCCATGTCGACACAGGCGATCCTCACTCCGAGCATGGCAAGACTGCTTCTCACTACAACTTCCCCCTACGGCGCGGAGACCTCAGCCACCAACTGGTCGGCCCCGATGTAATTGAGCTTTCGCCAGGCATAGACGGATGCGCCCGATTCGCTGAGGCTGAGGGCGACGATACGCAGGTCCGGGTTAGCGCTCGTCAGACGGCACAGAAAATCCAGCAGGCCCCGCTCCTGCTGCACCGGCCTGTTCGTCTCGACAACAAGGCTTTGCACCCCGTGCTCACCAGCGATGTGGAGCGCCTCGCGACGACGCCGGGTGATGCCGGCGATGGCTACGTCCGGGGCGTCACGGAGAATTCGGGCTACTACGTCCCGGAACAGGCGACTCCGGTAGAGGATGATCACCTGGCACTTCGTCGCCGTGTCCTCGATAGCCAAGCTGTCCATTAGTCAAGTAGCCGAAGCAACAGGGCAAATGCCGAAGCGGAGAGACTATCTGAAACCTACGCTTTACTCTCTCGCGTCGCATCGGTCGGTGCGACAGAGATGAGGCCAGCGTGCGCTAGTGATCGGGTGGCGTAGTGGACTAGTCGGAAAAGCTAGCTGGGCTGCGTGGGTCACCGGTGGGATGAGGATTGCGGCCCCAGGTCGTGGCCCTGTTCTCGCTGGTCGGCCTCGTTCGTCCGATACTCCCATGCCGGACCTTCCGGGCGAGGTTTGTGGGCGTGCCTTCCTGCCTGGAGGTCCGGCATGGCACTTGCTCCCTTCGACAGTCCTGGTACTAGACCGCGTTCCTGCTACAGGGGGGCCTCGCGCATCTTCCCCGCTGGCCGTTGACATCCCACACGGCTGGCACTAGGGTGGCTCTGTTCTCTGCGTTCGTTCCGATGACAGGTACAGCTCGGGGAGGTTGGCATGAACTGGCGATGGATTGCGTTCAACGTGACACTGGTGCTTGGCATTGTCCTGTCGGCTGCCTGCGGCGGGGAGGGTGACAAGGCGCCGACCGCTGCTGAGGGCACCGCCACCGTCGAGGGGGCCGCGAGTCCGCGGGCGGAGGCGCCTGGCGCGGGTCTTCCGGGGGAGCTCATCCAGCCGGGTGACCTGGTCTACCTGGGCGCGTTCCGGTTGCCGGATGGGCCGGAGGAGATCGGTTGGGGGTACAGCGGCGCCGCCATGACCTACTACCCGGGTGGCGATCCCGGCGGGCCGGCCGATGGATACCCCG
>CAZFGZ010000088.1:0-8356 GCA_964518585.1 uncultured Dehalococcoidia bacterium | reverse complement strand
CGCCTCCGGCGGCGGCTCGCGGCCTCAATGTTCGAATATGGGGGGACACCCCCCAGGCCCCCCGACCGGCGGAACTCTTCATCATCCGGCTAGCCCGCCCAGGGCAGCGACCGGGGCAGGAAGATGGGGCGCACCTCTCCGTCGGCGAGGACGCACAGCAGGTCGAGGCGGCTGTGCAGGGCGGGGTCGAAGGCCTTGACGGCCACGCCAGCCCTCTCCTCCTCGATGTACTCGTAGATGCCGACCAGGGCGACGCCTTTGAGGTGGGCGTCGATAGCGTCGAGGGCGGCATTGGCGGCGACGAGCCGCTCGCGGAGCAGCCGGCGCAGGGCGATGCCGCCGGTGGGGTCGATGTCGGGCGGGCCGGCCACGAGAGCGACGCCGCTGCCCTCGCGCAATCGCTGCACGGTCCAGGCCTGGGCGGCCTCGAAGGTCACCACCTCCCCCGGGCTAAGGCCAGGGGCGGCCTCGGCGATGCGCCGGAAGATGGCCTGCCGGGCCTCCTCGTCGGCGGGCGCGCGACGCAGGGCAGTGCTGTCGAGCTGGTAGGAGCCCGTGATCCCCTCCGAGAGCTGGCTCCACCAGCGCGCCAGCCCTCCCTCCACGGACACGTAGTTGCCCTCATCGTCGAGCTTTCCCAGGGCGAGGCGCACTGCTAGCTGGACCTCGGCTCGCTCCCCCGGCGAGAGCGAGGCCGTGGCCATGAGCACGCGATAGACGAAGTCGGAGGCGAGGGACTCCTCGGAGGGAGGGACGGCGCCGGGCGGCACCCACAGGAGGAAGGCGCCGCTCCTGCCGGCCGAGAGGCGGGCCTCGAGCATGTCCAGGCCGTCGCGCCAGCCGGGCGGCCCGTCCGTCTGGAAGAGGGGGATGACCGCCAGGGCCAGGCGATAGTCTCCGTCGGCGGCGAGGAGGACGGGCGTCTCGCCTTCACGGGCGGCCTCCTCGGTCAGGGAGAAGGAGCGGGCGTAGCGCTGGTTGAACCACTCGGTCAGAAGCTGGGCGGCGTGACGGGTGAAGAGATCGGACATGGCAATCACCTAGATGTTTGAGCGCGACTGGCCGCCGTCCACGTTGACGCAGGCGCCGGTCACCCAGCTGGCCCGCTCCGAGCAGAGGAAGGCCACCACGCTGGCGACCTCCTCCGGCCGGCCGAAGCGGCCCATGGGGATGTTCTGGCGGACGAAGGCAGCCATCCCCTCCGGGTCCTCCTCCTGGCGGCGGCCCCAGGAGCCGCCGGGGAAGGCGATGGAGCCCGGCGCCACGGAGTTGACACGGATGTTCTCGGGAGCCAGGGCGAGGGCCATGGCCTTGGCGTGGCTGATGAGAGCAGCCTTCATGGTGTTGTAGGTGGAGGCGCCGCCGGACTCGCGGCCCCAGATGGAGGCGACGTGGACGATGGCGCCGCCGCCCTGCCTGCGCATCTCGGCGACGGCCAGACGGGTGGCGCGGGCCGCCGACAGGAAGTTGGCCCGGAAGGTGGCTTCCCAGGCCTCGTCTTCCTCGCCGGGGAGGTAGCCTCCCATGTTGTTCACGAGGATGTCCAGCCGACCGAAGGCGGCCAGCGTCTCGCGGACGAGCCGCTCCGCGTCGGCGGGGACGGTCAGGTCGGCGGCGACGGCGAGGGTGTCGACGCCCTTGGCGCGGACCTCGGCCTCGGTGCTGCGGAGCTGGTCCTCGCCGCGGGCGCAGAGGACGAGCCGGCAGCCCTCGTCGGCCATCGCCAGGGCGATGGAGCGGCCGATGCCACGGCTGGAGCCGGTGACGACGGCAACCTTGCCCGAAAGTCCGAGGTCCATGGCCTCCTCCGAGCCTAGCGGCGGCCTCATTCTAGCATGGAATGCATCTGGAGTCTGGGGGACACCCCCAGACCCCCGGCCCGCTGCGCGGGCGAGGAATGACGCGGCGGTCGGGCCAGCGGGGCGCTAGAGGCCCAACTGCTCTTTGTAGTCGGGCTCGATGGCGCGGATGGCGCCCATCTCCACGAACCGCTCGAACGGGAGCTCGAGGAACTCGCTCCATATCTCAGCGGGGACCTCGGTGATCGGCCCGGTGCCGGTGATGTTCTCCTCCTCAAGCTGGGCCAGCTCCTGGTCGGAGAGGCCGAGAAGCCCCTGAAGCACCTCCTTGTTGTGCTGGCCGAAGAGGGGGGCCGGGCCGGGCACGCCGGGCTCGAAGCGGTCGAAGTTGGCGACGAGCTGGCGGTTGATGGGCCGCCGCCCCAGGATGGGGTGCTCGACCATCTGGAAGTAGCGCCGCTCCCTGAAGTGGGGGTCGAGGAGGATGTCCTTGCCGTCGAAGACGGGGCCGGCCGTCACTCCGGCCCGCTGGAGGAGGTGGAAGGCCTCGATGTGGTCCTGGTCTCTGGTCCAGCCTTCGATGAGCCGGTCGAGCTGGTCGTGGTGCTCGTGGCGGCCGAGGACATCGGCGAAGCGCTCGTCGTCCTCCCACTCGGGGTGGCCGACCGCGCGGCAGAAGGCGGACCACTGCTCATCGTCTTCGATGGAGATGACGAGCCAGCGGTCATCGCCCCGGCAGGGATAGCAGCCCTGAGGGGCCGCCCAGGGGCTGCGGTTGCCGAGGCGTCCGGCGATGCGGCCGTTCATGACGTAGTCCATGAGGTGGGCAGCGATGAGGGGGATGGCGCCTTCGTGCTCGGAGAGGTCGATGTACTGGCCCTGGCCGGTGCGCTGTCGATGGCGGATGGCCATGAGCACCGCGCCGGCGCCGAGGAAGGCGGTCACAGGGTCGGTGAAGGAGAGGCCGCTGCGGATGGGCGGGCCGCCCCGGTAGCCGGTGACCTCGGAGATGCCGGAGGCGGGCTCCAGACCCATGCCGTACGCGCCGTAGTCGGCGTGCGGTCCCTCCTGGCCGTAGCCGGACATGGAGAGCATGATGATGTCGGGCTTGACCTGGCGGACGCTCTCGTAGTCGAGGCCGAAGTTCTTCATGACGCGGGGGCTGAAGGCCTCGGCGAGGACGTCGCACTGAGCGATGAGGCCGCGCGCCAGCTCCAGACCTTTCGGGTGGTTGAGCTCGAGGGTGATGCCCTTCTTGCCGGCGTTGCGCACGGAGAAGTAGCAGGCGCGCTCGTGGGGCACGTCGAGCCCCTTGTTGTCGGCGAAGATGAGGACTCTGGTGATGTCCAGCCGCAGGGGGCCTTCCACCTTGATGACCTCGGCTCCCAGCTCGGCGAGGATGCGGGTGCAGGCGGGCCCGGCGTAGACCTGGGTCAGGTCCAGGACGCGGATGCCCTCGAGCGGCAGCGATGTCATAGACAGGCTCCTAGATAACGTCCCTGTCGCGGAGGATGGTGAGGTCCTCCTTCTCGTAGCCCAGCTCGCCCACCAGGGTCTCCTCATTGTGCTCGCCGAGGAGGGGAGCGCGACCGACGCGGAAGGGGGTCTCGCTCATGCGGAAGGGAGGGCCGGGGTAGGTGAGGTTGCCCGCCTCGGGGTGCTCCGCTTCCACGAAGAAGTCCCTCGCCTTCAGGTGCTCATCGGCCAGCAGGTCGGCTACCGTGGGCACGTAGGCGAAGGGCAGGCGCAGGGCCTGCGCCGTCTCGACGATCTCTTTGGCGGTGTGCGACTCCAGATAGGGACGCAGGATCTCGTTCACCTCCCGCCACTGCACCATACGGTCCTTCATGCTCCAGAAGAGCGGATGCTGGTCCAGCTCCAGGTTTTCGAGGAGGAGGGCCATCGGCGAGGCGGCATCGGGGTTGGCCGGGGAGGGGAAGCCGGCCGCGCCAGCGATGACCACGACGTGGCCGTCCTTGCAGGGGAGGATGTCCATGGGGTAGCTGTAGACGTGGTGGGAGTAGTAGCGGCGGCGGATGGCACCGCCGAAGGCGTACATGGCGGCGTTGTACTCGTCGATGCAGGCGGCGGCCTCGGCCATGGAGACGTCCACGTGCTGGCCGTGGCCCTCGCGGTCGCGGTGGATGAGCGCCGCCAGGATGCCCAGCCAGCACTGCTCGCCGGCCACATAGTCGCCGGGGGTGCCGCCGGTGGTGAGGGGCTCCTTGTCGGGTTCGCCGGTGGCGTACATGACGGTGCTCATGGCCATGGCAACCAGGCTATTGGCGCGGTATTGGCGATAGGGGCCGGTCTGGCCGAAGGGGGTGAGGGAGACGTAGATGAGGTTGGGGAAGTCGCCCTTGAGGTCGTCGTAGCTGAGGCTCCACTCGGCCATCCGGCCGACGGGATAGCTCTCGACGAGCACATCGGAGCGTGCCAGCAGCTTCTTGAGGATGACGGCGCCGGACGCGGTGCTGACGTCGAGGGTGACGCTCTTCTTGTTGGTGTTGAGCGCGAGGAAGAGGCCGCTGCGCTCGGAGTGGGGGAGGTCATCGGGGAAGGGGCCCAGCCGGCGGGCGGTGTCGCCCTCTCCGGGGGGCTCGAGCTTGATGACCTCGGCCCCGTAGTCGGCGAGCAGCTTGGTGCAGTACGGTCCGGCGATGCCCTGGGAGAGATCGATGACGCGGATGTCGGAAAGGGGGCCTTCGGGCATGGTACCTCGCGGTACGGAATCAGGCGGGCGCGCAGAACGATGGGTGCGTTCGGCGTGATACTACACGTGGAGCCCCGCGTGTGCAACGGCGGCCGCGCAGCCGTCGGGGAAGGCGCCGCAGAGGATGAGGGGGTATGAGGCGGGGCAGAGCGGTCCAGGATGCGAGAAAAAGAGGAAAGGGAGTAAGCGTACGCTATGTCTGTGGAGGGTGCGACATCTTGACATAGTGCGAAAAATGTGGGAGAATTCAGACTAGCCCGAAGGGAGCCGTTGCTCCTCGCAGACTGGTGGCATCGGGCTGGATTTCAAGGGCAATGGCATCAGCAGCCGCGCCGCAGATCCGCAGAAGGCGGGGAGGCACGGGCGAACAGGCTGATCGGAGCCGCACGGAAGCACCTCCGACCGAGCGAGGTTCATAATCGCATAGGTCTGCCGCAGGCCAGGGCGCGATGGATCGCCCGCACGGAACGCTCGGCTGTGCGTCTATCGAGGGACGGGGCAGGCCACATACCCTCCGATAGCGGCAGGGCGCGGGAAACCGCGCTGGGCCGACGGAGCGGCTCCTGACGGACCCCGTCGGGAAGCAAAGGCACGGGTCTACCCGCCAACCGGGCAGGGCAAGACAGCCGGGTTGCCGAGGAGGAATGAACGGGGTCTTCAGCCGTCGTCTTCACGCTGAAGGCGGCGGCTTTTCGCATATGTCGGCCAGCTGACTGCAAGGAGGGCTGGCGCACGAATGGTTGTTTTGATCTGGGATGCTTTCGAGCCGGTGTCTGACGCGCGGGGCGTGCGGGCTGGGTTTCGGGACGGGGAGTGACGAAGATGAAGAAGCTGCTATCCGAGAGGGGCCGGACGACACTGCTGGCGACGACGTTCATCACATTCGGAGCTATCGCGCTGGCGGTCGTTCTGTTGCTGGCGTTTAACACGCTCAACAGTGGGCTGTCCGACGCGGGGCGCTCGGAGCCGGACTCGGCCTACGCCCAGAAGGGCGACGAGGGCAACCAAGGGGTCGAGCCCTACTGCTGTAGGACCAAGACGCCCACCCCAACGGCCACACCGGACGTTACACCTACGTTCACGGCCACACCCACGGCCACGTCCACGCCCACACCCACGGCGACGGCCACAGCCACGTCCACGGCTACGGCCACGGCCACAGAGACGTCCACGTCGACGCCCACGTCCACAGCGACATCCACGGCCACGGCCACAGGCACGTCCACGCCCACGTCCACGGCCACAGGCACGTCCACGCCCACGTCCACAGCAACCGCCACGGGCACGCCCACGTCCACAGCCACGTCCACGGCTACAGCCACAGCCACGTCCACGGCTACGTCCACAGCTACGGCCACGGGCACGCCGACGACGCCTACGTCCACGCCCACGCCTACGGCGACGGCCACGGGCACGCCGACGACGCCTACGTCCACGTCCACGCCCACGGCGACAGCTACGGGCACGCCGACGACGGCCACGGCTACGCCCACGACCCCGCCGGAGTGTCCGGAGTGTCCGGAGTGTCCCCCGGGGCAACAGCAGCAGCAACAGCAGCAACAGCAGCAGCAGCAACAGCAGCAGCAGCTGGTGATAATCCTGCCTGCGCCGACAGCCATCAGCCAGGTCGAGCCGGTCGTCGTGGGGCCGCCCACGTGGATATGGGCGTTGCCAACGACTCTGCCCCCGACGGGCAGCGGCGCCAGCACGGCTGCGCCCACATGGAGCACTGCCCTCAGCATCGCCGTTGCTCTGAGCGTGGCCGGCGCTGGGCTGGCGCTGGGCGGCCTGCGGCGGTTGAAGCCGTTGAGGAATCGCAGGCCAGGTCCCCGGGGGCGGGGTGACGAAGATTGAGTGAAGTCGGCAGCAACCGGCCCAGAGCGGCTCGCCGCCCAGCGTGTATCGGATGCCTGGCTGCTGCGGAGAGACCTCGACGTGGTCGCGAAGTAGATCGCTTGGGATCCGGGTGGTGGAGTCTGCGTCGATCTCTCCCCGCATGGCAGGTGCGAATCCTTGGTCGCTGAGCGAGCCGATTACGTAGCGGAGCAGGTCGTTCCAGTTGGTGCAGGGTTGCATCTAGATGTGGATCCCCCCACATCGCGGCTCCGCTGTGGTCGTCAGGTGTCTTCACGAGGTGATATTTCGGCGGGCACGACGATCCGCGCGCGCATGGCCTTGCCGGATGGCGCCGCCGATACTACATACGGGCGACGGTGGCGAAGGGCCACTGCCTGTTGCGCCCGGTGGTAGGGCATCGGTGAGATGAAACGATTAGTGGCGATAGTCGCTCTCTTGTCGCTGCTCCTTGCCGCGGCCTGCACCGCGCTGACGGAGGCCGAGCAGGCTGTCAACAAGGGGCGTGACCTGGGCGAGGAAGGGCGGTGGGAGGAAGCCCTGGATGAGTTCGACAGGGCGATTGAGCTGAACCCCGACCTCGCTCCGGCCTACTACAACCGGGGCCGCGCGCACGGTCAGCTAGGAGACCCCGAGGAGGCCCTAGCCGACTTCGACAAGGCCATTGAGCTGGATCCTGACTACGCCGAGGCCTACGTCAGCCGGGGGCTGGCATACGCGAACCTGGGTGAGCGTGACCAGGCGATAGCCGACTTCGACAAGGCCATTGAGCTGGACCCCGACTACGCCGACGCCTACGTCAACCGGGGCCTAACATATGCGAACCTGGGCGAGTACACGCAGGCCATGGCCGACTACGACAAGGCGATCGAGCTGGACCCCGACTACGCCGACGCCTACGTCAACCGGGGCCTGGCATACGCGAACCTGAATGAGTATGACAATGCCATAGCGGACTACGAGATGGCCATTGGGCTGGCGCCCGACTACGCGAGCGCCTACGTCAGCCGGGGGCTGGCATACGCGAACCTGGGCGAGTATGAACTGGCGATAGCCGACTACGACAAGGCCATTGAGCTGGAGCCCGAGCAGGCCAGCGCCTACGTCAACCGAGGCCTCGCGCACGCGATGCTGGGTGAGTATGACGAGGCCATAGCTGAGTACGACACGGCCATTGAGCTGGAGCCCGACTACGCGAGCGCCTACGTCAGCCGGGGGCTGGCATACGGGATCATGGGTGAGTATGACCTGGCGCTGGCCGACTACGATAAGGCCATCGACCTGAACCCCGACTACGCCGACGCGTACGTCGACCGGGGGCTGGCGCGGGCGATCCTGGGTGAGTATGACCTGGCGCTGGCCGACTACGACCGGGCCATTAAGCTGAAGCCCGACTACGCCGCCGCCTACGCGAACCGCGGACTCGCGCACGCGAGCCTGGGTGAGTATGACCTGGCGATAGCGGACTACGACAAGGCGATTGAGCTGGCGCCCAACTACGCCAGCGCCTACGTCAGCCGGGGCACCGCGTATCGCTGGCTGGGTGACTATGAGCAGGCGATGGCAGACTACGAGAGGGCCACTGAGCTGGACCCCGCCTACGCCAGCGCCTACGCGACGAGAGACAGGATCACAACGCTGACACTGAGATACGAGGATCTCGGGTTCGGGGCACCCGTCGAGGTGACGCTTGAAGAGGACCAGGACGAGGCTCACCTCTCGCCGGGAAACGACGAATTCGACGGGCCGGTTTCCGTGGAGGCCAGCGGCAGCTTCACAGTCGTGGCGGACGCGGGCAAGGACGACATCGGCGCGACCACTGAGCTGACGCTGGTCAACGCGTCGGGCCAGGACCTGACGATCATGGTCCACACTTCCTGCCTGAGGCCGATCGGGACCGGCTATCTCTACGGTCCGGATGACGACGAGACGGCGGAGGATGCATCGGAGTTCGCCCCCAGCGGGCCGTATACCGCGAGACTGCAGGTAA
>CAZFGZ010000087.1:0-8726 GCA_964518585.1 uncultured Dehalococcoidia bacterium | reverse complement strand
GCGATGTGCACATGACTCCGCGTCACCTCCGCCAGCGAGATGTCGCGGGCCACCATGGCCTCCTCGGCCGTGGCCGGCAGACCATGCAGACCTAAGCGCACCGCCACCCAGCCCTCGTGCATGACCCCATCCTTCGAGAGGGACAGCTCCTCGCAGTGGTCGATGATAGGCAGCCCAAAGGCGGTGACGTATTCCAGGGCCCGTCGCATCAGGCTGGCGTCGGCCACCGGGCTGCCATCGTCGCTGAAGCCGATGACGCCCGCCTCGGCCAGTTCGCCCAATTCCGCCAGCTCGTGGCCTTGACGGCCCCGGCTCACACACCCGATGGGCAGCACCCGCACCACCCCCGCCGCGGCGGCAGTGCGTTGGATGTACTCCACCGTGGCCCGGCTATCCACGGGCGGCTCCGTGTTAGGCATGCAGCAGACTGTGGTGAAGCCGCCCCGAGCCGCCGCGCGGGTCCCCGTCTCGATGGTCTCCTTGTACTCGAAGCCGGGCTCCCGCAGGTGGCAGTGGATGTCCACCAGCCCCGGGCAGACCAAGAGACCGGACGCGTCGAAGACCTCCGCCTCGGAGGACTCAATACGCTCCTCGACGGCGGCGATGCGGCCGCCCTCGATGAGCACATCCCCGAGGAAATCGATACCCCGGGCGGGGTCCAGCACCCGCCCACCGCGGATGAGGATGGACAGTCCGTCAGTTGTCATCATCGTCGCCTCGCCAGCAGATACAGCAGGGCCATACGTACGGCCACCCCATTTGCGACCTGTTCTTCCACCAGGGAGCGGGCTCCGTGAGCCACCTCCATGGAGATCTCGATGCCCTCGTTCACGGGGCCGGGGTGCATAACGAAAGCGCCCGGCGCCGCCCTAGCCATGCGCTGGCTGTTCACCTGGTAGAGACGAGAGTACTCGCGCAGGCTCGGCACCAGGCCGCTCTCCTGCCGCTCAAGCTGCATGCGCAGCGCCATCACCACGTCTGCCCCCTCGATGGCCCGGTCCAGGTTCGTGTCGAAGCGGGCGGGCGGCAGGGCCAGCTCATCGCAGCCGTCGCGGTCGGCCGGGTCCAGCCCCACGGGGAAAAGGGTAGGCGGGGCGCACAGCACCACCTGAGCGCCCATGGCGGTGAGGCCCCACAGGTTGGAGCGAGCCACCCGGCTGTGCATGATATCGCCCACGATGACCACCTTGCGCCCGCGAACATCACCCAGCCGGGAGCGCATCGTATACAGATCGAGGAGGGCCTGGCTGGGGTGAGCGTGCCAGCCGTCGCCGGCGTTGATGACGCTGACATCGGCGTGGCGGGCCGCCAGGTAGGGCGCCCCCGAGGCCTTGTGCCGCATCACCAGGATGTCCGCGCCAACGGACTGGAGGGTGCGCGTGGTATCGATGATGGACTCCCCCTTCAGCACGCTGCTGGCAGCCGCCGCGACGTTAATGACGTCGGCACCCAGCACCTTCCCCGCAAGCTCAAAGGAGGAACGGGTGCGTGTGCTGGCCTCGTAGAAGAGGGTGATGATGGTGGTGCCGCGCAGCGTGGGCACGCGAGGTACCTCGCGGGCAAGCACCTCCTTCATAGCGTCGGCGGTCTCCAGGACCAGAGAGATCTCGTCGCTGGAGAAATCATCCAGATCCAGGACGTGGCGACGCTGCCAAGCCCCCACCGCCGAGGGGAGAGCGTCCCCGGGAGGCTCACGCACGGCCGCTGCTGAGGGCTTACCCTTTCTCTCCACAACATTGCTCGACATGGCTAATCCCCCTCGACTGGAGTTATGACCACCCGGTCGTCACCGTCGATCTCCCGCAACATGACCTGAACATCTTCGCGATGGGACGTGGGGATGTTCTTGCCCACGAAGTCAGCCCGGATAGGCAGCTCCCGGTGGCCGCGATCCACCAGCACGGCGAGCTGGATGCGCTGAGGTCGCCCGTAGTCGATGAGGGCGTCCAGGGCAGCGCGGATGCTTCGCCCCGTGTAGAGAACGTCGTCCACCAGGACCACACGCTTATCGGCGATGTCGGTGGGGAGCTCGCTGGGCTTGATCTGCACCTCCACCCCCCGGGCAGGCAGATCGTCCCGGTAAAGGCCGATATCGAGAGCCCCTACCGACACCTTCTCCCCCTCGAAGTCGCGGATGGCCGCCGCGAGGCGCTCCGCCAGCGGCACGCCGCGAGTGCGCATCCCTACGAACACTAGGTCCTGGCAGCCACGGTTGTTCTCCACGATCTCGTGAGCGATGCGCAGGATGACGCGCCGCACATCCTGCTCCGACATGATGATGCTCTCAGTCATAGAAAAACCCCCCGTCCGCCTCACGCGGACAGGAGGCCATCTCCTTTGAACTTGCTGCCTGACTCTGCGTAGCCTGACAGGCTACCACTGCTGCCCCTTTCCGGCCTCACCGAACCGGATTTAAAGGTCTTGACGCGCCCCGTTTAGCGTGATTATACCAGCGCCCCCAACCCCCTGCAAGCCCGTGTACTCGTTTTACTCTATGCTTTACGGCGCACTACCGGGCATGATGGCCCGGACGATGGAGCGGGTGAACCCGGCGGGCCCATCAGGCTGCTGAGTCTTCGAGACGGCTTGCCCCGGCTAACCCTCGCTGTGCGCTGTCAGCCTGACTCGCGGCGGGCCCGCCAGGCCATCGCCCGGCGGCATGAGGGCCGTCACCGCGCCGCCATCATAGTACAGGGGAACGAACACGGCGCCTCGGGGGACCGCCTCGGTCAACCTGACTGACAGGGCCATTTCCGCCGCGCCGTTACCCAGGGTGACCGGCTGACCCTGGCCAATGCGAAGATCCGCGGCGTCGGCCGGGTGCACCTCCACGAACTCCTCGCGCTGGAGCTTGTCGGCCTCGGGCGAGTGGAGACAGGCGCCCTCGAGACTGGTGTAGAGAGTACGGCCGGTGAGCAGGGCAAAGGTGCCGTCCGCGGGGGCGATCTCGAGCGCGGCCACAGGCTGAAGGACGCCGCGCTCCGGAGCGGCGACGTCCAGGGCGCGGCCCTTGCCCCAGAGCGCGAAAGCATCGTAGCGGAAGGGGGCGTAGGCGGGCGCGACCTTACCGATCTCCTCCATGACCGCTGCTGGCCCATCGTAGCTGAACTGCACACCCGCGGAGAGGCGGACGCTCAGCCGCCGCCCCAGCTCGATGAGGGTCTGCCAGGCAGGCCGGGCCTCTCCGAGGGTCTCCACAGCCGACCGCAGACGCAGCACGCGGCGGTCGGCGCTGGTGAAGGTGCCTTCCCTGGCATGGGCGGGCACATCGGGCAGGACCACGTGCGCCAGCTTCGCCGTATCCGTCAGGAGATCATCGATCACCAACAGGAAGTCCAGCTTTGCCAGCGCGTCCCGCACGGCGCCCTTAGCCGGCGCGAACATGAGCGGGTTGTCCTTTAGCACCACCAGTGCCCTGATGCCCCGACGCCCCGCGGCCTCGACGATCTGCTCGAATCCCAAACCAGGCGCCCCCTCCATCGCCCGGCGACCTGGCAGCAGGTCCGGGGCCACGCCCATGTCGCGAGCGCCGTTGACGTTGGCCTCGACAGGCAGAAGGTGAAGGGAGCGGGCTGCGCCCTGACGCCCCCGGCAGAGGAGGGCGATGTTGGCCACAGCCCTGGCGGTCTCCCCAGCGGCGACTCTGCCGACGTGGTTGGGCACATAGATCACAGCGAAGCCGGACTCACGGTCCGCGGCCGCTTGGGCCAGAATAGCACCGGCGCGCTCAAGGGCCTCGCCTCCGACGCCGGTTGCCTCAGGCATGCGGCTCGCACCCTCGACACCGGTGATTCCTTCGGCCTCAGCAGCAGCAACGACCTCGCGGCGAGCGGCAAGGGTGGCAGCCAGGGAGGCCACGGCGGCGGCCTCGCCGCCGGGCTCCGGTCGCAGCCATGCGCCTCCGTAGGGCTCGGCGAAGTCGCACACCTCGCCGTAGCGAGGGCTGACCACGATGAGCCGCGCGCCGTTGCGCACCACCGCATCCTTCACCCGAAGGGCGGCGACGTTGTGGCTGGACTCCAGGTCATCGGCCACCACCAGCACAGTCCTCGCGGAAGCGACGTCGGTCATGTCCGCCGGGAGCGCCTCGGTCCCGAAGGCCGTGGTCAAGGCTTCGGCCGTAGCCCGGGCTATCGGCCCAAGCGTGAAGTCGACGTGCGGGGAGCCCACGATCTCCCGAGCCAGCTTCTGGACGAGGTAGTTCTCCTCGTTCGTGGCGAAGGGGGAGCCCAGAAAAGCGATGGCTCCGGGCCCGTGCTGCTCCCGCAGTTGGGCCAGTCGTTCTGTGGCCTCCTCCAGCGTCTCCTCCCAGGAGGAAGGCGCGAGGATCTCATCCCGTCGCAGCCGGGGGCGGGAGAGGCGCTCGCTGTCCTTGACAGCGTCGTAGTGGAAGCGGCCGCGTACGCAGATCTGGTCATAGCTGACGGGGTTCAGTCGGTCGGGTTTGACGATGACCGGCCTGCCGTCCCGGACGCCTATGCTGATGGTGCAGCCAACGCTGCAGGAGTTGCAGGTGGTGGAGACCCAGTCCTCGGTGCGGGCGATCCACTTGTTGGGCTTCTCCATGAGCGTAGCGGTGGGACAGACGTCGATGCAGGCGCCGCAGAAGTCGCAGTTGGATTCGTGGACGGCCCCGCCCGCTCCGAAGGCGATGCGCGTCTCGTAGCCCCTGCAAGCCAGGGTGATGGCACTGGTGTGACGGATGTCATGGCAGGCGCGCACGCAGCGGGTGCAGATGATGCACATCTGCGGGTCGAACTCCAGGAACGGGTTAGCGCGGTCCGGCTCGGGCGGCTCCTTCTGATAGTAGGTGCGCTCCTCCCCTTCCCAGGGCTCGTAGCTCTCCATCGCCAGAAGCTCGTTGGTGGTCTGGAGCTCGCAGCGGTAGTTCTTGGCGCAGGTCACGCAGCGGTGGGTCACCACGTCATCGCGCAGACAAACGTCACCGGGCATGCACCTGACCCGGCGGTGGCAGGTAAGGCAGCGATCGGAGTGATTGGCGTTGATGATCGAGAGGACGGCCTGGCGGGCCTCCTTCACCTCCGGAGTGTCCGTGCGTACGACCATGCCGTCGCGCACCTGGGTGGTGCAGGCGAGCTGGAAGCCAGGGGCGCCCTCGATCTCCACCAGACAGGTGCGACAGCCAGCGTAGGGGGGCAGGCCATCGATGTAGCAGAGATTGGAGATGTAGAAACCGTTCCGCTTGATGACCTCGACAAGGGGAGCGCCCTCAGGCGCCTCGATCTCCCGACCGTTGACAGTGAGCTTGACCACGGCTACTCCCTGATGCTGGCAGTCTCCTGGGCTTGAGCCAACTCTATGATTTCCGGCGGGGCCCGCTCCCCGTGGGGATAGGTGAAGCCGTGCTCCCTCAGGTACCTGTGCGCCATCATGGTGAGCGCGTGCTTGTCCCGGTACAGGTGGTGGGAATCATACGCCACATCCTCGACCGGCCCACCGGGCTGGATGGCTCGGTACGGGCAGGCCTCCGTGCAGAGGCCGCAGTACATGCAGATACGGAAGTCGATCTCGTAGCGGTCTTTGTTCAGGGAGCCGTTCTCAGCGGGAGAAGTGACCACCAGGATGCAGCCGTCGGGGCAGGCCTGAGCACACGTCGAGCAGCCGGTGCAGCGCTCTTCGAACCAGAGGAGGCTGGTGCGGGCCCGTGGAGGGATGGGTCGCATCTCTTCCGGATACTGGACGGTAAAGGGGGGCCGGATGAGGTGCTTGAGCGTGACGAGGAGGCCCTTGGCGATGCCCAGTCCGTACACGGAAATCCCTTCTACTTGCGCCCGGTCAAGAATAGCGAGAGCCCGCTCTACAGGGAAGGCCCGTGATTCGGGCCTTGAGAGATTCTGCTATTCCCGCTCAGCCCGCCCAACAGGCAGCCGCCTCCGAGCGAAGCAGGCGCCGTCCGGGCAGCAGGCGAAGGACCCTCATAAGCGGAAGGTAGCGAAGTCCTCCGCAATGAGCACGCCGTCCAGCCCCGGGTCGGCTCGGCCGGGACCGAGATGGGTCAGGATGAAAGTCGTGCGAGGCGAGATCCGCCTGCGCAACTCGACGATATCCCCAAGAGCGAGATGCGGACCACAGGAACCTTCCCAACAGGAACACTCCACCACGAAGGCGTCCGCACCTTCCGCCAGTTCCACCAGAGTGTCCGAGAAGACCGCGTCGCCCGAGTAGGCAACGACTCGGTCTCCCACTTGCACCCGAAAGCCGTAGCACTCCAGCTCCGAGGAGTGCTCCACCCGCAGGGCCTTGAAGGCGAAGCTATCGTCGGCCAGGGGCAGCCGCTCCTCGCGACCGTCCGCTACCTCCAGATAGTGGAGGCCGTATCCCTTGCCCCCGCGCGGGACATTGGGGAACCCCGCCTCGGTGATGACCTCCACCCGCTGCTGGATGCCCCGCGGGCCCAGGATGGTCAGGTCCTTCGTGCGTGGGGTCATTTCCGCGAAATCCAGCAGAAGAAAGGGCAAGCCGAACAGGTGATCGCCATGGAAGTGGCTGATGAAGACCGCCTCAATGTCCTCCAGGGGAAGGCCCATCTTGATGAGGTGGGGCACCACGGTGGGAGGGGCATCGAAGAGGTAGCGACCGTTGAGGAGGAAGGAGCTCCAGTAGCGGCCGCGGGCGAAGGCGTTGCCTGATCCGATGAAAGCGAAATCCAGGGGGTGATGTCGGGACGAGGGCATGGAGACGGCTCCTGCTTGTTGAGCTTGGCAAAGGCTGTCATGGGGCAGCCCTAATATATACACTACCGGGGCGTTAAGCTGAAGTGCCAGGTGTCAGGGCAACAGGCTTCCCGCGTAAGTCACCGCTGAAGAGAAACCCGATAGATACGCATCAGACACCTCTCCATGGATGTGCAACAAGACGCTCTTCCGATGAGGCCAGCGTGCACATCCTCTACTCCCACGTACATTGCGCCGCGCACTCCCGGTGGCGGATAATATTCATGCGTGGGGCGAGACCCGGGGCTGGACCGATTCTACGGGCGGCGACCGGACCCTGCGGCGGCGTCCCATCGATTGGATCATGCGCGACTCAGAGAAGCGGAACCAAGACATCCCTTCGAGGCCCTCGCTGGCGGCGGTGGACTTCGACCGGACTCCCTTCACCGTAGCCTGGGAAGTCACCCGGGCCTGCGCCCTCAAGTGCGTCCACTGCCGCGCCGAGGCCCAGCCCAAGCGTGACTCCCGCGAACTCAAGACGGAGGAAGGCTACTCCCTCATTGACCGCTTCGTGGAGATCGGTGGGCCCATCCTGGTCATCACCGGCGGCGACCCCATGATGCGCCCCGACCTCTTCGAACTCATGCGCTACGCCAGCAACACCGGCCTGCGCGTGGCCTTCTCTCCCAGCGCCACCCCGCTGGTGACCCGCCAGCGCCTTCGGAAGGCCCGAGAGGCCGGTGTCAGCCGCACCCACATCAGCCTGGACGGAGCCACTGCCCACAGTCACGACAGCTTCCGCCAGAGCCCCGGCTCCTTCCGGCGCACCATCGAGATAATGAATGACCTGCGGGACCTGGGCATGTCCCTTCAGATCGGCACCACGGTCAGCCGCTACAACCTCCACGAGCTGGACCAGATCGCCGACATCGCTGCCCGATACGGCGCGGTCATGTTCAACGTGTTCTTCCTGGTGCCAACCGGTCGTGGCAGCCACGACGATGTGATCTCACCCGAGGAGCACGAACAGGTCTTCCACTGGATGTATGATCTCTCCAAGACCGCTCCCTTCGACGTGCGCAGCACCGCTGCCCAGCACTACCGCCGGGTGGTTATCCAGCGCCGTCGACAGGAGCAGGCCGAAGCGGCCCCCGGGCAGGAAGCCGCGTCCACCGGCCCTGCCGACAGCCTCTATCTAACCGGAGCCGGCTACAGCTTCGCCGACGGCCTGGGCCAGTCAGCCATGAAGGGGGTCAACGACGGCAACGGCTTCGCCTTCGTCAGCCACATCGGCGATGTGTATCCCTCTGGGTTCCTTCAGATCCCGGCGGGCAACGTCCGCACGCAGTCCTTCGTCGACATCTACCGCCACTCGCCCCTCTTCCGAGACCTCCGCGACTACTCCAAGCTCAAGGGCAAGTGCGGGCTGTGCGACTTCCGGGATGTCTGCGGGGGCTCCCGAGCGCGTGCCTTCGGAGTCACCGGCGATTACCTGGAATCCGAGCCCTATTGTGTCTACGTCTCGCCCGCCGCACGCGAGGCAGGCGCGAGCGCACCCGCGCCGCCCAAACCCGCCAGCACCCCTTACGCCCCGTCCACCGTGCGGGAGTAGTCAGCGGGCCATGCCGGTCAAGCTGGACCGCGGCGACCGCATCCTCCTGAACCACGTCCAGGGCGACTTCCCCGTGTGCCCCCGCCCCTTCCGGAAGCTAGGAGAGCGCGTGGGCATGACTGAGGAGGAGGTGTTGTCACGCCTGCGCCGGCTCGCTGATGCCGACGCCATTAGCCGCCTCGGGCCCATCCTGGATGCTGCCCGGCTAGGGGGCGAACGAACCCTGGCCGCCATGCACGTACCTTCAGAGCGCCTCGACGAGGTGGCCGACTTCATCAACAGCCTGCCGTCGGTCTCCCACAACTATGAACGCGAGCACCACCTCAACCTGTGGTTCGTCATCTCCTCAGAGGACGAGACGGAGATCGCCCGCACCCTCCGGACCATCGAGGAGAGGACCGGCCTGGAGATCCTGAACCTACCCTCGGAGGAGGAGTACT
>CAZFGZ010000086.1:4361-8790 GCA_964518585.1 uncultured Dehalococcoidia bacterium | reverse complement strand
GAAGAAGCGCTTGGGCGGATACAACGCGATGGGATCCATACCGCCAGAGAGAGTACGCCCGCTGGGAGGCATGGCCAGGTTATAGGCGCGGGCCAGGCGGGTGATGCTGTCCAGCAGGATCACCACATCCGTGCCCCCCTCGACCAGCCGCTTGGCTCGCTCCAGGGCCATCTCCGCCACGCGGATGTGGTCCTCCACCGGCTCGTCGAAGGTAGAGCTGATGACCTCCCCCTGGACCGAGCGCTTCATGTCGGTAACCTCCTCGGGCCGCTCCCCGATGAGGCACACCATCACGTGGATGTCGTCGCAGTTGGTGGTAACCCCGTTGGCTATAGCCTTCAGCAGGTAGGTCTTGCCCGCCTTGGGAGGGGAGACGATGAGCGCTCGCTGCCCCCGTCCGATGGGAGCGATCAGGTTGATCACACGCTGCGAGAGATTCTCTGGGGTGGTCTCCAGGTCGATGAGCCTGTTGGGGAAGATGGCCGTGAGGTTCTCGAAGAATGGCCGCATCTTGGCCACCTCCGGGTCCACGCCGTTGACCGCCTCCACCCGCAGGAGCCCATAGTACTTCTCGCTGTCCTTGGGCGGCCGCACCTGGCCGGTAACGTAGTCGCCTGTGCGCAGCCCGAACCGCCGGACCTGCGACTGCGAGACGTACACATCGTTTACACTGGGTAGCAGACTCTCTCCTCGCAGGAAGCCGAAGCCGTCGTCAACCATCTCCAGAATGCCCCCCGCGAAGATGTTACCTTCGCGCTCCGTCTGGGCCTGGAGCAACCGGAAGACGAGATCCTGCTTCTTCAGGGTGCTGCAGCCGGAAAGCCCCAGCTCCTTGGCAATGTCCAGGAGGTCTTCGCGAGTTTTGCCTTCAAGTTCTGCTATCTTCACTGAACGCTCCACGCCTATGCCCCTCTTGGGGCTGCGCATCAGGTATGTTGACCAGAGTGGGAAGCATGCTTCGCCGGCGCTGGGAGATTGAGGCGCCGATGCTTGCGACGGGATTATACGCTCAAAGGCTATGTACTCCAATACCTGATTTGGCGCCGCCTGTCAAGGCCCTACACTCTCTACCCTTCCGCCGGTAGCTTGGTGTAGCGGCGGGCATCTGCCAGGAACCGCTCGATTCCTACGTCGGTCAGAGGATGCTTGATCATTGCCTTCATGACAGCGTAGGGCACTGTGGCGATAGGGGTGCCCACTGTGGCCGCTTCCACCACGTGGCGGGGGTGGCGGATGCTGGCCGCCAGCACCTGCGCTGGCAGGTGGTACTGGTCGAAGATCGCCACCGCCTCCCGCACCACCTCCATGCCCTCCTGGCCCGCATCATCGATCCGGCCCACGAAGGGGCTAACGTAGGTGGCCCCAGCCAGGGCGGCCAAGAGGGCCTGGTTGGCTGAGAAGACCAGCGTCATGTTGATCCTAATGCCCTCCTTGGAGAGCCTGGAGGTGGCTTCCAGCCCCGCCTCATCCACCGGGATCTTCACCACTACGTGCGGGTGCCAGGAGGCGATGGACCGGGCCTCCTCCACAAGCCCCGGAACATCCCGGGAGAGGCACTCTGCGGAGACCGGCCCTTGGACCACCTCGCAAATCTCGATGACCCTATCTCTATACTCGACACCCTCCTCCCTCGCCATGAGGGTCGGGTTCGTAGTCACGCCGGAGAGGATGCCGAGCTGAGCGATCTCCCTGATGTGGTCGATGTTAGCGGTATCAAGGAACAGGCGCATCTCTCCTCCTTGAGCCCATCGGTCTGATCACCCACAGGGTGCAGATCCGGCGAAGTCCATCCGACGCGCGGTGGTTACCAGATTCTAGCCCGTGCCAGTGCTCCAGCAAAGTGGGTGTTCCCCCTAGCCATCGGACGAAGCCAGGCAGCGAGAAGGACCGAAGCCTAGCGAGCGCCAGAGTTGCCCCCGCCCAGGGCTGTCTCCCGAGGTCCGGCTACAGCCCGGACGGTGCGTCCTCCGAGAGTCGCCCGACCCTCGGCGCGGGCCTTGACCGCCGCCAGGAACTCGCGAAACAGCGGATGGGGTCGCTCCGGCCGCGACCGGAACTCAGGGTGAAACTGGGTCCCCACCATGAAGGGGTGACCCCGCAGTTCGCACATCTCCACCAACTGGCCATCGGGGGAAAGGCCGCTCGCGACGAGCCCGGCCTTGGCCAGCAGGTCACGGTAGGCGTTGTTGAACTCGTAGCGGTGCCGATGGCGCTCCACCACCTGGTCCACCGCGTAGGCACGCTGGGCCACGCTGCCCGGCACCAGGCGGCATGGGTAGCCACCCAGGCGCATGGTGCCCCCCTTGTCCTCGATGCCCCGCTGCTCCGAGAGGAGGCTGATCACGGGATATGGAGTGTCCGGGGCGAACTCGGTCGAGTTGGGAGACTCGTCGCCTACTACGGCCCGGGCCACCTCCACAACCATCACTTGAAGGCCGAGGCACAGACCCAAATAGGGCACACCCTCCTCGCGAGCGAAGCGGGCGGCCAACATCTTGCCCTCGATTCCCCTCTCGCCGAACCCGCCGGGAACGACGATCCCGTCCACTCCCCGCAGCGGCTGAAGACCCTCGGGACCGTCCAGACTCTCCGAGTGCACCCAATGGACATCCACCCCTACGTCGTGATGGATACCGGCATGGATGAGCGCCTCCTTCACGGACATGTAAGCGTCATGAAGCTCCACATACTTGCCCACCACCGCTACCGCCACGCGCCCCGCTGGATTCTGGAGCCGCTCGACGAGATTGCGCCAGTCCGACAGGTCGTGCGAGCCCGGCGGCAGGCCTAGCATCTCGATGACACGTTCGCTCAGGCCTGACTCCTCCAGCACCAGTGGCACCTGATAGATGCTGGGCATGGTGGGCAGGGGGACGACGCAACGCCGCTCCACGTCGCAGAACAGCGATATCTTGGCCTTGATCTCCTCGGACACGGGGTGGTCGGTGCGACAGACAATGACATCGGGCTGGATGCCCATGCTGCGCAGTTCGCGCACACTGTGCTGGGTGGGCTTGGTCTTCAGCTCTCCGGTGGCGGTGATGAAGGGGAGGAGGGTGACGTGGATGGCGAGCGTATTGTCGCGCCCCTCCTCCTTGCGCATCTGGCGGATGGCCTCCACAAAGGGCTGGCCCTCAATGTCGCCCACCGTGCCGCCTACCTCCACGATCAGCACGTCCCTGTTCGGCTGCCGGCCGACGGCGCGGATGCGGCTCTTGATCTCATTGGTGACGTGAGGGATGGGCTGGATGGTCCCTCCCAGGAAGTCCCCCCGGCGCTCCTTGGCGATGACCGCCTGATAGATCTGGCCGGTGGTCACCGAGCTGGCGCTCGTCAGGTTCTCGTCAATGAAGCGCTCGTAGTGGCCCAGGTCCAGGTCGGTCTCCGCCCCATCCTCAGTGACGAAGACCTCGCCATGCTGATACGGCGACATGGTGCCGGGGTCTACGTTGAGGTAGGGGTCGAGCTTCTGGATGGAGACGCTGAGGCCCCGGGACCTGAGGATGCGGCCGAGCGCCGCTGTGGTAATCCCTTTGCCGACGGAGCTGACCACTCCGCCCGTCACGAAGATGTACTTCGGCATAGCCCCCAAACATGGGGTCGGCGGCACCGGGAGGTGCCGCCCACCGACATCTTAGCGGCTCCCCTCAAGGACGTCAAGGGTGTGTACCATTCCAGTGCGGCCGGGTCGCTTGCCCTCTTTCTGTTTGTCCCGCAGGCCGTTCTTGGCGGGACTCCTCCAGGGCGCCGTGGCCGAGGGCCTGCCTCGGCCCTCCCGTGCATCGCACCCCCTGCCGTGCCCGGACAGGATAGCTCTCTATGCCTGCATGGGCATCGCACGTCTGCCACGCCTCATGCTTCATTCGCAGTGTAGGGAGGTTCCTGACGGGGCACAGCGACGGCGCCACTCAGGCGCCCGCCTCTGCGGGAAACGCGGCCAGCCGATGGTACACGGCACCGCTTCGCTCCAGGATGCTCTGCATGAGGCTCACCCGCTCTACGACGAACCCAGGCATGTCAGGCAGAGGACAGCCCTCCACGATCTCCGTCAGGCGGGCGCGCTCCTCCGGGGTGGCGAACTCGCGGACGCGGGCCAGGGTCAGGTGGGCGGCGAAGGGTCGCCGCTCGCGCGCGAACCCGAGCGGCTCCAGCGCCCCTTCTACGCGGGAGGCCGCTTCGACCAGCCTCTGGGTATCGCCCTCGAGGCCTATCCAGATCACTCGCAGACGCTGCCGTCCCCCGAAGGTGCCTAGTGCCGCCGGCCGCAGCCGCAGACCCAGGGGCGCCGGCACCGCCGTTGGCAGGGCCTCCTGGATGGCGGCGACCCTGGAACGGGGCACCTCACCCAGGAACTTGAGGGTGACGTGGATTCCCTCCGGACGAACGTAGCGTAGCCTCTCACCGCCGCGTGCGCGCAGCTCCTGCTGGA
>CAZFGZ010000086.1:0-4261 GCA_964518585.1 uncultured Dehalococcoidia bacterium | reverse complement strand
GGGAGGGTGTGGGTGTGAAACTTGGAGATCACGAGACCGATGGTAGCACGCCGTCCCCGGACGCCTCAACGGGCACAAGACGAGGTCCATCCCCCTGGGAACCCCTGGTTAGCGTGCGCCCGAGGCCGCCGCTACACTCCCGCGTAGCTGTGCAGGCCGCTCACCCAGAGGTTCACGGCGAAGAAGGTGAATAGGACGGCCAGGAAGCCTATCACCAGCATCACTGCGGAGCGCTCGCCCTTCCAGCCCGCCAGGTTCCGGGCGTGAAGGTAGGCCGCGTAGATCAGCCAGGTCACCAGGGCCGAGGTCTCCTTGGGGTCCCAGCCCCAGTAGCGGCCCCAGGCCGAGTTCGCCCAGTAGGCCCCCAGGCCGATGCCCACCGCCAGCATGGGGAAGCCGACCAGGACCGACTTGTAGCCGATGTCCTCGAGCACCTCGGCCGAGGGAAGCCGCGAGAAGCGCCGCTGCTCTCCCTGGGCCAGATACATGAGGGCGGCGCCAAAGGAGATGGCCAGCGCGGCGTAGGAGAGCATGACGGTGCCCACGTGGGCAGCCAGGAGGCGGTTGGCCTGGAGCGCTGGGATCAGCGGCCGCACCTGGGAAGGGAAGAAGGCAGTGGAGATGCCGAACAGGGCCACGGCCAAGGGCATGACAATGGCGCCCACGGGGCGCTGCCGGTAGAGCCGTTCGAACAGCACGTGGAAGAGCGCGATCCCCCAGCCGAAGCCAACCGTATACTCCCACATGTTGGCGAAGGGGGGCCGACCCGTGGCCGCCCAGCGCGCTCCTAGCGACGCCGTGAGGAAGCCCACCGCCGCCCAACTCGAGAAGGTGGCCAGGAGTCCCAGCCGGGCTGGCGATGCCGGTGGGGCGGCCACGGTCGTGCTGCCCGCGCTGCTCGCCGCCATTCCGTACGCTACCCTGGGCCAGACCACGCCAAGCACGTAGCCCAGCGAAGAGGCCGCGGCGAAGGCGAATCCCACGATGAAGAGGTTGTAGGAGGCCTGTTCCATGCTAGGGCTTCAGCGACGGCTGGCTTCTCGCGTGGGAGCCCCCATGCGGATCCAGCGGAAGGCCTCGACGTGAGGAGACCAGCCAGCGCGGCGGGCCTGTCGCGCCCGCTCTCGCCAGCGCAGCGTGAGCTCCTCCCTGGTGCGTCCGCCGAGCTGGCTGCGGTGGCAGAGCAGTGCATCGAGCTTCCTGTCGAGGTAGGCGCTGATGTCCACCTGGTAGTCGGGCTCATCGCTGCCGGCAAGCAGCAGGTGGTTAACCGTGTGGGCATCCAGGCCGTCGTCCACGTTCTCGGGGTAATACAGGTGGTCCCGAACGGCCGGGTACAGGGCGTCCCAGGTGGCGATGCCGATGTTGCGATGATCGCGGTGGTTGAAGCCGCGGCGGAAGCCGTCCCAGGTGATGACCACATCGGGCTTGTAACGCCGCAACAGGCGGACGATCTGCCCGCGGAGCTCAGAAGTGTTCTCCAAGAAGCCGTCGGGGTAGCCCAAGAAGATGCACTCCCTGACCTTCAGCACCTCGCAGGCCTCGCGCTGCTCCTGCTCGCGGATGGCGGCCAACTGCTGGACGCTCAGCGCGGGGTCATGGGTGCCTTTGTCGCCGCTGGTGGCCAGCACGTAGTAGACTGTCCAGCCCTGGTCACACCACTTGGCGACGGTGCCGGCGCACAGGAACTCGGCGTCGTCCGGGTGAGCCATGATGACCATGGCCGTGAGCGGCCCGTCTCTGCCCAACTCCTCCTGCGGAGGACGGCGCGGCCGCCCGAACCAGCCGAGTAGCTTCTCCGGATGGCGCAACACGTTCAGGCTCACTCGCTTGGTAGGGGAAGGGCCCCGGCGAGGCTGCCGCAGGGGGCTGTTGAGGTGGCCTCCAGCAGCTCGCGGTAGACCTTGATGACGCCTTCGCCCACGCTGGCCCAGCGGAAGCGTTGCACCTGCTCGCGGGCGGCCCGGCCGAGGGCGCACCGCAACTCGTCGTTGCCCAGCAGCAGCTCCAAGCGTTCGGCGAAGGGTTCGGCGCAGTGCCAGGGGATCAGGTAGCCGGTCTCACCGTCGCGCACCGTGGCGGTGAGCCCCCCGACCCGCGAGGCCACCACCGGGGTACCGCAAGCCATGGCCTCGACTGCCACCAGGCCGAAGCTCTCGTAGAAGGAAGGGACGACGCATACGTCGGCGGCGTTGTAGAAGAGGGGAAGCCTGTCGTGGTCCACTCGCCCGACGAAGGAGACGTGGTGATCGATGCCCAAGCCGTCGGCCAGCCCCTGGAGGCGCGTCATCTCGCTGTGTGGGCGGCTCTCGCCACCCACGATCAGCAGGCGGAAATCCTCTTGGTCGTGAAGCTGAGCGGCCGCGCCGATGAGGATGTCGATGCCCTTGAGGGGCTCGATGCGTCCCACAAACAGGATGATGCGCTCGCGGTCGCGCAGGCCCAAGCGGCGCCGCGCCTCTTGCTTGTCCATGGGCCGGAACAAGTCCAGGTCCACGCCGCAGGGGACTACGGCGGTGCACTGAGGGCGGGCGCCGTAGAGCTGTACCAGCAGCTGCTTCTCGTGCTCGCTGGCGCAGATGACGCGGTCGGCTCCCCGCACTACTGCCCGCTCGGCCTGGATGCGGAAGGGGGGCTCGCGTTCGGTGATGCGGGCCTGGTTCTTGACCTCGCCCAGGGTGTGGAACATGGCCACATGGGGCACTCGCCAGTGGCGCTTGACCCTCTCGGCCACCCAGCCCGAAAGCCAGTAGTGGCTGTGCAGCAGATCATAGTCGAGATTGCCCTTCTTCTGAAACTGCAGCAGGCTCTCCTCGAAGGCACCCAGGCGGTCGGGCAACTCCTCCTTGGGCAGAAGCCTCGCTGGTCCTGCCTCCAAGTGAACCACCCGCACACCCTCGGCGAGAACCATGGTCTCGGGCGAATCCTTGTCGGTACGCCGAGTGTGGATGTCCACGCGAAAGCCGCGCCGCGCCAATTCCTCGCTCAGCTTGCGAACATACACGTTCATGCCCCCGGCCTCACGGCTGCCCGGCTTGGCCAGAGGGGAGGTGTGAGCGCTGATGAAGGCGATGCGGTACGCGGCGTTCATGGAGCGAAGTAGGAGATCAGGGCCTGCGGATGAGGCAGCGATACACGGGTTGATCCCTGCCGCCCAGATCGTACTTGTAGGGCTCGCTGCCTCGCAGGAAGTCCAGGCAGCGCCGCCCTCGTTCGATGGCGTCCCGCAGGCACAGGGCCTTGCACAGGAGCCCTACCGAGAGGTGGGCGTAGGTTGGGTCATAGCCGCTGTTGTACATGTACAGCTGGCCGCCCAGGTCGAAGCAGAGGACCGAGGCGACTGCGCGGCCGTCCAGCTGCAGCATGTACAGCCGCACCAGTCCTGCCTCCGAGAGGTCCGCCACCATGTGGTGAAAGAACTGCTTCATTCTCTCTGTCATGAACTGAGCCTTGTCATGGCGGCTCTCCGTCATGAAGCGGAGGAACTGATCCATGCCGGGGCGTGTCTCCTGAGGCGATGTGAGGACGCGGAGCTCCACGTCGCCCTGCTGGAACAGGCGGCGTAGCTTCCGCTGCAGCTCGTGCCGCTCCCTGCCGGCCAGGCTCGCGAGGTAGTCTCTCCAGGTCGAGGGCAGCTCCACTCGCGGGGAAACCGCCTCCAGGTCCCTGCTGATCTGGAAGCCCAGGTCTTGAGCCAGCCCGGGCAGGGCAGAGAGCGTGGGCGAGCCCTCTCGTAGCCCCCGCAGCTCCAGCTCCTGCCAGTCGTGGTGACGCAGAGAATCCAGGAGCGCCACGAAGAACTCCTTGTCCAGCCCGGGCGTCACCACGAAGTCCATGTAATCGCAGATGGAATAGTGGCCCACCAGGGCGAGGCGGCCATTCTCCTGCAACAGCGGGGCCACACCGATGAGCCGCTCGGCCTCACGGACGGCGAGCAGAAGAAGATCGCGGCTTTCCCGAAACTCTTCCAGCCAGACCCGCTGCCAGAGGGGGTGGAGAAAGGGCACTGGCTCCGGGCTGAGGTTCAGGATGCCTTCCCACTCAGCCTGCAGCCGAGGCAACTCCTCCCGTTGGACGGCGTACGCCATTCGCTGCTTGCCCTGCGCTCTCGAATACGAGGGGCGGCCTTCCAAGTGCTGAATCGGCCGCCCACCCTGAAGGGTCACTCAAGAAGATTCTAGCAGGCCGCCAAGGGAGCAGCAAGGCGATGTACTCGTTCAGTAGATCCCGTACACTTACCCCCTTTCCGTTTGCTTGGTGA
>CAZFGZ010000085.1:0-8831 GCA_964518585.1 uncultured Dehalococcoidia bacterium | reverse complement strand
TCTGCCCTCAGCCTTGCCCGTCCGAGCATTCCGCCCCCGCGCAGCGGGCGGGGGGTTTGGGGGGTGTCCCCCCAGATTCTAGCATTGAGGCCGCGAGCCGCCCGCCGGAGGCGGGCGTGCGATGTGGCCGGGTCGGCGACAGGCTTCTTCAGCACCCTGCTAAGCGGCTACTACTGCAACACGGCGAACTGATACCCCATCGACCGCAGCCCCTGAATGATGCGCGGCAGGGCTGCAGCATCGTTCGAGCCCGAGATCGTGTGCATCACGTAGATCGCGCCCGGCCGTGCGCTGGCCAGCGCTGTCGCCACGATCTCGTCCACGGAGGTCCCCTTGAAGCCGGCCGTGTCCGCGTCCCAGAGAAGCAGGTGGGAGTAGCCCGCAGTGTAGATGTCGCAGAGGACGGAGTTGTCAAAGTCGCCGTAGGGCGGCCGGAAGTATGGCCTCGTGCTCTGGCCGGTCAGGCTCATCACGATCTCCTCCGTCCGCTGGAGCTGTGCGACCCGCTCCTCCCTGCTCAGCGCGGCTCCGCTCCCGTGGCGCCCCGTGAATGAGGGATGATCATAGGAATGGTTGTAGAGGCTGTGGCCCTCGGCGGCGATCGCCTGCACCAGGTCGGGATACTGCTCCGCCCACAAGCCGGTTACAGCGAAGCCCGCCTTCACCCCCTCCGTCCGCAGCGTCTCCAGGATCTCCGGCACATGGCCGGCGTCCCCCTCCGCGTCGAAGGTCAGTACGACGACAGCTTGCGCCGACTCGACACTTGACACGATGGTCGCCGCCGGGCTGCACGGCGTCCGCGATGGGGCAGGCGTCGGCGAAGGCAGAGGGGTCGGAGAAGGCCGAGAAGTCGCCGTAGGTGTAGGCCGGACTCGCGTCGGAGTGGCTGGGACCCTCGTGGACGTCGGGGTAACGGTCGGGCTGTGCGGGGCGGCGCCCTCTGAGCCGCCCGCGCACGCCACCAGCAGAGCGGCGACGGCGAGCGGCACCTGCAAGAGCACGATCTTGGCGAGTGTCGCGCGAAGATGAATCAAAGCGGCATTATGTTAGTCAAATGCGCCTTTGAGCGGAAGCGCCTTGTTGGGGGATATCTGTCAGCTAGGCAAATGTGCTCAGCTCAGGTGGCCGAAGCATCTCCGGACCGCTGTCCGTCGCCCTTCTCCGGGCTGGCGGCGGTCGCCTCATAGGTCATCCGGTACAGCTTGGCGTAGAGCCCGTTGCCAGCCAGTAGCTCCTCGTGGCTCCCCTCCTCCACCATCCGCCCCTCGTCCATCACTATGACCCGGTCCGCGCCGCGCACCGTGGACAGCCGGTGGGCGATGACGAAGGACGTGCGGCCCTGCAGCATCTTCTTGAGCGCCCGCTGGATCACCGCCTCCGTGCGCGTGTCCACGTTCGCCGTCGCCTCGTCCAGGATCAGGATCCGCGGGTCCGCCAGCACCGCCCGCGCGAAGGCGATGAGCTGCCGCTGCCCCACCGACAGGTTCTGGCCCCGCTCGTGCAGCTCCGTCTCGTAGCCCGCCTCCAGCCGCGCGATGAAGTCGTGCGCCCCCACCGTCCGGGCCGCCTCCTCCACCTCAGCGTCGCTCGCCTCCAGCCGCCCGTAGCGGATGTTCTCCCGCACTGTGCCCGAGAACAGGAAGGGGTCCTGGAGCACCAGCCCCGTCCGCCGCGCCAGCGACGAGCGCTTGATCTTGCGCAGGTCGTGCCCGTCGATGAGGATGCGTCCCTCGTGCACCTCGTAGAAGCGCGTGAGCAGGGCCGTGATCGTGGTTTTCCCGGCCCCGGTCGGGCCGACCAGCGCCACCGTCTCGCCGGGGCGCACGTGCAGGTTGATGTCGTTCAGCACCGGCACGCCCTCCCCGTACTCGAAGGTCACGTGCTCGAAGGCCACCTCACCGCGGACGTCCTCCAGATCGACGGCGTCGCGCGCGTCGGTGATCTCGGGCTGCGTGTCCAGCACCTCGAACACCCGCTCGCCGCCCGCCATCGCCCGCTGGAGCTGCGTGTACTGGAGCACCAGGTCGCGGATCGGGTCGAAGAAGCGCTGCACGAACAGCGCGAAGACCACCAGCGTCCCTAGCGTCATCTCACCGTCCAGCACCCGCATCCCGCCGAAGATGATGACCAGCGCCGTGGCCGCCGCCACCGTCACCTCCACCAGAGGCATGACCGCCGCCGTGAGCTGCCCCGCCCACACGTTCGCCGACCAGTTGTCGCGGTTGACGTTGTCGAACAGGCGGGCGTTCTCCTCCTCCCGCGACAGGCTCTGGATGACCCGCACCCCGGAGACGTTCTCCTGAAGGCTGGCGTTGACGATGGCGATCGCCTGTCGCACCCGAATGAACGCCTTCCGCGCCTGCGTCTGCCAGACCGCCATGCCGATGACCAGGACGGGAACGACCGCCAGCGTGATGAGGGCCAGCTCTGCGTCCCGGGTGAGGAGAAGGATTACGACCACCCCCAGGCCGGTAAAGTCGGCCAGCACCGTGAGGAGGCCCGAGGTGAGCAGCTCCTGAAGCGTCGCCACATCGCTCGTCACCCGCGACATCACCCGCCCCACCTCGTTGTGGTCGTAGAAGCGCAGGGAGAGCTTCTGGAGGTGGTCAAACATCTGCATGCGCAGGGTGTACAGAATGCGGTGGCCGAGCCAGCCCGTGTGCGCGAGCTGCACGTAGTAGGAGGCCCAGGCGGCCAGCGCCAGCCCGAGGAACTGCAAGCCGGTGCGATTGAGACCACCTAGGTCGGCTCGCGCCGCCAGGTCGATGAGGCGGCCCACCAGCAAGATCTGGAAGTTCGAGGTCACGGCATAGACGACCATGCCCAGGACCGCAAGTGCAGCCCGCGCCTTGTACGGCCTGAGGTAGGGCAGCATCCGCGTCATCACCCGGTGGTTGTAGACGCGCCCCAGCTCCTCGTCTTCCCACCCATCAACGCCGCTGCGCAGGCGGAACGCCGCCATGCGGCGCCCCGGCCCGCCCCAGCCGCCTGCTGCCGCTGCGCCCCAGTAGGCCACTAGCCCTTCACCCCCTCGCTCTCCGCCGACGAGGACGCTGCCTCCCGCAGCTCCCCCCGTCGCACCCTCTCCAGCGCCTCCTCCTGGTCCCGCAGCTCCAGGTCATAGATCCGGCGGTACAGCCCATCCCTGCGAATGAGCTCCTCGTGCCGGCCCCGCTCCACGATGCGACCGTCCTGAAGCACCAGGATCTGATCGGCCGCCTTCACCGTCCGCAGCCGCTGCGCGATAACGAACGTCGTCCGCCCCTTCATCAGCTCCCCAAGCGCCTGCTGGATCAGGTACTCCGTCTCCGTGTCCACACTCGAGGTAGAGTCATCGAACACCAGGACCTTCGGGTCCATCAGCAGCGTCCGCGCGATCGCTACCCGCTGCTTCTGACCCCCCGAAAGGGTGATCCCCCGCTCGCCCACCCACGTGTCGTAGCCCTCCGGCAGGCTCATGATGAAATCGTGGATGCGCGCCGCCCTGGCCGCCTCCTCGATCTGCTCCTGCGTCGCGTTCACCGCGCCGTAAGCGATGTTCTCGCGGACCGTCGATGTGAACAGGAACACGTCCTGCTGCACGATGCCGAAGCACCGCCTCAGCGAGGCCAGCGTCATCTCCCGAATGTCCACGCCGTCAATCGTGATCCGCCCCTCAGTCACGTCGTAGAACCGGGGCAGGAGATTCACCACCGTGGTCTTGCCCGACCCCGTCGGCCCCAGCAGGGCCACCATCTCCCCGGGCCTCGCCTCCAGGCTCACCCCCCGCAGCACCGGGCTGATCGCATCGTACGCGAAGGAGACCTCCTCGAAGCGCACGTACCCCTTCGGCTCCCCCAACTCGATCGCCCCGGCCTTCTCCTTCACCGCCGACTCCGCGTCCAGGATCTCGTAGACGCGCTGCCCCGATGACCGCGCCCGCGCGAAGAGAATGACGATCCAGCCCAGGCTCCGCACAGGCATCTGGAGCATCGTTAGGTAGAACATGAACGAGGTCAGCTCGCCGTAGCTCAGCGCTCCCCCCGTGATCTCCCTCGCCCCTACCCAGCCCGTCGCCACCATCGACAGCATCCACAGACCCGCCAGCAGCGGCGTGTTGAAGGCCTGGATGCGTGTGCTGGCATAGGCGTTCGTGAACAGCTCATGGGCCTCGCGCCCAAACTTCTCGCTCTCGTATGCCTCTCGCGAGAACGCCTTCACCACCCGCATCCCCGAGAGGTTCTCCTGGAGGACCGTGCCCAGACGGCCTTGCAGCTCCTGTATCTTCAGCCAGATGGGGTGCAGGCTCGTCGTCATCCAAATCGAGCGGAGCGCCACCACCGGCATGAACGCCCACGCCACCAGCGCCAACTTCCAGTTCGTGACGAGCATCAGGATGAACACCGCCACCAGCACGATGACAACGTACAGCAATCTGAGCACGCCCATGCTGATGTAGATCCGCACGCTCTCCACATCCACCGTGGCCCGCGACATGATCTGGCCCGTCTGCGCCTTGTCGTGATAGGCGTAGCTCAGGCGCTGGAGGCGGTCGTAGATGGCGTTGCGGATGTCATAGGCGGCTCGCTGTGAGACCCACTCCGCAAGGTACGTTTGACCCCACGCGAACAGCCCGCGCGCGACCGCCGCCCCCAGAATGCAAAGAGCGGCGATGAGCAGCGTCCGCGTGCTTCCCAGAGCCACTCCCCCTTCGAAGCGCACCCCCCGGTCGATGGCGAAGCGAATGATCTGAGGCGTCAGGATCACGAAGACGCTGGCTCCGGACACGCACACCCAGGCCAGCACAACGCGCCGCTTATGGGGCCAGGCGAACGACAGAAGACGTAAGAGGACCGGCACGGCCGTTAACTCTCCCCTCGGCGCCTAATTATATCTTATCTTTACGCTAACGTGAAACTATGCCCCTCTTCGCGCCGGCAGTCCGACGCCCTTCCCCTCCACCAGGCCCATGCTACAATAGCCTGCCTCAACAATCATTCTCTGCCGGAGGCTCCATGCGCTCCACCGCGCTACGCTACGTGCTCCGACCCATGGTCGAGGCCGACATCCCCCAGGTCGTCGACATCGAGCGCGAGTCCTTCCCCACCACCTGGCCCCAGACCGCCTACAAGCGCGAGCTCCGCAATCGACTGGCCCGCTACCTCGTGGTGACAGAGCCCCCCGAGGATCAGGCGCCTGAACCGGCCCAGAGTCCCGAGCCCCCTGAGCCTTCCCGCCGGGGCTTCTGGACCGGCCTGCGAAGGCTCCTGGGCGCCGAGCCGGAGCCGCCGCCGCCGCCCACCAGCGAGCTCATCGTCGGCTTCCTGGGCCTGTGGCTCATGGTGGGCCAGGGCCACATCGTCACCATCGCCGTGCGCGAGTCCCACCGCCGCCGCGGCATCGGCGAGTGGATGCTCATCGCCGCCCTGAATCTGGCCACCGAGGAGGAGCAGGAGACGGTCACCCTCGAGTATCGTCGCTCCAACGTGGCCGCGCGGAGCCTCTACGCCAAGTACGGATTCGTCGAGGTGGGCGTCCGCCGCCGCTACTACAGCGATAACCACGAGGACGCCGTCATCATGACGACGCCCCCCATCCTTGCCTTCCGCTATCGCGCCCTGCTCAGCGAACGCGGCGACGCCCATCGCCGCCGCTGGAGTCACCTCTACAGCTAACCGACCTGCCTATCTCACGGAAGAGCGGCTCAGCGGCTGCCCCCGGCCTCGCCGGACCCGCGTCGCACCCACTCCTCTCGCTCCCGGATGTCCCGGTCGAGGAGGAGCCGGTTCAGCAGCACCTCGCGCCAGTCCGCGCCCGGCGGCGGAACGGGATGATTCGTGAGGACCCGCTTGGCTATGATCATGCCCGCCATCGCCAGACAGCCCAGCACGATCGCCGTCGACTGCCCGGCCAGCAGCGCGGTCAGCGGCGCCAGGGCCACCCCCAGCCCTACCGCTATGGGGATCGCTCCCACTCCTACCCCCAGCAGGGAGACCGCGATGAACACCCCCAGCGCCGGCCACGACAGCACCAGCATGAAACCGATGGAGTGCCCGATGCCCCGCCCTCCGCTCAGCGCCAGGAACACCGACCAGTTGTGCCCTGCCACCGCCGCCAGCCCCGCCAGCACCTGCACCGTCAGACCCTGGTCGGCCAGCTTCGCGATGAGGATCCCCGCCATCCCCTGAGCGACCTCCGCCAGCCCCACCGGCACCACCGCCCACCGCGACACGCTCTGCCACACGTTCGACGCCCCCACGTTGGCGCTCCCGTGCTCCCGCAGGTCCACCCCGCGCATCAGCCGTCCCGTAAGGTAAGCCACGGGGAACGCGCCGATGAGGTAGCTGCCGGCGATGATGAGGACGGGCGCAATCATGCCTGCTGAGAAGACGCCTCCCCGCTCCGCGAGCCCGCTGCCACGCACATGATCTCGGCGGCAGCCTCCTCAGAGAGGTGCGCCGTGCAGATGACCAGGTCGTAGAGGCACGGGTCATCGGCGTCCACCTTGAAGTACTTGCGATGGAAAGCCGCGCGGTTCTTGTCGCTCTCCTTCACCCTCCGGCTGGCCTCCTCCCGCGAGAGACTCTCCCGCTGGACGATCGTCTCCACACGCTGGGCCTCTGGTGCCGTGCAGCAGACGTGCAGGCCCTGCGGCCAATCCCTCAGGATCACCTGGCTGCCCCTGCCCACGATGAGGACGTCGTCCCGCTCGGCCAGGTGGTGAATGACCGCACTGAGGGTCTCGATGTACACGGTGTCGTTGAGCTCCCGCTGGGGCACCTCGTGAGGGAGAGCGGCCGCCTCCCCGTAGGTGCGGCTGAGCAACAGCTCCAGGCCTCCCGCACCCATCGTCGGGTCCGCGGCGCTGGCGGCGGCCGAGCGCTCCAGGACCCTGCGGAGCAGCGCCGCCAGCCGATCGCCGCGACTCATGCCCCGCTCGTCGAAGCTCTCCACCGCCTCCACGCTCACCCCCAGCGCGCGCGCCGCCTCCACCAGGATGCCCCGGTCCACGTAATCCAGCCCCAGCCTGGCCGCCGCCAGCCGGCCGATGTCGCGCGTACCGCTGCCCAGCGTCCCGGAGATCGTCACGAGCGGCATGCGCACCTCCCCCAAGGACCGCTGCTATGCGCGACAGCGGCCCCAGTCCCTACCTTCCGTTGCCCTGTTCGATTCACGCCACGAGCGGGCTGCCGGCCCGCTCGTGCGCCTAGTGCCTCAGCCCGGCGATGAAATCCTCTACCTCGATGGCGGGCAGCGTCATGATCTGGATCGTGCCCCGCGAGCCCAGCTCCACCGAGATGCGAGAAACCGTCTCGTTGTCCGACGCCTCCACCACGTTGACGAAGTCATAGGGGCCCAGCACCGCGTACTGCCCTATCACCTTCGCCCCCATCGCCTCGATCTCGCTGTTGACCTCCCGGATCCGATCGGGACGATCCTTCACCGTCCTGCGGCCCTCGTCCGTAAGGGTGCTGAGTAGGATGTACGTCGCCATGATTTCGCCTCCTGCCTGCTAGCTGATCCTTGAGGGGTCAATTTTAGCACCGGAATCAAGCCCCCGGCGGTAGGAAATTACCACCTCCCAGGCATTGATGGCAATCCGCGGGCGATCAATCGTCCAGCTCGCCGCGTTCGTCCTCGCGGTCGTCAAGGACCAGGGGTGCCGGGACCGTCGCCCCGCAGATGCAGGGAAAGGCGCCGATGCTCACCCACACGGGGAAGTTGCCCTCATAGACGCGGCCACATCGGGCGCAGGTGGTCCGGAAGAGCTTCACATGCGGTGGGTTGGGCTTCTTCGGGCGGCGCTTCCGCTCCATCTTCCCCTCCCTCCGGCGATTCTGTCGCGCCCGAACGGCTCACCCCAGCCCCGGCAGAAACGCCTCTGGGCCATCGCTCAGACCCTCACCGCGCCTCCGGCGCCCCCTCCGGCCTGACGCGCCGCCGGGCCGCCGCCCGCCGCTCCGGACGGACCTGCACCCGCGTCTCCTCCTCTCGCAGAGCCTCCCGCTTCTCCTCGATGTGCTCCAGGCGGTCGTCCACCAGGTCACGCAGCCCCGTCAGCCCCCGCCGGAGCGAGCGTCGCACAAAGCGCGGCTTCCACATCGGCCTCTCTCCCTCCTGCCCCCGGATGAAACCATCCGGTCCCTTCTCGACACCTGCCCGTGGCCCGCGCGCAGTCAACCCACGCCGCCCAGCACGGGCTCTGCGATCATTGTACCTTCCCCGTAGCAGGGGGAGTACGTCGGGAGTGCTGGCAACCCTCGCCCCACGCGCCCTTGAGGCGTGAAGAGGCCGGCCGCTCTCAGGCCTTCTCTTCCTCGCCGCCCCAGCCCGTCGGCACCAGCAGATGCGCCACCGAGAGGATGAACACGATCGTCAGCAGGCACGCCGAGATGATGCACCACATGCAGAAGGCATGGATCCGGGCGGCCTCCACCCACGTCAGGTACCCGGAATACACGAATCCCATCAGCCCCAGCCCGAACACCGCCAGCGCCGACAGCTCGCCGAGCGCCACGGGCCACAGCAGCCCGCCCAGGACAGCCCCGACCAGCGCCAGGTACAGCATCAGCCCCAGCACCGCCATCGGCACGCCCAGCACCTCCGCGTACTCGCTGGCCTGCACCGTATCGCACCCATGCACCCCCTCGCAGTAGAGAGGCACCCCCTGGTAGTGCGCATAGGTTAGGTAGCTGGAAACGCCTACGCCGAACACGGAGAGCACCAGCGGTCCCACGAGCAGCGACGTCCTCAGCAGGTCGCGGGCCGTGAACGACACCCGCCGAACGAGAGCGCCCGCCTTCATGGCCCCGGCGTCTCGCCCCCCTCCGGCGTCGCCTGGCTCGCCTCCG
>CAZFGZ010000084.1:0-9015 GCA_964518585.1 uncultured Dehalococcoidia bacterium | reverse complement strand
TGTCCAACCTCGGTGTCGAGCTAAACAATGTCCGTTCTGCTGTTGAATTCATCATCGGCCGCGGAGACCGCGCCGTCATGGGCGAGATCGGTCTGACCCCGCGCGCCAAGAAGGTCATCGAGCTGGCCGTGGACGAGGCCCGCCGCCTCAACCATCACTACATCGGCACCGAGCATCTGCTCCTCGGCCTCGTTCGCGAGGGCGAGGGCATCGCGGCGAGCGTCCTGGAGAGCCTCGGCGTCAATCTGGAGAGGGTGCGCGCCGAAACCACCCGCATTCTCGCCCAGAGCATGCCGCAGAGCGCCGCCACGGCGGGCCGGGCCAGCAGCCGTACCCCCACCGTCGACCAGCTCGGCATAGACCTGACCGCAGCCTCGCGCGCGGGCAAGCTGGACCCGGTCATCGGCCGCCACAAGGAGATCGAGCGGGTCATCCAGATCGTGTCCCGTCGCACCAAGAACAACCCCGTCCTCATCGGCGAACCCGGCGTCGGCAAGACGGCCATCGTCGAGGGCCTGGCCCATCGGATCGTGGCTGGCGACGTGCCGGAGACCCTCCAGGGCAAGCGCATGCTCACCCTGGACATCGGCTCCCTGGTGGCCGGCACCAAGTACCGGGGCGAGTTTGAGGAACGGCTCAAGAAGGTCATTGAGGAGATCAAGAACGCCGGCAACTGCATGCTGTTCATCGACGAGATGCACATGCTCGTGGGCGCCGGAGCGGCCGAAGGCGCTGTGGACGCGGCCAACATCCTCAAGCCCTCACTGGCCCGCGGCGAGCTCCAGTGCGTGGGCGCCACCACGCTGGATGACTACCGCAAGCACATCGAGCGCGACGCCGCCCTGGAGCGCCGCCTCCAGCCCGTGGTGGTCGAGGAGCCCACCGTCGAGGAGACCATCGAGATCCTGGAGGGCATCAAGGGCCGCTACGAGGAGCACCACAAGCTCACCATCTCGTCCGAGGCCGTGGAGGCGGCGGCGAAACTGGCCTCTCGCTACGTCTCCGACCGCTTCCTGCCGGACAAAGCCATTGACGTGGTGGACGAGGCTGCCTCCCGCGTCCGCATCAGGCACTCCTTCACCCCGCCCTCCCTCAAGGAGGTCATGAAAGGCCTCGAGAGCCTGCGCCGGGAGAAGGACGCGGCTATCTCCTCCCAGCAGTATGAGTACGCCGCCGAGCTGCGCGACCGCGAGGTCAAGCTCCAGCAGAAGCTGGAAGAGCTGCAGCAGGGGCTCGAAGGGGAGATCCAGGAGAGCAGGCCCGTCGTCAGCGGCGAGGACATCGCCGAGGTGGTGAGCATGTGGACGGGCATCCCCGTCTCGCGCATCGCCAGTGAGGAGTCAGCGCGTCTCCTGCACATGGATGAGGCGCTGCACGGCCGGGTCGTGGGGCAGGACGAGGCCATTAGCGCCATAGCCAAGGCCGTGCGCCGCTCCCGCGCCGGGCTCAAGGACCCAAAGCGGCCCATCGGCGTCTTCATGTTCCTGGGGCCCACCGGTGTCGGCAAGACCTACCTGCCGCGTGTCCTGGCGGAGTTCATGTTCGGCAGCGAAGACGCCATGATCAAGCTGGACATGTCCGAGTTCATGGAGAAGCACAACGTCTCCCGGCTGGTGGGAGCACCGCCGGGCTACGTCGGCTACGAAGACGCCGGCCAGCTCACCGATACGGTGCGCCGCAAGTCCTACTGCCTCATCCTCTTCGATGAGATCGAGAAGGCCCACCCCGACGTCTTCAACATGCTCCTCCAGATCTTCGATGATGGCCACCTCACCGATGCCAAGGGCAGGCGCGTGGACTTCCGCAACACCATCATCGTCATGACCAGCAACGTGGGCTCCGACCTCATCCGCAAGGAGACCAGCCTCGGCTTCCAGGTCAAGACGCAGGAGGCCAAGACCGCGGAGCAGCAGTACCAGAAGATGAAGGGCAAGGTCCTGGAAGAGCTGAAGCGCGTCTTCCGGCCCGAGTTCCTCAACCGCGTCGACGCGACGGTGGTCTTCCACGCCCTCTCTCGCGAGCACATCCGCCGGATCGTGGATCTCCAGCTCAAGGAGGTCGAGGGCCAGCTCATCCTCAAGGGAGTCACCCTCGAGGTGACCGACGCTGCCCGCGACTGGCTGGGTGAGAAAGGCTACGACGAGGTCTTCGGCGCCCGGCCCCTCCGCCGCGTCATCCAGAACGAGATCGAGGACCGCCTGTCCGAGGCTCTGCTGGAGGGCCGCTTCCAGCAGGGCGAGCGCGTCCAGATCGACTGTGAGGCCGGCGAGGTCATCCTCAAGAGCGTGTCAGAGCCCGCCCTTACCTGACCCCGGACGAACGCATCACTTGACGGCAGGGGAACGCGGAGCAGCGTTCCCCCGCTTCTTTCATCGCGCACGCGGCCCGCTCAGAACGTGAACCGTCGGTGGTGAACCACGATGCTCTGGAGGATGCCCAGGGCGATGAACAGGGTGATGAGTGAGCTCCCCCCCTGGCTGATGAAAGGCAGGGGGATCCCGGTGACCGGCACAAGCTGCAGGTTCATCCCCACGTTGATGAAGACCTGGAGCACGATGAAGATCACGATCCCCGTGGCAATGAGCCGTCCGAACATGTCCGCGGAGACAGAGGCCACCCGCATCCCTCGGAACAGCAGGATGATGAACAGCGCGAAAAGCACCAGCGCTCCCACCAGGCCCAGCTCCTCGCCGAGCACGCTGAACACATAGTCAGTCGTCTGCGTCCGCAGGTAGTCGAGCTGCGTCTGGGTGCCGTGGGTCAAGCCCTTCCCCAGGATGCCTCCCGAGCCTATGCTGATCTCCGCCTGGAGGATGTTGAAGCCCGAGCCCAACGAGTCGCTCGTGGGGTCCAGCCAGAGCGCGATGCGCTCGCGCTGGTAGTCGCTCACGAAGGCCAGGAAGACGAAGGGGACAGATACCAGCCCCGCCCCCAAGAGCCCCAGCACGTGCGCAGGCCTGACCCCCGCTATCACCACCATCCCCAGCCAGATCGCGACGAAGATCACCGCCGAGCCCAGGTCCGGCTGGGCGAAGACCAGGGCAGTCGGCACCGCCACGAGGCCCAGCGAGGTAAGGAACACCCTCGGGTCATGCAGCCGCTCGCGTCGGTCAACCAGGTACTTGGCCAGCACGACGATGATCACCAGCTTGGCCACCTCCGAGGGCTGGACCTGGGTATCGCCCAGCACCACCCAGCGGCGCGAGCCGTAGGTGCTCTCCCCCACCACCAGCACGAACATCAGGGCAGCCACCGCAGCCACGTACAGGCCCGTGCTGATCGCGCCCAGGGCCCGATAGTCCAGACGCGAGAGCAGAACCGACAGAACGATGCCCACCGCGGCGAACGCTATCTGGCGCACCACCGGGTGTGACAATGAAGCGGTCAGCTCTCCGTACGTCGTGAGGCTGGCGCTGTAGATCAGCAGAGCGCCGAAGGCCACCAGCGCCGCACTCGCGAGGAGCATGATGAAATCGAAGTCACGGACCGCGTGGGCTTTCATGGCGTCTCTGCCTGTTGCGCAAAGCTCTGCCGGTGGAAGTAGTAGTCCAGGATCTTGGCCGCCGTCGGCGCCGCGTCGAGTGCCCCGTTGCCCTTCTCCAGGAACACCACCACTGCCACCTGGGGGTCCTCAGACGGCGCGAAGCCGGTGAACCAGGCGTGGCTTTCGTACTGACCGTCCGCCAGCATCGGCCCGAACTCGGCCGTCCCCGTCTTCCCCGCCACGCTCACTCCCGCAACCGCTGCGTTGTGAGCGGTGCCCCAGGAGACGGCCTGCCGCATGCCCTCTCGGAAGACCGCCAGATTGTCCGGGGACACCTCCAGATGCCGCTGCACCACCCGCTCGAACGGACGCACCAGCCGGCCGTCGGCGTCGACGACCTCCCGCACCACTTGCGGTACCAGCACGTCGCCCCCGTTGGCAATGGCCGCCGTCACCCTCACCATCTGCAGGGGAGTGGTCGCCAGGTAGCCCTGCCCGATGCCGAAGTTGTACGTGTCCCCGGTTACCCAGGGCTCGCCCAGCGTCTGCTCCTTCCAGTGCGGGTCTGGCACCAGTCCGGGCGATTCTCCGGGCAGGTCAATGCCGGTGAGCGCGCCCAGACCGAAGGCCCGCGCGTAGCTCGCTAGAGAGGTGGCTCCCAGACCGCGAAAGATCTCCACCCCATCCTCGTAGTAGCCGCCGGCCAGATAGTAGAAGTACACGTCCGAGGACATCGCCACGCCCCCGTAGAAATTGAGCGTGCCCAAAGCCGCCCAATCGCGGAAGACGTAGACCACCTCAGGATTGTACTGATTCGGGACGGTGATGTAGCCGTGGCTGGTGATGGTGGTGCCCGGCGTCGCCACCCCCTCCTGCAGGGCCGCCACGCCCGTCACCTGCTTGAAGGTGGAGCCGGGCGGATACATCTCGGCGACGGCGTGGTTGACCAAAGGTTTCGCCGGGTCGTTCAGAAGCTGCTGGAGCTGCGCCTCATCGATCTTGCCCGAGAACAGGTTGTTGTCGAAGTTGGGGAGGGACACCATGGCCAGGACCTCGCCGGTGTTCACGTCCATAACCACAGCGGCGGCGTTGGTGGACGCGCCCATGGCCGCCTGCAGGATCTCCGTGACCCTGCGCTGGAGGTCCAGGTCCAAAGCCAGCACCAGGCTATGCCCCGGTCGGGGAGCCAACGAGTTGAGGGTGCGTATCTCGCGACCGCTGGAATCGACCTCCACCTGCTTGCGCCCGGGCACGCCGCGCAGCATCGACTCGTAGGCCGCCTCCAATCCCGTCTTGCCGATGCTGTCGTTCAGTTCGTAGCCCCGGTCCTGCATCTCCAGGTACTCCGCCTCGTCCAGTTTGCCCACGTAGCCCAGAATGTGCGCCAGAAGCGGCCCCTCGGTGTAATGGCGCTTGGGCTCCACCAGCACCTGAACGCCGGCCAGCGTCGGCTCGGCCTCGCGCAGACGGAAGGCCGTCTCCTCGTCCAGGTCAGCCTTGACGATGACAGGCGCGAATGGGTCCTTGCTCTCCTTCGCCGCCGCGATCTCCAGCGCCACCTCGCCGAGGGGAATGTCCAGAAGGCGGTCCAGCTCCGCCAGGACGGGCAGGAGCTCTTCGTCCGGGAGGTCTGCCGGAATCACCCCGGCAGCGAAGCTGGGCACGTTCTCCACCAGCAGCTCGCCGTCGCGGCCGTAGATGAGGCCGCGCGAGGACATCGTCGGGATCACCCGCAGTCGGTTATGCGCCGCCCGCTCCTCGTAGGACTCTGCGCCTATGACCTGCATACGGACGAGCTGGAGGGTAAGAGCCGCGAACAGCAGAAGGATCAGCAGGCGGAGGGCCAGGAACTTGTACTGGACGATATCAGTTGGGCGCGGCTGCTCGCGGCTCCGCGAGCGCCAGCGCCTCCGGTGGTTGAAAGACAGTCCCATCGGTTCTCCGCTCGCCGCCAGGCGGCAGGCCTATCGAGGTGGGCTATCCTGCGCCGGCGGGCGTCACAGGGCCTCGCGGCGGCGCCGGTCGACACTCCCGAGCCAGACCAGCCAGTACACCGGGAGTGTGAGCAGAGTGTTCGCTATGGCCGCAGGAACGACTACCTGACTCAGATTCCCCCACCAGTTCAGGCTTTCGCCCGTCAGACGCAAGATTACCAGAAAGATGCCTTCGTATGCCAGGGTCGCCGCCAGGGCCAGGCCCAGCGCCATCAGCAGATCCGCCTGGACGAAGCCTGACGGCCGGGCCAGACTCAGGACCGCCAGCGGCGCCAGGGCCAGCAGGTGCAGCCCCACAGGTTGGCTGTCCAGGAGGCCCAGCGACAGACCGGCCACGGGTATGAGGACCATGGCCTCCGCCTCGCCCCGCACCGTCGCCCAGCTCACCAGGAGAATGAGCACCAGGTTCGGATGGACCCCGAAGAGAGAGAACAGCGGCAGCGAGGCCGTCTGCACCAGCGCCAGGAAGATCACCAGCGGCACACCGATGTAGTACTTCACGGTGCCTCCAGCTGGGTGGGCTCGAAGCTCGCCAGCACCAGCACCGTCTCCAGTTGCGACAGCCCCGCCAGAGGCTCTACCTGCACCGACTGGAACAGCTCCTGAGCCTGTTGCTCCACATTCGTCACCTGGCCGATGACGATGCCCTGGGGAAAGGTGCCGCCCAGGCCGGAGGTGATCACCACGTCGCCCTCGTTCACCGGGGCGTCCTGCCGCACGAACTCCATGCTGAGGCGGCGGCTGTGGCTCCCTGTCACCACCCCCTGCGCCCGGGACTCCTGGATCATCGCGCTCACCGCGCTGTTCGAGTCGGTAATGAGGGTCACCCAGGCGTAGTCGTCGAGGGCCTTGGTGACCCTTCCCACCAGGCTCCGGCCCTCAGTCACCACCACCATCCCCTCGCGGACGCCGTCCGCCTTGCCGCGGTCTATGGCCACTACCTCCTTGAGGTTGCTGGGGTCCTGGGCGAAGACGTTGGCCACCAGATACGTCTCCTCGGGGTGGGCCTCCTTCACCTGGAGGAGCTGCTGAAGCTCCTGGAGGCGTATCTCGCTGCCCCGCAGGCGCGAGACCTCGCCGCTCAGGCGATCGATCTCCTCCCGCAGGCGCTGGTTCTCGTCGGTCAGCTCGTTGACGTCGGTGAGGTTGGTCAGGAAGTCAGCCAGGGGCCGGGAGGCGTCGCGGAGGGCGTCCTGGACGGGGGAGGTGGCCTTGAGCACCAGGTTCTCGACAGGCTCCAGCACGGCCAGACGGCTGGCGCCCATGAGCACCAGGCCCGCCGCGATCACCACGCCCAGCCAGAGCCAGATTCGGGAACTCACCGGTTGGCCTCCGCTCGCTTGGGATGGTTTGCGGCCCGCGCCCTCGGATGGGGCGATGATAGCCCAAGAGGACGGACGAGGCTAGCGAGGCGGCTTGCGGGCAGCCAGGCTGGCCTGGACCTTGGCCAGCATCGCGGCCTCCTCCAGCACCTCGCCAGCGCCCCGCACCACGCAGTACAGAGGCTCCTCGGCGACGTAGACGGGAAACTTCGTCTCCTGAGCCAGCCGCCGGTCCAGGCCCCGCAGCAGCGCGCAGCCGCCGGCCAGGGCGATACCTCGATGCATCAGGTCCGCCACCAGCTCCGGCGGCGTGATCTCGATGGTGGAGCGCACCGCCTCCACGATGGCACTGATCGAGCCCGACAGCGCGTCCCGCAGCTCCACCGTGCTCACCTCCACCGACTTCGGGTAGCCGGTCGCCAGGTCGCGCCCCCGGATGTCCACCGTCTCCTCCTCCTCCAGCGGGAAGGCCGACCCCGCCTGCATCTTGATCTCCTCGGCCGTGCGCTCACCGATGAGCATGTTGTGCACCTGGCGTGCGTAGGCGATGATCTCCTGGTCCATCTCATCGCCGGCGATGCGGATCGACGTGCTCACCACGATGCCACCCAGGGCGATCACCGCTACCTCCGTGGTGCCCCCGCCCACGTCCACGATCATGCAGCCGTGCGGCTCCATGATGGGCAGCCCCGCACCGATGGCCGCGGCCATCGGCTCCTCCACCAGGTAGGCCGCGCGCGCTCCCGCGTTCAACACGGCGTCGTGCACGGCCCGCTTCTCCACCTCCGTCACCCCGCTCGGGATGCCGATGACCACCCGAGGCCTGGGGATGCCGAAGTAGGACCGGTCGTGGACGGCGCGGATGAAGTAGTGGACCATGCGCTCCGTCACCTCGAAGTCCGAGATGACCCCGTCCCTCAGAGGACGCACCGCCACGATGTTGGCGGGGGTGCGGCCCACCATGCGCTTGGCCTCCGCCCCGATCGCCAGGATCTTCTTGGTGGTGCGGTCGATGGCCACTACCGAGGGCTCATCGATCACGATCCCCCGACCCTTCACCATGATCGCGGTGTTGGCAGTCCCCAGGTCGATCCCGATATCGTGGGAGAAAAGCCCCAGCAGAGCAGTCAGCGGATTGAAGGCCACTGCATCCCCACGCCATTCCAGCCGCCCACGGGCGGATCGTCAACGCGTGCGCGATTATAGCCTAAGGCCGGTTATGTGAAAAGGGATCGAGGAAGGAATCGACAGAGGTTTCGGAAAGGAATTGATCCCTAACCAAAACGCGAATATGCTCTAGCGGCCCTTGAATACGGGCTCCCGCTTCTCCAGGAAGGCCCGCATCCCCTCCCGCACGTCCTCGCTGCTCAGGGTGACACGCTGGAGATACTCCTCCATCTGGATGTGCTCGACCAGCTCCGGGTACATGGCCCGATAGGCCGCGCGCCTGGTGATCTCCAGCGCCAGCGACGGACCCCCCGCCAGCCTCCGCGCCAGCGCCATGGCCGTCGGCATGAGCTGGTCGCGCGGGACCACCCGGCTGACCAGGCCGATGCGCAGCGCCTCCTCCGCGTCGATGATGTCGGCGGTGTACAGCAGCTCCAGCGCTTTCGACATGCCCACCACCCGCGGCAGCAGGTACGTGGCCCCGAAGTCCGGGCTGAGCGCCCGCTTCGCGTAGGCGGTGGTGAAGCGCGCCTCGTCCGAGGCGATGCGGATGTCGAGCGCCAGGGTCATCGCCAGGCTCGCTCCCGCCACGACCCCGTTGATGGCGCCGATGCCGGGCTTCTGGCAGGCCAGGACCTCGGCCGTGACTAGGTGCCGCGAGCGGAGCTTCTCGCCGCGCGTGAGCTCAGGCGCTGGCTCGCCCTCGGCGGCCTGCGCGGCCACGAGGTCGGTGCCAGAGGAGAAGCCCCGGCCGGCGCCGGTGACCACCAGCATTCTGATCTCGTCCGATTCGTTGACGCGGCGCAGGGCGTCGAGGAACTCCTCCCAGGAGTGCCAGCTCATGGCGTTCAGCTTCTCCGGTCGGTTGAGCGTCACCAGGGCCACGCCCTCCTCAACCTCGAACGTGATGTCCGTGTAGGTCATGGTGTTCTCCTCCGGGCGCCGGCGCTCCGTCACCCCACCCCGTGCCGCCGCAGCAGCTCCGCGAACTCGTCTTCGCTGAGCAGCTTCGTGCCGTACTCCTGCGCCCTTCTGGAGCTTGGAGCCG
>CAZFGZ010000083.1:0-9070 GCA_964518585.1 uncultured Dehalococcoidia bacterium | reverse complement strand
GGCCGGGTTGCGCACACCACCGAGGGTGAACCCGCCCTCACCTTGGGGACGGTCGGGCGTCCTCTCAACCTCCCATGTCACAGCGCCGGAGTGGCTAGGATGCGCCAAGTCGCTCTGAAGGGTGTATAGCTCGCGAAGTTCGCCCGTCGCATTGATCGCATCTCGCGCCTCTTTTTGGCTGACGAAACTGCCATTCAACCATGCCGCAGCCCTGTCGGGCTTTTGGTTGAAATAGGTCACCAGGACAAGCCCCTCATACGCCGCCCGCAGGAGGATTGCGCCGTCTGCCAAATAGCCCTGGAGGGTTGCGCTAGTGGCGCTGATCAGCCGCTTGGTGATCCACAGGATCAACAGCAGCCTGGCAGTTGTCGCGCCATGCGGTTGCTGACGTGGCCCAGATATGGGCTCTACCTGTTTGGGCGCAATCTCTGCTAGGAAGTCCAGCGCGTCCTCAACGAACTCGACCACGCCCTCCAACTCACGTCGTGACCATTCGACCAAACTAGCGGAGTCTCGCCCGGTTTCTTGCACTGTAGTCACATGGCCTTCCTGCCCCTTCCAGGGGCTTCGGCGACATGTGCGACCGGCACGATGATAGCACGCACCGCCCAAGCCAGTAGCACGCGGCGGCACGACAAAGAGGCCAGGGCCGCCAGCCCTGGCGGCCGCTTCGTAGGCCCGTCCGGCTGCGGCGGGTGCTAGGGGGTCACTTGCTGATGGCGCGGTCGAGGCGGGCGCGGGCCTCGAGGGCCTCCTCCACCATGCGGTCGATGAACTCCTTGACGGTGGGCACGTCGTGGATGAGGCCGGCGCACTGGCCCATGCTGGCGAAGCTGGCCTCGACATCGCCCTCGTCGAAGGCGGCGTTGGTGCGTCCGCCGATGACGGGCAGCAGCTCCTCGATGGTGGTGCCGCGGGCCTCCATCTCGAGCACTTTCTCGGCCAGGGCGTTCTTGACGACGCGGCTGGGGTTGCCGATGGACTTCATGATGTAGGCGGTGTCCACCTCGGTGGCCTTGACCATGTACTCCTTCCAGGCGGGATGGCCCAGGCATTCCTGGGTGGCCATGAAGCGGGTGCCCATGAGCACGGCGTCGGCGCCGAGAGCGAGGCAGGCAGCGAGACCGCGCCCGTCGGCGATGCCGCCGCCGGCCACGAGGGGGATGCTGACGGCGTCGGCGGCGAGCGGCACCATGACGAGGGTGGTGACCTCATCCATGCCGGGGTGGCCGCCGCACTCGAAGCCGACGACGCAGACGGCGTCGGCGCCGATGCGCTCGGCGGTGCGGGCGTAGCGGACTCCGGGGACCTTGTGCAGGATCTTGACGCCGCCCTCGTGGAGGGGGGCGACGATGGGCTCGGGGCTGCGGCCGGAGGTCTCGACGACGGGGATCTTCTCCTCGACGGCTACGCGGACCCACTCCTCGATGGGCTGGCGCCGGACGGCCGGGAAGAGGTTGATGTTGAGGCCGATGGGTTTGTCGGTGAGGTCGCGGGCTTTGCGGATCTCGGCGCGGAGGTCATCGATCTCGGGGAAGGTGGCGGCGGTGATGAAGCACAGGCCGCCGGCGTTGGCGACCGCAGCGGCGAGCTCGGCTCTACCCAGCCAGTACATGCCTCCACAGATGATGGGGTACTCGATGTTGAACAGCTTGGTGATGCGCGTTTCGAACATGGTAACGGACCTCCGCTGCTCGAATGTGTGCGAATGTGGGCAATGATAGGCGCAGGGCGAGGCGTGGTGGCAAGGGCCGTTCGGCTCTGTAGGGTCGACGCCGAGGCGGCCTCGATTCTACGGGTCGTTTTGGGGATACTGGGGAGGAGCGCTGACGAGGGTGAGAGGAGGGAGACCGTGGTAGTGGTCATGGGGGCTGCGGCCTCCGAGCAGCAGATCGAGGCGGTGCTGGCTTACCTGGCGCGGCACCGGCTGAGCGTGCGGGTGAGCCGCGGGGTGGAGCGGACGATCATTGTCGTTCTGGACGAGGCGCCGACCGGCGTGGCGGAGGAGCTGGGCACGCAGGCGGGGGTCGAGCGGGTGGTGCCCATCGCGCGGCCCTACAAGCTGGCGAGCCGCGAGTACCAGCCGCGGGACACCGTCGCGCGCATCGGGGACGTGGAGGTAGGGGGTGGGACCGTGTCGCTGATAGCGGGGCTGGCCGGCGAGGCCGAGCCGGAGGCTCTTCAGGCGACGGCGGAGGCGGCCGGCGGCGCGGGCGCCGATCTCCTGCGCCTGCCGGCGTTCATGGAGGAGGCGGCGTATGGGTCCTTCGGCGGGCCGGGCGCGGTCGCCGACCGTCTGGCGCGGGCGCGTCGGGCCGGGCTGCCAGTGGTGGCCGAGGTGCGCAGCGTGGAGGACGTGGACGCGTGCGCGCTTCTGGCGGAGGCGTTCTGGGTGGGGAGACACGATATGCACAACGCGGCGCTGCTGCGCCGCTGCGTCGCTGCCCGACGGCCCCTCGTCCTGGAGCGCAGCCCCGCGGCGACCATCGAGGACTGGCTGATGGGGAGCGAGCAGATCCTGGCGCAGGGCCACGCCGAGGTGGTCCTGTGCGAGGCGGGGATCCGGAGCTTCGACCGGCTGACGCTGGACCTGAACGGGGTCTCGCTGGTCCGACGGCTCAGCCACCTTCCGGTCGTCGTGGAGCCGGGCCGGGCGGAGGTCGGGAGCGAGCTGCTGGAGGCGCTGGCGCTGGCTTCGGCGGCGGCCGGCGCGCACGGCGTGGCGGTGGAGGTGTCGCCCCGGCGGGCGGCGCCCCTGGCGGGAGGGGAGCCCGCACTCAGCAACGCGGGACTGCGGCGGCTGGCGCGACGGCTGGCCCGCCTCAGCAAAGCGCAGGCCAGGTTCTAGGATCACCGCGAGCGGCGGAAAGCCAGGAGGCGAGCAGTGCTGAAGGTCAAGAAGCTGGACCACGTGAGCATGGCGGTCTGGAAGGTGGAGGAACACCTCCCTCTGCTGACCGAGCTCTTCGGGATGAAACCGGCGGGACAGTTCGATAGCGAGGAGGATCAGTACCGAGGGGTGGTGCTGGACATCGCGGGGGGCAGGGTGCAGTGGGAGGTGCTGGAGCCGACATCGGAGGATGGCTTCGTGGCCCGCTTCCTGCGCGAGCGGGGCCCGGGCCTGCACCATGTGACCTTTCAGGTGCAGGACGTGGCCGAGGCGGCGGAGGCGCTCCGGCAGCGGGGCATCGAGCCGTTCCGCGGGATCAGGACGGGGCCTGGCTGGAGGGAGACCTTCCTGCACCCCAGGGATACGGGGGGCGTGCTGATACAGCTCTTCGACGGCGACTGGTCGTGAGCTGTGCTGCGGCCGCCTGGGCTGTGAGGCCGGACGGAGGGCGGCACGGCGATCGGGGGGAGGTGTTGAGCCGTGGACTTCCCTAAGCTGGTCCAGCAGAGGCATTCCGTTCGGGCGTTCCAATCGCACGAGGTAGAGCGGGAGAAGCTGGAGGCGATCCTGCAGGCGGCCCGGAGGGCGCCGTCGGCCGGCAACCTCCAGGCGTACAGGGTCGTCGTGGTGCGCAGCCCAAGGCTGCGCAGGATGCTGGCGCGGGCGGCGCTGGACCAGGACTTCGTGGCTCAGGCGCCCGTCGTGCTGGTGTTCCTGGCGGACCCGCGGACGTCGGCGGTGAAGTACGGCAGGCGGGGCGAGACGCTGTACGCCGTGCAGGACGCTACTATCGCCTGCGCATATGCGCAGCTCGCCGCGTGCGCCGAGGGGCTGGGGTCGTGCTGGGTGGGGGCTTTCCGTGAGGAGGAGGTGCGAGCCGCCCTGGGCCTGGGGCAGGACCTGCGGCCCGTCAGCCTGCTGCCGGTGGGCTACGCCGCCGAGCGCCCCGAGATCAGCGAGCGGCGGCCCCTCTCGGAGATGGTGCTGGAGGTGGACGCCGGGGGCTGAGCGCGGGCTCAGCCGTAGAGAAGGGCGCGAAGGTCCTCGAGCAAGCTGCTGCCGTCCAGGCGGAGGTGGCGCGGGTTGAAGCGGTCGTGGTGGACGGAGACGATGATCTCCCCGGGATCGATGTCGGGTGAGAGGGGCAGGCCGGCCACGCCGTAGCGGTCGGTGCTGGCGCGCGCCAGCACGGCGGCGCCCGGCCCGCTGAGCGCTACCTCGGCTCCCTCCACGGGAGGTTGCTCCCCGTTTTCGTCGGGATCGTTTTCCAGGACCGTGATGGTCGCGGTGCGGCCGTCGGCGGCGGCTTCGACCTGGACGGCCATGTCCAGGAGGTAGACCAGGGACTCGGAGACGTGGGCCTTCATGCCCTCGCGGGGGAGGAGCCCGACGGGGTTGGCGGCGAGGGAGACGTCGGTGGCGGCCATGCCGTGGTCCGAGGTGAGCACGAAGAGCGTGGTGTCGAGAAGGCCGCGCTCCTCCAGCATGGCGAGCACGCGGCCGACGCGGAGGTCGGTCTCATCCAGGGCGGCGCGGAGGCCCTCGTGATGGGGGCCGTAGTCGTGGCCGGCGGCGTCGGGCAGGTAGAGGGCGTGGTAGACGAAGATGGGAGGCGGGTGGGTGTCGTCGTTGAACAGCACGTGAACCTGGGGCATGCCCCGGCTGTCGACGAGGGCCATGCGATAGACGGCCTGCTGGCCGTCGGCTTGCCAGCGAGGGTTGATGTCGGCCTCGGACTCGGGGTTGAGTTCGCGCAGGCGTGCGCGGTCGCCGATGACCCTGCGTTCGAGGGCGGCGTGGTCGGCGCCGCGGCCGGAGGGGTCGTGGATGGAGACGGTGAAGGCGCCCTCGGCGCCCTGCCAGGGGCCGTAGACGCGATGGAAGGCCTCGAACAGCGTCTCGACGCCGTCTGCCAGGTACTTCGCACTCTCGAACTGCTGGCCCTGCGGGGTAACGAGTTCGCGCCGGTCCCTGAGGTAGTAGGTGGGGTTGACCACGTCGTGGTGGCCGCACCAGGCGCCGGTGCCGATGCTGTTGTGGCTGGGCCAGGTGATGGTGGGGAAGGTGACGATGCAGCCGTAGCGGAAGAGGGCGCCGCCCGTGATGATGCGGCGGAGGTGCGGGAGGTCGTCGGGGGTCTCGTGGAGGCGGTAGAGGAGCTCGGTGTTGCTGACGCCGTCGAGAAGGAAGATGTAGACCCGCTGGGGTCGCTCTCGTAGCTCGCCGTGCGTGTTCAGGTCCAGGACCTCCGTGAGGACGCGGCCGTCCTGGCGTTTGAGGTACACGTCGGGGTCGACTCCGCGCTGGCTGGAGGTGCGGCCGGTAATGTCGCGTCCGTCGATGAGGGGGAATCCCATGAGGCGGGCGATGGTGGGGGCGATATCGGTCTGACGGCAGGCCGAGTCGATGACGCCCTCCTTCACGCCGGGGCCGCGCAGGGCCAGGAGCGCACGGGACTGGATGATGTCGAAGGCGCCGTGCTGGCCAGGCTGGCGGCCGAAGGCGTAGGACTTGGTGCTGAGGGCGAGGTCGGGTGCGTTGGGGCTGTCGAAGAGCTGGGTGATGCGCTCGTAGGGGAAGGGGTACGTGAGGTGCTCCGGCTCAACGAAGGCCCTCGCCGGGTCGGTGCCTGAGAAGCCGGAGCGGGCGGCTGCCTCGAGCTCTTCGGCGAGGGTGGAGAGGGCGGTGAGGTCCTGACGTTCGATGGGGTTCTGTCCGATCTGCTCGATGACCCGGTAGTCGTAGCCACCGTGCGGCGAGTAGAGCCGCTGGAAGCGGATCATGCCCCGCTTGGCCCACACCTCGTAGGCGTCGCGGCGATGGGTCATGACGAGGTCTGTCTGGGAGCCCACCACGGGGTCGGTGAGCAGGAGGTAGATGGCGCGATTGCCCGACTCGTGCTGATTCGGGTCGAGGCCCTGGCCTCCGGGTCGCTCGGGGCCCACGTGGCCTTCTGTGGTGTGGCTTGGTGTGGTCATATCAATCCAATTTTCCTCTTCGATTCGCTGGACTTGCGCGTGGGTGGTATAATATGATCCCGCTGAGGGATTCCCCGCAAAGTCCCCGTCCTAGAAAGGTCGCGGCTTACACAGCCGCCACTGTGGAAGTCACTGGCGCCGACATCTTCTACCTAGGTGTGGTCCTGGCCGTGGCCTGGTGGGCATATCACTTCCTGAAGGGATTCATCTAGGCCCCGGCGGTCACGGGGCGATGCCTGCCTCAATCAGTCGCTGAGCGGCCTCGCGGCCGGCGCTGCCGTCGCCGAAGGCCTCCGAGACCAAGCGCTCGGTCTCCTGGGGGTCCAGCAGGAGCGTCGAGGCGTTGCAGGCCGTGCATTCCACTGCGGCGTCCCCCAGGGAGCGGAGAACGATATCATCCCCGTCGATGTGCCTCAGGAGCGACAGGAGGCCCGCGGACTGCCAGGTGCCGAGGTCGCTGTCCACTGCGCCTCGATAGGCGTGCCATAGCATGGGTAGCCGCCAGAAGCTGAGGGGCGAGGAGGCCTTGGCGATGAGGGCCTCGGCGACCTGCTGCTGGCGCTGGATGCGCTCCAGATCGCTGGAGCCCTCCCTGATGCGACCATAGGCGACCGCCTCGTAGCCGTTCAGGTGCTGCTTTCCCTCGGGGAAGAACTGCGGCACCACGTGGACATCGTCGTCGGAGTAGTCCTCCTGGCCGAAGGCCTCCTCCACCACCACGCTCACTCCACCCATCGCGTCGATAATGCGATCGGCGCCGCGTACGTCGAGAAGCACGTGGTAGTCGATGTGCAGGCCCAGATTGTGCTCGATGGCCTGCCTGAGGGAGGCGGCCGCGCTGCCGCCCCGGTCGGGGTCATAGCCGAGGACGAGAGCGGTATTGATGCGGTCGACGGTGAATCCGCCGTCGGGGAGGGGCACCTCCACGAGGGCATCGCGGGGGATGCTGAGGATGCCGGCCCGGTCCCTGTCGGGGTCGATGTGGAGGAGGAGGATGGTGTCGGTGCGGGTGGGGCCTTCTTCGCCGGGCCGGCGGTCAAGGCCCACGATGAGCACCGTGAAGGGGTCATCGGGGAGGGCGAACAGCCGTGCCGTGGATAGCCCCGGGAGAGGGAGGGTCAGGCCCTGAGAGCGGAGGGGCAGAGGGATGGGCTGGATAGCGGTGGCTACCGCCAGGACGCCATAGGCCAGCAGGACGAGAGCCAGACCGGCGGCCCAGCGTCGCCAGCGGAAGGGGCGTGCCGGAGGGATCTCGGGCGGCGCCTCGGGGGGGACGGGCGCCTGCGGCTCAGGCGGGGCCGGCTCCTCGGCGGGTGGCCGGAGATCCTCGGCGTCGGGACTCATGAGGCGAGAGTACTGCGGGACGGCCATTCCCGCAATGGCATTATGTCGATTGTCAGCGGTTCGGTCCGGCGGCAGGTTCCGCTGGGGCGGCAGCCGGTTGTCGGGCAGAGGCCTATAATATGAGGCGGCGGAGCTTGTAGAGATGGCGGTTGACGGCGGCGGTCGAATCGCCTAGGCTGCCGAACCGGAAGGGGCGAACCTCGAAAGGTGGCGGGGGATGTCCTCGGATAGCGAGACAAGCAGGGAGAGCCAGCAGTCCAGGCTACTGTCCTGGGCGACGGGATGCGCAGGGATGCGCATGGCCTACTACGGGATCCGGCTGGGCCTGCTGAAGGCCCTGGAGGAGGCGGCGAGCGGCCTCACGTCCGAGGAGGTGGCGGAGCAGCTCGGGCTGGACGCTCGCTACGTTGCGGCCTGGGCGAAGGCGGCCTTCGCCGCGGGGGTTCTCGACTATGACCCGGCGAGCGGGCGGTTCTCTCCGGCGCCTCACATGGCTGAGCTTCTGCTGGACGAGAACAGCCTTCACTATTTGGGAGGGATTCCGGTGAGCCTGGCTGTGGAGTCGCGGCTGATCGACCGGGTGGCGGAGTGTATGCGAGTGGGCGAGGGGATCCCGTTCGCGGAGTACGGGCAGGAGATGGCGGAGGCGCTGGCCGCCCTGAGCAAGCCGGCCTACGAGCGCTGGCTGCCCCAGGTCTGGCTCCCAGGGGTGGAGGGCCTTCGGGAGCGGCTGGCCGATGGGGGCAAGGTGCTGGAGCTCGGCTGCGGCACGGGCATCGGGCTGGCGGTGCTGGCACGGGCCTTTCCTCGATGCACGTTGACCGGCGTCGACTCGGATGAGGCGACTGTCGAGCTGGCGCGGCAGCGGATCGCGGAGGCGGGCCTGGAGGAGCGCGTGTTCGCCGAGCAGATGCGGAGCGAGGACGTGACGGCGGAGGGTGAGTTCGACCTGGTGTACGCACAGAACTCGCTGCACGAGACGGAGGATCCGTCGCTGGTGGTGGCGAACGCCTACCGGGCCCTGAGCGAGGGAGGCGTGCTGCTCGTCATCGAGGTCAGGGGGGCTGGTCGGGTGGAGGAGGCTGTGGGGCGGGTGCAGGCGCTGCTCGCCCATATGGACCTCTACTACGAGATCCCGCAGGGGCTGGCCAAGGGTGGACCCGGCGTAGGGTTCCTCAACCTGGACGAGGTCAGGGCTATGGCGCGTGAGGCGGGATTCAGGGAGGTGCGGGAGATCCCGTCCGATCACCCTTCCTTCGCGGCGTTCTACGCGTGGAGGGAGTAGGGTTCCGCTAGGCCTCGTGCTTGAGGACGCGCACCAGGAGGAGGGGCGTGGTAGAGTGGCGGACCACGTGGTCGGCCACGCTGCCGTAGACGAGGCGGGCGAGGCCTCTGCGGCCGTGGGTTGACATGGCGATGATGTCGGCGCGGCGCTTCTGAGCGTAGGCGACGATTGCCTCTCCGGGCGTTCCCTCGATGACCTCGAGGCTGGCGCGGACGCCTCGCAGGCGGCCCTTGACGGTCTTGAGGTAGGCCATGGCGTCCTCACGATCTCGCTGGTACTTCTCCTCGGCGGCGCGCACGCTCATGACGGCGGCGGCTCCGGAGGGCTCCATGGCGGCGGGGACGGTCTCGGCGACGACTTTGGAGAGGGGCTGGACGACCTGGAGGAGCAGCACCTCGCTCTCGAAGCGCCGGGCCAGGGCTGAGGCGTGCGGCAGGACGCCCTCCGCCAGATCCGATCCGTCCAAGGGCACCAGGATGCGCTTGTACACGGCTGCACCTCCCCGATCGCCAGCGCTCGGCCCGCCCGTACTATACACCACCGAGGCGGGGCGCTCCTAGACGGGGAGGGCCG
>CAZFGZ010000082.1:0-9115 GCA_964518585.1 uncultured Dehalococcoidia bacterium | reverse complement strand
CGGGGTGGACGAGTACGGCGAGCAGCTCTTCATCCCGGATGCGGACAAGACCTACGAGGATCTCGGGATAGAGTAGCCGGAGCGGAGGTGATGCGCCGTGGACCTGATCTGGGACGGACTGAAGGACGCCGTTCGTATCCTGGCGAATGGGGACTACTCGGTTTGGGAGATCGCCTTGCGCTCGCTGCTGGTCTCCGGGTCGGCCACGGCCATCAGCCTCCTCATCGGCATAACGGTCGGCGCCCTGCTGGCCTTCAACCGATTTCCCGGCCGTAATCTGGCTTTCAGCCTGGTGAACACGGGCATGGGCCTGCCGCCGGTGGCGGTGGGCCTCTTCGTGGCCATCATCCTCTGGCGGAGCGGGCCGTTGGGGCACCTGCGCCTGATCTACAGCCCGACGGCGATGGTGGTGGCGCAGGTTGTCATCGCCGCGCCCATCGTCACGGGCTTCGTGGCGGCGGCCCTGCGGAGCCTTCATCCTCAGCTTCGGACGCAGATCTACGCCCTGGGCGCCTCGCGCCTCCAGATGCTCTGGCTGGTGCTGTGGGAGGCCAAGCTCCCCCTGCTGGCGGCCGTGATGGCGGGCTTCGGCGGTGCCATATCCGAGATCGGGGCCTCCATGATGGTGGGTGGCAACCTTGCCGGCGAGACGCGGGTGCTAACCACGGCGGTGGTGCTGGAGGTCAGCAGGGGCGAGTTCGCGCCGGCTATCGCCCTCTCGGTCATCCTGCTGGCCCTCATCTTCCTGGTCAACGTGATCCTGACGACGGTTCAGCAGCAGGAACAGGGGTCATGAGCCGAGCCAAGGTGTCCCTCCGGGATGTGCGGGTGCGGCGCCGGAAGGCCGAGCTGGTGAGGGTTCCCCACCTGGATGTCTTCGAGGGTGAGGTGCTGGTGATCATCGGGCCCAACGGGGCGGGCAAGAGCGTGTTGCTGGAGACGCTTGCTCTGCTACAAGGTCCTTCGGAGGGTGAGGTGCTCTTCGAGGGGCAGCCGGTGCGGGGTCGCGAGCTGGCCCTGCGGCGGCGCATGGCCGTAGTGTTTCAGGACCCCCTGCTTCTGCGCCGCTCGGTGGCCGAGAACGTGGCCATGGGCCTACGATTGCGAGGGACGGCCCGCGCCGCCCGCCGGCAGAAGACGGCCCGGTGGATGGAGCGCTTCGGCATCGCACACCTGGCCAAGCGCTCGGCGCTGACCCTTTCGGGCGGCGAGGCTCAGCGGGCCAGCCTGGCGCGAGCCTTCGCCCTGGAGCCAGAGGTGCTGCTGCTGGACGAGCCGTTCAGCGCCCTGGACCAGCCGACGCGTGAGGAACTCCTCGATGATCTCTCCGCCGTTCTGCGCGAGACGGGCGTGACCAGCGTCTTTGTGACCCATGATCGCGACGAAGCGATGCGCCTGGGTGGTCGCATGCTTGTGCTCATGGACGGTGACGTCCGTCAGGTCGGTCCTACGCCGGAGGTCTTCGCCTCACCGGTTGATGCGGCGGTGGCGGCTTTCGTCGGGGTGGAGACGCTGGTTCCGGCCAGGGTGCTCTCCTTTGACGAAGGCCTGGCGGTGCTGGATGTGGCGGGCGAGCGTGTGGAGGTCGCCACCCCCAGTCCGCCTCCCCAGGACGTCTTTCTCTGCTTGCGTCCGGAGGAGGTGGTGCTACACCTGCCCAGCGATGGCGCCGCCCCCACCAGTGCCCGCAACCGGCTTCGCGGCAGGGTGCGCCGCGTGCTTCTTGTCGCTGGGCAAGCTCGACTCACCGTTGACTGCAGCTTCCCTCTGGTGGCAATGATCACCAAGAGGTCGCTGGAGGACCTGGGGCTGGATGTGGGCAGCGAGGTATTCGCTTCGTTCAAGGCCACAGCGGTGCACCTGATACCCCGCGGCCGAGCGAAGGAGGGTGGTCAAGGCACCCTATGACTTGAGAGCGGCCAGCAAGTCGAGGTCGTCGCTGATGATGCCCCGGACGCCCCAGCGCAGGAGCTCTTCCGCCCGCGACCGCTGGCGCACTACCCAGGCGTAGACGCACACGCCCCGCTGTTTCAGGTGCCCCGCCAGTTCCTCGTCGAGCAGGCTGTGTCGTGTCGAGAGCGCTACCGGCCCGATTGGGCCGTCCAACAGGCGAAGGAACGCGCGGAGCCGCCGGCGGTTGGTGACGGAGTGAAGGATGGTGAGGCTCGGGCGAGCCTCCCTCAGTCCACCGAGAACTCCCCAGTGCTTGGAACACAGCTCGGTGCTGGATTCGGCTTGGTGTCGGCTGAGGGTCTCCAGCACTGCCTGGCTGGCGCTACTGTCTGCGCTCTTGATGTCTAGGAGCAGGCGAACGTTCTGGTCCAGAGCCGCTAGGAGTTCGTCCAGGGCGAGGTGGGCGCGGTCCAGGCGCATGTGCCACTGGTCGAAGAGGACGGGCACCAGTGGGAGCTTGCGTTCGTGACGCAGAATCAGGCGACCGCGATGGTGCCAGACGTCCGCCTCTACCATGTCCACGCCCGCGTCCAATGCGCGCGCGAGGGGAGCGAGGTCGTTGCCGACGCTGTGGGCGATGGTGGTGGGGTGATCAGGGGGCGCTGGATCGGCAGGAGTCACGACGGGGAGGCCACGCCTACCCCGGTGACGTTGACGAGCACACGCCGTTGGCGGGGGCGGTCCAGCTCCACCAGAAAGATGCGCTGCCACTGGCCCAGCGTGAGCTGCCCTTCCATGATGGGGACCGTCTCGCTGGCATTGAGGAAGAGGTGCTGGCAGTGAGCATGGCCGTTCTGGCACTCCTCCTCGTTCATGTTGACGGTGCGGCGGGAGAAATCGTTGTGGTCGTAGGAAGCATCCACGGGCGCGAGCTGGCAGAGCGTGCGGGCCATGTCTACGAGGAGAAGGGGCTCGTTCTCGTTGATCTTGATCGCTGCGGTGGTATGGGTGGAAAAGATGGTGACCTGGCCGAAGCGCACTCCGGAGGAAGCCACTACTGCGCGGACCTCTTCGGTGATGTCCACGAACTCCGGCGCCTCCTGGGTCATCAGCTCCAGGGCTTCGCAGTGGACGGTGGCGGTGTCGTCCAGCAGGCGGACGACTCGCTCCTTGGTAACCGCCTGAGAGAGAATCCCTTCCATCTCACTACCTTCCCAAGGTTATGGCCTTCGGGTGCTCGTGTCTCTCAACGCTGCCTAGTGTAGCACGTTTTTCGGCTGTGAACAGGGGTTCGGACGGCCTGAGATTGAGTAAGGCATCGAAGCGCCCCTCCAAGCAGCGTTCATTGTATCGTACACACATGTCATCCGGCATATCCATCGGGGATGCCCCCAGGTGATGCCTTGGGCAGGTGAGTTCTGGTTTTCTGCTGGACCCCGCTAGTACTCACTAACGCCGGTGAAGTTCCAGCGGGCGATCTTGAGGGCGGGCACCCGGCTCACCCCTCCGATGGCCTGCTGGAGGGTGGCCTCTCGACCGATCAGTTCAACGTCGTTGAGGGCGTCCAGGTAGCTCTGAGTGAAGCGCAGGTTCTTGATGGGCGCGGTGATCTTCCCATTCTCGATGAGGAAGGTGCCATCGCGGGTCATTCCCGTTACTATTACCTTCAAGGGGTGCACCGGTCGCGTGTACCAGAAGCGACTCACCCATAGGCCGCGCTTGGTGCTGGCCACCATCTCCTCCGTGGTGGCCGTGCCGGTCTCCAGGAACATGTTCATCGGGATAGGGCCGAAGGTGGCGCTGGCGGGAAGGGCGTGGCCGGTTGACCCCCGGCCCTCCTTGCCAGCGGTGTAGGTGTCCCAGACCACGTCGCGGGCGATGCCCTTCTCGACGAAGTCCACGCGCCGCTTGGGCACTCCCTCGAAGTCGAAGGGGTTGGGGATGGTGTCGGGGGACAGGCCGTCGTCCCAGATGCTGATGTTCTCGCCCATGACCTTCTCGCCCAGACGGCCGGCCATGAAGCTGCGCCTCTCTTGGAAGGCCTGGGCACCGAAGGAGAGGTAGGCCAGGAAGTCGAGCAGGTCGGCTACGGCGTATTCTTGGAGGATCACTTCGTACTCACCGGGTTCAAGCCCGACAGGGTCGGCGCTGCGTAGGGCCTTGTCCACAGCCTCCGCCGCCACCTTTTCGCCGTCGATTTCTCCTACGTCTGTGCCGACGCGCTCGGCGTGGCCGCTGCTGGTCTTGCCCATGACCACGGTGTTGATGTCGGCGGTGGTCTCGCGATGGCAGGCGAACAGGCCCAGGGAATTGGCCACGGCCACCTCGGCGGCTGCTGTGCGGAAGGCCCCGGCAGCGGTAAGGTGGGCGCCGGTGGCGGCATCGCAGACGCGACCAACCACGTTGGCCCGCTCTTCAGGAGTGTAGCGGGCGGTGCGCTCCACGAACGCCTCGGCGCGCTGGACGGGGGCGGGCCGAGGGAGCGACTCGAAGTCGGCGTTCTCCTTTTGGTGGCGGGCCAGGGTGATGGCCTGCTCGACGACGCGGCGAAGGGCCTCGTCTGACATCTCGTTGGTGGAGGCGACGCCGACTCTTCTTCCCAAAACGGCGCGGACGCGAATGTCTACGTCGGTCTGCTCGACATTCTGGTGGATGTAGCTGTTGGCGAAGCGGGTGAGGGCTGAGTCGGTGGCGAGGAGCAGCGCCTCGGTCTGATCGGCCTTGCTGATGGCCAGGACGCGGTCCGCTAGGTTCTTTAGTTCGGCCTCGCCGAGCATAGGGGGCTCTTTCTAGGGGAGGGGTGAGCTAGTTCTCCCTGTCTACTGCTTCCTTCGCCGCCAGCCTTCGATCTCCCGCAGCCTGGCATCGCTTATCCCGAAGTGGTGGGCGATCTCGTGGATCACCACCTCGCGGACGCGTTGCACCACTTCGTCCTCGGTGCGGCAGAGCCGTTCGATGGGCCGCTGGTAGATGAAGATGCGGTCGGGCAGGACCATCTGGTAGCCGCGCCCCCGCTGGGTGTGCGGGACGCCCTGGTAGAGGCCCAACAGAGTGTGGCCGGGCCCGACGCGGACCGCCCGCAGCTCCTCGCGGGAGGGGAACTCTCGCACCTCCACCTCGATGTTGGCGAGGCGCTCGGCGAACCGCGGCGGCAGTTCGTCCAGGGCGCGCCGCACCAACTCCTCGAAGCGTTCTCTCTCCACTGGGACCTTCAGGCAAAGCCACCCCGGGTTGGCGCCTACTGCCTAACATGATAGCGGCGTGGTCGACCCAGGAACAGGGCAGAGGTGGGGGAGTTACTGCCGGGGGCTCGGGGCGACCTGCGGCGGGCACCCCTGTTCCGTGTGAGGGCCTGAGAGGATACACCCCCGGCGAGTGCATTGTCGGCACGGCAGGGCGACTGCTGAAGTCCACCCAACGGCATGCTACCTCATCACGCCCACCTGGACGTCACGGAAGCGAGCGGGTGCAGCGCCGTGGCCGGTGTGGGCCACTTGCTCGGGCTGGCCCTTGCCGCAGTTGGGGGTGCCCCACACTACCCAGTGGTCGCCGTTGCACACGGCGTCGCAGCTTCCCCAAAACTGCGGGGTGATGCCGGTGTAGGTGGCGTTCTTCATAAGTTCGCCCAGTCTGCCCTTCTTGATCTCGCGCCCGATCTCCGTCCCGAATTGGAAGTTGAGGCGCCGGTCATCGATGCTCCAGCTTCGGTTTGTCTCCATGTAGATGCCTTCGTCGGTGTCGGCGATGAGGTCTTGGAGGGTCCACTCGCCCGGTTCCAGGTTCACGTTGGTCATGCGAATGAGGGGGATGCGGTTCCAGCTGGAGGCTCGCATGGCGCCGTTGCTGGTCTGGCCCAGAGCGGCGGCGGTCTCTCGCGAGGTCAGGTAGCCTACGAAGAGCCCATCGCGCACGATGGGGGTGCAATGGGCAGGAATGCCCTCGTCATCGTAGCCGAAGGTGCCGAGACCGCCGGGGATGGTAGCGTCGGCGGTGAGGTTGACCAGGGGGGAGCCATACTGGAGGCTGCCCAGCTTGTCGGTGGTGAGGAAGCTGGTGCCGGCGAAGGCCGCCTCTGTCCCCAGCACCCGGTCCAGCTCAACTGCGTGGCCGCAGGACTCGTGGACCTGGAGAGCCACCTGGCTGCCGTCCAGGATGATGGTGGTCACGCCGGAGGGGCAGGGCTTGGCCGTAAGCAGGGCCACGGCCTCCTCCGCCACGCGGGTGGCGTTGGCGGGCAGGTCCCACCGCTCCACGAACTCCCATCCCTCGGTGCCCTGGTGTCGGCCCACGCTGTTGGGGTACGAGCGCCGCTGCACCTCTCCCTCGCTGACGGCGGTGGCCTCGATGCCGCAGCCCGTCTCCACTAGGTCCTGCTCGACGTAGCTGCCCTCGGTGCTGCCGAAGGTCTTCTCCTCTCGCTGACAGTACAGGTTAGACTCGGCCATGACGATGCCCTGAACCCTCTGCATGGCTTCATTGGCTTTCAGGAGCAGCCCGATCTTGTCCTCCAGCGAGACCGCAAACGGGTCCTGATGGAAGGTGCTGCGATAGGTGTCGGTTATCGGGCAGGGCGGGCCGATGTCCGCGCGGGGGCCGCGCACGGTGGCAGAGGCCGTGGCAACGCGCACGGCCTGGGCTGCTACCCGAGAGGCGTCCTCTAAGGACATGCGATGGCTGCTGGCGAAGCCCCAGAAGCCTTCCACGATGACGCGCACGCCGAAGCCCAGGGTCTCATCGGCGGCGAGTCCCTCCACGTTCTCGTTGCGGACCGTCACCGACTCGCTCCTCTGACGGACCACGCGCACGTCGGCGTAGGAAGCGCCCCGGCCGCTAGCGGTGTCGAGGGCGCGCATGATCAGGTCTCTCACGGCTCCACTCCTCCTGCAGGTACGCATGTCTTCCGTCAAGAGACGAGAGACGCTAGCAGAACAGCGACTACGCCGCCATCATATCGGAAGGCAGGGTGGTGTCAACTCGGGGCGGACGGGCGACTAGACTGAGTAGGGGACCTTCTCGGGTGGTACGCGGAGGGTTTCTCCACTGGGGATGTAGTTGTCCTCGATGCCCTTTGCCACCACGCCTGGCCCGATGACGCAGTTGCGCCCCACGCGGGTGGAGGTGGGCAACCGGGCCCGTTTGCCCAAGATGGTGACGCCGCAGTGGACGATGTCTGGACGATCTTTGTTGTGGGTGAAGTCCTCTCCGTAGCCGACATAGCAGTTCTTGCCGACGTGGACCTCCTTGTCCAGGATCGAGCGGTCGATGATGGCGCCCGACTTGATGTGACAGTTCTCGAAGATGATGGAGTCGCGCACCACTGCTCCCTCCTCCAGGCGTACGCCGGGGGAGAGGACAGAGTGCTCCACATGCCCCTCGATGACGCAGCCAACGTCGACCAGGGAGCGGCTGAGGTAGGCGCGGTGGCCGATGCGAGCTGGAGGCAGAGGCGATATCCGGGTACGGACGGGTGTCTCAGCGTCGTAGAGGTCCAGCTCTGGCTTGTCTTCCAGCAGGTCCATGTTGGCGTTGAAGTAGGCCTCCACAGTGCCCACGTCCCGCCAGTAGCCCTTGAACCGATAGCCGCACATCCTGTAGCAGGGGTCTCCCACCATGGCGGGGATGATATCGTGGCCGAAGTCGTGGCTACCAGATTCCTGGGCGTCTGCCACCAGCCGATCAATGAGCACGTCCTTGTTGAAGACGTAGATGCCCATGGAGGCCCGGCTAGAGCGCGGCTTCTCGGGCTTCTCGTCGAAGGCGATGATGGCGTCGGTGTCATCACAGGTGACGATGCCGTAGCGGCTGGCCTCATCTGGGGGCACCTGGTAGACGGCGATGGTCACGTCGGCCCCCTCGGAGCGATGGAAGGCGATGAGTTCGTCGTAAGGCATCTTGTAGACGTGGTCGCCCGCCAGGATGAGCACCTGTTCGGCCTGCGACTCCTCGATGAAGTAGAGGTTCTGGTAGATGGCGTCGGCGGTGCCGCGATACCATTCCGAGCTGTCCCGGCCCAGGTAGGGCTGAAGGAGGGAGACGCCACCGCCTCGATCCAGGTCCCAAGGCCGACCGATGCCGATGTGTTCGTTGAGGGAGCGAGGCCTGTACTGGGTCAGCACTCCAACACGGGTGATGCTGGAGTTCACGCAGTTGCTCAGAGTGAAGTCGATAACGCGGTAGCGCCCACCGAAGGCCACCGCAGGCTTGGCACGCTCCTCCGAGAGGACGCTTAGCCGGTCACCTTCGCCTCCTGCCAGGATCATGGCAATGACTTTTTCCACCGCAGTCACCTCCTGTCACTGCGTGGGCTCGTCAGCCGAAAGTCAGGGGGACGCGCACAGCTAAGCGACACGAGCCCAAGGCCAACACCCGGGCTCGCGATGTGCGCGGGACAGGCCTCTCCGTGGGCCTACGGGGTTAGCTGACGGGTTCGGGCTGGGAGAGCTTGCCCTACTCGCCGGACAAACCGGGAGATTCACCCCGAGATATGGGTCCCCCGCTTCCCTTTCTCAGAGAATTCGGCCGATAAAACCGCTCCCTATTCGATTGGCAATGGTTGGTTGCATGGTAACGCAGGGAGCCGCCGCTGTCAAACGAGGTGCGCGGGCAGCAGTCGCATCACCGGTGACTCTTCGTTGACGTGGGCGAGGGGAAAGCCGCCCATGCTGGCATGCCTCTGTATCCGCGCTGCGGGGACATCGCGGCAGTGTGCTAGGCGGAGCTCAGTCGCGTGCCTCGCTTCTTCAGCAGGCGCGTGCTGAACAAGATCTCGTGCGGGCGGCTGGCGATGTTCAGTTCGCGGCTGATGCGCGCGACGATCTCCTGCACCTCCTGGCGGCTGGTCCCGTGGACCATGGCGAAGAGATTGTAGGGCCAGGCGGGCGGTCGACGGGGCCGTCGATAGCAGTGGGTGACCTCACGCGCGCGGCCGAGGCGCCTTCCCACCTCGCCCACGCGCTCGTCGGGGATGTCCCACACTGCCATGCCGTTGGCAGTGATGCCCAGGGCACGGGGGTTGGGGACAGCGCCGATACGCTTGATCGCGCCTCGCTGGAGGAGGGCATCGACCAGTTCGAGCGCCCGCTTCTCGCTGGTCCCGATGCGCTCGGCTACCTCAGCGTAAGGCCGAGGCACCAGGGGAAGGCCGTCCTGGATGGCTAGAAGGAGTTGGCGCTCTTGCTCAGTCAGCATCGTCCACGGGGAACTGGAATTCCACCTTCAGGAA
>CAZFGZ010000081.1:8138-9164 GCA_964518585.1 uncultured Dehalococcoidia bacterium | reverse complement strand
CCATGGCCTGCTGGGGGTACAACGACTGGGGGCAGTCGACGCCGCCCGGCGGCAGCTTCACCCAGGTCAGCGCGGGCGAGGATCACACCTGCGGCGTGAGGACGGACGGCACCCTCGCCTGCTGGGGGTGGAACGCCTACGGGCAGGCGACGCTCCCCACAGGCACGATCGTCATCGTGAAGGCCACAGTGCCGGCGGGCGGCAGCGGCTTCGCCTTCAGCGACGACATCGCCGCCCCCAACAGCTTCAGCCTCGACGACGGAGGCACGAAGACCTTCAGCAACGTCGATGTCTTCGACGCGGGTAGCTACACGGTCATTGAGGACGACCCAGACGTGACCCCGGGCGACTTCAACCTCGCCGGCCTGACCTGCGTTGACCCCGACGGCGGCTCCAGCGTGGACCTGGGCGCCAGGAAGGCCACGATAGACCTCGACGCGGGGGAGACGGTGACCTGCACCTTCACGAATACTGAGTGCGTGTTCGCCAACGACGCCGACTGCGACGCCTGCTGGGACAGCAAGGAGCCGACCCTCAGCCCGCCGGCGGACCGCTATGACCCGTGGGACTGGTACGACGTCCCCGTGCCCACCCTCTTCAGTGGCGGCCACATCAGCGGCGACCCCAGCGGCAGCGACGACAGGGACCACGCCGTCAGCATCATCAAGGATGTCCCGGCGGTCCTGGAGTACTCCGGTACCTCTGACGGCGGCCCGCCCAACGGTGCGGGCAGGCAGTACAACCAGGACATCAACGGCGACGACGTGGACGATGGCATCGCCTATGACCGCTCGGTGGGAGCCACGCGGTCGGCTGGACCCGACGGCGCGGTGAGCATCATCGTGGACGTGCTGCTGGTGCTGGCGCAGTCCGGGGAGTCGTGCGGGGCGACGCCACCGTAGGGCGGCACAACCTGGGCTTGGAGACAGTAGGGGCGGTCGGCCGACCGCCCCTACATCGCGGAGATTCTTCGCTTCGCTCAGAATGACAGGGGGGGTGGTGGAGGGACAGGGGGGGGCGGGGGGG
>CAZFGZ010000081.1:0-8128 GCA_964518585.1 uncultured Dehalococcoidia bacterium | reverse complement strand
CTCAGAATGACAGGGGGCGCAAGGGCCGCCCCCTTGGCATCTGGCGGCACGCCGCCTGGGCGACGCATAGGCGGGCGGGCGGAGCGGGGCAACCTGGGGCGGCTGTGGAGCGTTGTACTTGGTGGATGCCTCTGCTAGCATGAGGGGTTAGCGGGGGAGGGCGAGGGGAGTCATGGTTCAGGCGCCCGATAGGGCCAGGGTGGCGCTGGGCAGACCGAGCTATGTCTGGCGGTCCGGACAGGAGCGCCGCCTGGCCCTGATCCGAAGGTACGCCCCGCTCGAGCGCGGCCGCGTCTTGGACGTGGGATGCGGCATCGGCACGTACGTGCGCAAGCTGCGCGAGTTCACACAGCAGGCCTACGGCATCGATATCGACGCGGCAAGGGTGCGCGAGGGGGCGCGGGCGGTGCCGGGGCTGGCGCTTGCCTCGGCGGAGCACCTTCCCTTCGCTGAGGGCTCGCTGGACGTCATCCTGCTGAACGAGGTCATCGAGCACGTGGGGGATGACGCGCTGACGCTGCGGGAGGCGTGCCGGGCGCTGCGGGCCGGCGGATACGTGGTCATCTTCGCGCCCAACCGGCTGTTCCCTTTCGAGACACACGGGGTGTACCTTGGCGGGCGGTACGTGTTCGGCAACGCGCCGCTGGTGAACTACCTGCCGGGGTTCCTGCGGCGGCGGCTGGTGCCGCACGCGCGGGCATACCTGAAGAGAGACCTGCGGGCGATCACGGATGGTCTGGAGGCCGAGGTGGTGGTACATTCTTATGTCTACCCGGGCTTCGACAACATCGTCGCGCGGAGCCGCCGGCTGGGCGGGTTGCTGCGGGCGGTGCTGCATCGGGCGGAGGCGACGCCGTTGAGGGTGTTCGGGCTGTCTCACTTCGTTGTGCTGAGGAAGCGGCAGCCTGCGCCGGGAGGGGCCGGTGGCTAGGAACTTCCGGGCACGACGCTACCTGCGAAGACGGCGCAACGGCGGGAACGGCGGGCTGCCCCGGTGGCTGCTGGTGGCGCTGGCGCTGTTCGCGGTTGCCGTGTTCGCGGTGGGCGGGACGGCGGTGGCCGGCATTGTGATCTACCAGGGCTACGCCGACGAGCTGGTGCCGCCGGAGGAGGCGATCTCTCAGCTCCCGTCGGGAGGGGCCAAGATCTTCGACCGGAACGGCAGGCTCCTGTACGAGTACGTGGACGACTTCTCGGGCCTGCGGCAGCCGGTGCCGTTGTCGGAGGTCTCGCAGGACGTCATCGACGCCACCATCGCCACGGAGGACGACACCTTCTACGACAACCCCGGGGTCAACATCAGGGGGCTGTTGCGGGCGGCGTACGAGAACTTCTTCCCGGGGGGAGCGCCGGGGTTCCTCGAAGGGAGCGGCGGCAGCTCGATCACGCAGCAGCTTGTGAAGAACGTGTACATCCCGCAGGAGGAGCGGCAGAAGCGGTCGATTCCCCGCAAGCTCAAGGAGACGGTGTACGCGCTGGAGCTGAGCCGTCGCTACTCGAAGGACCAGATCCTGGAGTGGTACCTGAACCAGATATCGTACGGGGGTCTGTACAACGGCATCGAGGCGGCGGCCCAGGGGTACTTCGGCAAGCATGCCAGCGAGCTGAACCTCCAGGAGTCGGCGCTCCTGGCGGGGATACCCGCGAGCCCGAAGGCGTACGATCCCATCAATAGCCCGGAGGCGGCGGTGGAGCGGCGCAACTGGGTGCTGGGGCGGATGGCGGAGGAGGGCTACGTGACCAGGGAGGAGGCGTACGTGGCGGCGCTGAGCCCTCTGGAGCTGACGCCGCAGCGCTTCCCCATCGAGGCGCCGCACTGGGTGCTGAACTACGTGGAGCCACAGCTTGAGCAGCTCTTCGGGCGGGAGGCGCTGCTGCGAGGGGGGCTGCGCGTGTACACGACGCTGGACCTGGACCTGCAGAAGCGGGCCGAGGCGATCCTGGAGGAGTGGATCAGCGAGTTCGAGGAGTCGTCGGACGGGCACAACGGGGCGCTGGTGGCGATGGACCCGAACACGGCGGAGATCCTGGTGTACGTCGGCAGCCGGGACTACTTCCGCGATGACATCCTGGGGCGCAACGATATGGCGCAGGCGCTGAACTCGCCGGGCTCCGCGTTCAAGCCCTTCACGTACGTGACGGCCTTCATGGAGCTGGGCTGGGGTCCGGGCACTCTCATCCTGGACACGCCTGTGAGCTTCACGGAGCCGGACGGCGACGTGTTCACTCCGCGCAACCCGGCGGGCGATTTCAAGGGGCCGATCACGGTGCGCAATGCGCTGGGGAGCTCGCTGAACATCCCGGCCTTCAAGACCATCCTGTACGCGGGTGTGTCGAACGTGGTGGAGACGGCGAAGAGGATGGGCATCACCTCGCTGGACGACCGGCAGTTCGGGCCTTCGCTGACGATCGGCGGGGTGGACGTGTCGGTGGTGGACATGGTGTACGGCTACTCGGTGTTCGCGAACAGCGGGGTGATGAAGGGGATGCCGACCACGGTGGCCCGGCCGGAGGGGAACCGGAATCTGGACCCGGTGTCGATCCTGCGGGTGGAGAACATGGCAGGCGAGGTGGTGTATCCGCTGACCTTCAACGAGGAGCAGACCGGGCCCAAGCTGGAGGAGGAGGCCATCATCCCGGCGGCCTACGCGTACCTGATCAGCAATATCCTCTCCGATCCGCAGGCGCAGTGCATGACGTTCGGCTGCGGGGGTCTGAGCATCGACCGGACGATGGCGGTGAAGACGGGGACGAGCGAGCCCTACGAGGAGCTGCGGGCCATCGGTGACACGTGGGCGCTGGGCTACACGCCGGACCTGGTGGCCGGAGTGTGGGCGGGGAACGCCGACAACACGCCGATGTTCAACATCACCAGCACCTCCATCTCGTGGCGGGCGCTGCGCGACTTCATGCTGGCGGCGCACGAGGGCAAGCCGGCGCGGTGGATCGAGCGGCCGGCCGGGCTGGTGGAAGCCAGCGTGTGCGTGCCGTCGGGCCTCAAGCCGGGGCCGAGTTGCGGGAAGACCACTCCACCTGACCTCTTCGTGGCGGAGAGCCTGTCGGACAAGGAGGACGACTGGTGGCAGCCGGTGAAGATCGACGTGCGCAACGGTCTGCTGGCGTCGGAGCGGACGCCGCCGCAGTTCGTTGCCGAGCGGATGGCTCTGGTCATCCCGGACGACCTGTCACAGTTCGCAAGGGAGCAGGCGGAGGAGTGGGCGAAGACTCTGCAAGGGGGCACGGCGCCGACCGAGGTGAGCAGCACGGAGAACCTGCTGCTGGTCATCGATACGCCGGAGGCGTGGTCCGTGGTACGGGGGGCGGTGCAGGTGACCGGCCGGGCGGAGTCGCCGGACTTGGTGGCCTACCGGCTGGAGTACGGCGAGGGCAGGGCACCGGAGGAATGGACGGTCATCACCCGTTCTGAGACGCCGGTGGCGGGCGGCGTGCTGGGGCTGTGGGACACCGCTGCCCTCTCCTCGGGGACGTACACCTTGCGGCTGGCGGTGGAGGACGCGAAACTGGGGGAGCTTCTCACCTTCCTGACGGTAATGGTAAGTCACAGCGTTTCCCCGCCGACGCCGCCGACGTTGCCTACGGCGACGCCGGAGCCGGAGCGGGAGCCGGAGCCAGAGCCGGAGCTCACGCCCTCGCCGGAGCCCACCATAGACCTGAGAGGCATCGGGGGTAACGGCTGAGCCTCGCCAGCGGCCCGCGACGGCAGGGAACGAGCGATGGCCTGCGGGCACCCCTGGGGGGCCCGACAGAGGAGCGCGCTTGAAGGACGAGCCAGCGGCACCCGAGTTGCGTCGGGGGCGACTCCCCGGTGACGTGTACCTGCGACGGCGTCGTCCCCGCACTGTGGGGCTGTTCAGGGTGCTGGGGGTGCCGGGCCTGTACAGCGCCGCCTACGGGAACGTAGGGTCCTCTATCTACTATGCCCTGGGAGTGACGGCGTTCTACGCGCTGGGGCTCACGCCGGTAGTCTTCGTCATCTCGGGCTTCTTCTTCCTTTGCACGGCCCTCTCGTACGCGGAGGGGACGGCGGCCATGCCGGAGGCTGGGGGCTCGATGGCCTTCGCACGGCGAGGCTTCAACGTCACGGTGAGCTTCCTGGCCGGGTGGGCGCAGATCCTGAACTACATCGTGACCATCGCCATCTCGGCGTTTGCGGTGCCGGCGTACCTATCGGTGTTCGTGCCGGAGCTGGGGACGTGGCCCGCCAATGCCCTGGTGGGGGCGCTGGTAGTGGGCCTGCTGGCGGGCATCAACATCATTGGGGTGCAGGAGTCCTCCCGGGTGAACGTGCTGCTGGCCCTGCTGGACCTGTCCACGCAGATGCTCATCGTGCTCATGGGGCTTTGGCTGCTGCTGAGCCCGGAGATCCTGCTGGACAACATCCACTTCGGAGAGGCGCCCACGCTGTCGCATCTCCTGCTGGGGATCTCTATCTCCATGATCGCCTACACCGGCATCGAGACGGTCTCCAACCTGGCGGAGGAGACGCGCAACCCCGGCAAGAATGTGCCGCGTGCGGTGCTGCTGACCTTCGCTACGGTGCTGGTCATGTACACGCTGATCCCGCTGGTAGCTCTGAGCGCGCTGCCGGTGGAGCAGCAGCCCGACGGGACGTACGTTACGCAACTGGCAGACGAGTTCATCGAGGATCCGGTGCTGGGGATCGTGCAGCAGTTCAAGGACCTGCCGTGGCTGCTGGAGGAGACGCTGGAGTGGTGGGTGGGCCTGCTGGCGGCGACGATCCTGATCATCGCCACGAACGCGGGGATGCTGGGGCTTTCGCGGCTGGCGTACTCGATGGGGCGCTACCAGCAGCTTCCGCCGGTGATAAGCCGTCTGCATCCCGGGCGGCGGACGCCGGCGGTGGCGATCGCGGTGTTCGGTCTGGTGGCGGTGCTGCTGTTGCTGCCGGGGAAGATAGAGGAACTGGCCAGCCTGTACGCATTTGGGGCGATGCTGTCTTTCACGTCCGCCCACGTTTCCATCATTGCTCTGCGGGCGAAGGAGCCGGACATGGCGCGCCCCTTCCGCATCGTGCCTAACGTGCGGGTGCGGGGCAGGTCCTATCCCGTGGCTTCGATCATCGGAGCCCTGGCTACCGGGGCCACATGGGTGGTGGTGGTGGTGACGGAGGAAGTAACCCGCTACGTTGGGTTCGGCTGGTTGGCGGTGGGGCTTATCATGTTCTTGCTGTACCGGCGGTCCAGGCGGCGGGCGGCTGCCGTCGAGCAGGATGTGGAGAAGGGATGAGCCGGCATCGGCTCGACGAGTGCAGAGCATGGGCGGTGGGCTGAGGGCGCCCTTCAGGGCGCGACAGAGGACTTAGCGTGGACCCTCCAGACGAGGACTCGGGCGACACCAGCGAGAACGAAGAGCTAGAACGCTACGGGCGCTATCACGTCCCGAGACGGCGGGCGCCGCTGCGGCCGGACCTAGAGCTGCACGAGGTGCGCCGGGGGCTGAAACCGGGCTCACGCTACATCCGGATCATCCCCAGGAGGGAGCAGCTGCGACGCATGGGCCCGGCGCACCTCCAGGCCACCGACGTGCTGCTCCGGCCGAGCACTTTGCCGGCGCAGCTCTGGGCGAGGGTGAAGCGGCTGGCTATCGGCTCGCCGCTGGCCTCCTCGCAGGTGATCCATGAGCGTCTGACCAAGGCGAAGGCGCTGGCGGTCTTCTCCTCGGATGCTCTCTCTTCGTCCGCGTACGCGACGGAGGAGATCCTGCTGGTGCTGATCCTGGCGGGGACGGCTGCGCTGGGTGTCTCGCTCCCCCTCGCCGGGGCGATCGGGGGGCTGCTGCTGATCGTGGCCTTCTCCTACCGGCAGACGGTGCGCGCGTATCCGAGCGGCGGCGGCGCATACTCGGTGGCGCGCGAGAACCTGGGAAGGACGCCGGGGTTGGTGGCAGGGGCGGCGCTGATGGTGGACTACGTGCTGACCGTGGCGGTGAGCATCTCGGCGGGGGTAGCGGCGGTGACCTCGGCGGTGCCGGAGCTGCATGACGAGCGCGTGATCCTGGCGCTGGTGTTCCTGTGGCTGATCGTGCTGGGGAACCTGCGCGGCATCCGGGAGTCGGGGACGGTCTTCTCCATCCCGGCGTATCTCTTCATCGTGAGCTTTGGGGCGATGCTGGTGATGGGCTTCGTGCGGGCGGCCCAAGGTGTGGAGGCGGAGCCGCTGCCAGCGGGGACGGTGGCCATCGGGACGGGCTCGCTGGGGCTGTTCTTGATCCTGCGGGCGTTCTCGTCGGGATGTGCCGCGCTGACCGGGATCGAGGCCATGGCCAACGGAGTGCCGTCGTTCAAGCCGCCGGAGTCCAAGAACGCGGCGATCACGTTGACCTGGATGGCGTTCATCCTTGCCACCTTCTTCGTTGGGCTGACGATTCTGGCGCACCAGTTCCACGTCATCCCTGTGGAGCAGCCGACGGTGGTGTCACAGGTGGCGAAGACGGCGTTCGGGGGCACGCCGCCGTACTACGTCGTGCAGGTGGCGACGGCGCTGATCCTGATCCTGGCCGCCAACACGAGCTTCGCGGGGTTTCCGCAGCTAGCCTCGGTGATGGCGCGGGACGGGTTCCTGCCCCGACAGTTCACCTTCCGGGGAGATCGATTGGCCTTCTCCATGGGAATCATAGCGCTGGGCGTGCTGGCCAGCGCTATGTTGCTGATCTATCGGGCCGAGACGCACCGGCTGATCCCGCTGTATGCGGTGGGGGTGTTCACCTCTTTCACGCTCTCGCAGTCCGGGATGGTGCGGCACTGGCTGGGGGCGCGAGGCCGGGGCTGGCGGGGGAGCATCATGATAAACGGTCTGGGGGCCGTAGCGACTGCGGTCGTGGCGGTGATAGTGGGGAGCACGAAGCTCGTGCACGGGGCGTGGATCGTCGTCGTGGCGATCCCCATCCTGGTGCTGATGTTTGAACGCATCCACCACCACTACCAGCGGGTGAGCGAGCAGCTCGCGGTCAGGGAGGGGGACCTGCAGCCAGCGTTGCCTCGAAGGGGGAACCACAGGGTCCAGAACGTGATCGTGCCGGTGGACGAGCTGAACCGGGCGGTGCTGCGCACGGTGGACTACGCCCGCAGCCTGTCCGACGACGTGACCGCGATCCACATAACGGATGACCCGGCGGAGGCGGAGGCGCTGCGGGCGGAATGGGAGGAGCGGGTGCCGGACATCCCCATCGTGATCCTGGAGTCTCCGTACCGGGCGCTGGTGGCGCCGTTCCTGGCGTACATCGATGCGCTGGACCGGGCGAACCCGGGCGCGCGGATCACCGTCGTGCTGCCGGAGTTCGTGCCGGCGCAGCTCTGGCAGCGGTTGCTGCACAACCAGCCGGCGGTGCGACTGAGGCACGCCCTCCAGGCTCGGCCGAACACGGTGGCGGTGAACGTGCCGTACCACCTGCGCTGACGGCCTGTCCAGCAGGACGGAAAACCACGACGGGCCAGGGCGATATCTGTGCTATCCTTTATTTGCGCAGGGGCTGAGCGAAGGGCGGCTGTCGTGGGTGAAGCGAGCCGTCGAGTGGTGAGATGGCGATAAGGATCATCCTGTACACGGGCAAGGGGGGCGTGGGCAAGACGAGCGTGGCGGCGGCGACGGCGCTACGCTCGGCAGGGCTGGGCCACCGCACGCTGGTGATGAGCACGGACGCGGCGCACAGCCTGGCCGATTGCTTTGACGAGCCGCTGGGCCCCGAGCCCAGCCCAGTGGCCGGCAACCTGTGGGGGCAGGAGCTGGACGTCTACCGGCAGATCGACGCGCACTGGGGCATCCTCCAGAAGTGGCTGAAGGTGCTCATGGAGTGGCGGGGCATCGACGAGGTGCTGGCGGAGGAGATGGCCCTGCTGCCGGGCATGGACGAGCTGGCCAGCCTCCTCTACCTCCTCAACTACTACGACAGCGGCGAGTACGACGTGATCATCGTGGACTGCGCGCCGACGGGGGAGACGCTGCGGCTGCTGAGCTTCCCCGACGTGCTGCGCTGGTGGCTGCACCGCATCTTCCCGATCCAGCGGGCAGCGGCGCGGGTGGCGAGGCCGGTGATAAGGCGCCTGACGGACCTGCCCGTTCCTGACGACGAGGTGTTCGCCGCCGCGAAG
>CAZFGZ010000080.1:0-9424 GCA_964518585.1 uncultured Dehalococcoidia bacterium | reverse complement strand
GTCGTCCCGCGTTCCGCCTCCTCTGGCTGCGCTCGGCCCTTGTGGCCCTTCCTCGCCAGCACCCACCACTTGACCGGCCGCTGGTGGCCCCGCTCATCCTCGTACTCCCGGCGATACTCCTCCATCGCCACCACCTCGAAGCCCCGCAGCAACCGCGTCCGGATCTCCTCCTCCGTCGCGTAGTGGTGGGGCAGCGCCTTGTCGAACGAATCGCCCGGCACCACGAAGGTGTCCGGCTCCAGCTCCTCCCCCTCCCCCCGGGCCACCGCCTCGCGCGCCCGGGGCACGTGACTCGACTCAGTCGAGTTGAACGTCAGGAGGAACAGCCCGCCGTCCCGCAGCGACCGCCGCACCCCTTCGACCGCCCGCAGGATGCCCTCGACCGTGGTGTGATAGACCACGTCCCAGGCGATCGCCGCGTCGAACACGGCCCGCCCGAAGGGGATTGCAGTCATCTCGGCCCGCACTACCCCGCCGCGCAGCCCCGATTCCGCGAGCGCCCGCCGCGAGGCCGCCACCGCGGTCGGCGACACGTCGCACCCGCACGCCTCGAACCCCTCCGCCGCCAGGTACAGCACATGCCGCCCCCTGCCGCAGCCCAGGTCGAGCACACGTGAGCGGCCGTGCGCCTTCAGTCGGTCCGCCAGCTCGACCACCTGCGCCTCAGGTGCGCCCTCATAGCGTCCGTCGCCGAGACGGCGCCAGATGCGCTCCCAACCCTGGTGAACGGGGAGCTCGCTCATTCGCTCTCCTCCGTCGAGGGCTTGGGCGCGGGCAGGCGGCGATCGCGCAGCCGCTGCAGCTCCTGCTGCAACGCGTCGATCTCCTGCTGCATCTCCTGCATCTGCCGGTTCATCCGCAGCACCACCTCGACCCCGGCCAGGTTCACGCCCAGGTCGTTGATCAGCCGCTGGATCTGCCGCACCCGGGCGATGTCCGCCACCGAGTACAACCGGATCCGCCCCCGCGAGCGCGAGGGCCTTAGCAGGCCCGCCCGTTCGTAGTAGCGCAGCGTCTGAGCATGCATGCCGACCATCTTCGAAGCCACGCTGATGACGTAGCAGGGCTGGTCCTCGTCCAGGAACTCGTCGGAGTTCTCAATCGTCAATCCAGGTCACCTCGTCTCATAGCACTGCTGTGGTCCGTCTCAGCTTGCCCTCCCTCAGAAAGGACAGACCGAGCCGGCCGCCCGGGCCGACCTCGGCCGCTGCCCGGGCCAGCTCCTCGCCCGACGTCACCGTGTGCCCGTCCGCGCCCACCAGGATGTCCGAGGGGCGCAGGCTCGCGCGCGCCGCCGGGCTCTCCGGCACCACCTCCAGCACCAGCACCCCCTGCTGCCGGCTAAGGCCGAGTTCTCGCCGCAGGCCCTCGTCGATCTCTGTCGGCATCCCGCCGATTCCCAGGCGTCGCTCCTGCCGTCCCCGCACCTCGTCGAGGCGGACCAGGACGTGCAGGACCGTCTGCACCGGCACCGCGAAGCCCACCCCGCGCGCGAAGGGCATCACCGCGGTCGTGATCCCCACGACGCGGCCCCGCGTGTCCACCAGAGGGCCCCCGGAGTTGCCCGGGTTGATGGGTGTATCCGTCTGGATCAGATCGGCAAGCTCGGCCTCCCGGCCCGCCCGCAGGGTGCGACCCAGCGCACTCACGACCCCGGCCGTCACCGTCCAGTTGAGGCCGTAGGGGTTGCCGATGGCGACGACCAACTGTCCTACCTTCAGGGAACCCGCGGCCAGCTCGGCCACGGGCAAGCCGGTGACGCCCACCCGCAGGACCGCCAGGTCCGTCGACGGGTCGGCGAACTCCACCCCGGCCTGGAAACGCCGGCCGTCGGCCAGCGTCACCTGGACGGTGCGGGCGCCCCGCACCACGTGCTCGTTCGTCAGCACGCGGCCGTCGGAGGCGAAGATGACGCCGGAGCCCGTGCCCATGCCCTCGCCCCCCGGGCCACGACCCGGCCGGCCCGCCACGTCCACCCGCACCACCGCGGGCCCGGCCACCTCCGCCGCGCCGCTGACCGCCTCCGAGTAGGCGTCCAGGGGTTGCGTGTTCGTCTCTCTCGCGCTCATGTTGACCATCTCAGGGAGCGCGCGCCGAACCCGGCGCGTCACACGCCGGCGGCGCGCAGCTCCTCGAAGAGCTTTCGCTCCTTCTCCGATAGCTTCTCAGGCAGCTTGACGCCGACCCTCGCGTACAGGTCGCCCCTGCCGTTGCCCTGGAGATGGGGCACCCCCTTGCCCGCCAGCCGGAACACCTTGCCGTTCTGGGTGAGGGCCGGGATCTTGAGCATCACCCGACCGTCCAGCGTAGGCACCTCCACCTCGTCGCCCAGGACGGCCTGCGTGAGCGATATCCGCACCTCCGTGTGCAGGTCGTCGCCCCGCCGCTCGAACTGAGGGTGCAGCCGCACCGACACCACGAGGTACAGGTCGCCCCGTGGCCCGCCCGGCGTCCCCACGCCGCCCTCGCCGGCCACCCGCACCTTCGAGCCGGTCTGCACGCCCGGCGGTATCTTCACCTCCAGGCGCCGGGCCCGCAGGGTCCCGCCGCTTCCATCGCAGACGTGGCAGACGGCCCCGGCTACCCGGCCGCTGCCGCCACACGTGAGGCAGGGCTCCTCACCCGATAGCTGGATCGTGCGGGCGGTGCCGCGAAATGCCTCCTCCAGGGTGACCTCCACGGCGTACTGCGTGTCGGGAGCGCGACGGCGCGTCGCTCCGCGCCGGCCGCCGCGGAACAGCCCCTCGATGATGCTCCCGAGGTCGCCGCCTAGGCCGCCGACGTCCCGCAGATCGAAGTCGAACGTCCCGCCCGAGCCATAGGGAGAGCCGCGGCCGCCGGCGCGACGCTGCGCCTCCTCGATCTGGTCGGCGTACTGCCACTTGTCCCCGTACCTGTCGTACTTCTTGCGCTTCTCGGCGTCTGAGAGGACCTCGTGGGCCTCGTTGATCTCCTTGAAGCGCGCCTCGGCTGCCTTGTCGCCGGGATTGACATCCGGATGATGGCGACGGGCCAGCCGGCGATACGCCTGCCGGATCTCCTTCTGAGAGGCATCACGCTTGACGCCCAGTATCTGATAGTAGTCTTTCCCTGCCATGAGACCCCTCGACCTCCAGTATAAGGGGCTGGCAGCTAGGCGTCAAGAGGATTATAGGGCTTCTTGATAATAGCGTTGTCATAACCCTTGACAGCCCGTACCGCCGGTGTTAGACTGTAGTCGAGAGCAATGGGTGGGCCCATCCCAAAGGCTCGAGAGCCAGACAAGTTCTATAACGGAGGTGAAAGTAGGTCATGGCAGAGATCGTTCGGTGGGACCCCTTCGGGGAGATGACGCACTTGCGGCGCACGATGGACCACCTCTTCGAGGAGGGCTTTCCGCGCCCATGGCGACTCCTGACCTGGGAGACCGGCGAGGGCTTCTGCCCCCTCGACCTCTACGAGACCGATGAGGAGGTCGTCCTCAAGGCCTCCATGCCCGGAGTCAAGCCCGAGGACGTGGACATCTCCATCACCGGCGATGTCCTCACGGTGAAGGGAGAGGCCACGGAGGAAGAGGAGGTCAAGAAGCCCAACTACTACCGGCAGGAGCGCCGCTGCGGCACCTTCGCCCGCTCCGTCACCCTGCCCGTGCAGGTGGAGGCGGAGAAGGCCGAGGCCCTCTTCGAGCACGGTACCCTCACCCTGCGGATGCCCAAGTCCGAGGCTGTCAAGCCCAAGACCATCAAGGTCAAGGCCAACGGCCACGTCGAGGGCGAGAAGAAGTAGGACGGCCGGTCAGCCGCCAAGGGCCGAGCCCAGCAGGCTCGGCCCTTTTCCTTATTGAGAATCACCGCACGCCGAAGCCGGCCGCCGCGCTCCCCGCCCTCGCCCTCGATTGACCCCTCCCCGAGCACGGTGCAAACTGGCCGCAGACCGAGAGCGGCACCCTTCGGAGGGCTTGTCCCGGGGAGCACACCATCCCATGCGCCGGCTCTGGCCGCTGCTGGCGGCCCTCGCCCTTATCCTGGCCTTCTCCCTCCTCCTGGCGACGACGCGCTACGGACGGGCCGCCGTTACCTCCGCCTTCATCCTGCCCGACATGATGGTGGACCTGCCGGTCCGGCCCGTCACCTGGTTCACCGCCGATCCCGTCCGCGAGCGCGTGACCATCGACTACGGCTCAGGCCGCATCGCCGCCGACGTCTACCGCCCCGCCGACGAGGACCGCCACGCCGCCATCGTCTTCTCCATGGGCGCGCCCCCCCTGGACCCGGACGACTCTCGCCTCGTCAAGCTGGCCGAGGACGTCGCCCGCGCCGGCGTCGTCATGCTCGTCCCCTTCTCCACCCGCCTCGACGCCGAGCTCATCCAGCCTGGAGAGGTGACGGCCCTCGTGGGGGCCTTTCGCTACGCACGCGCCCAGGACTACGTGGACCCCGACAGGGTGGGCTACATCGGCGTGAGCGTCGGCGGCTCCCTGGCCTTGCTGGCCGCAGCGGACGAGGGCATCAGCGGCGACGTGGACTTCGTGGTCTCCTTCGGGGCGTACTTCGACGCCCTCCATGTCCTGGCGGCGGTCAGCACCCGCCACATCTCCTACAACGGGCTGGAGGAGGACTGGGAGCCCCGCAACCACTCGGTGCGCGTCATGGCCCGCCAGCTCATCGACAAGCTCGAAAACCCCGTGGACCGGAGAGTGCTGGAAGAGATCTTCGTGGACCGCAGGTCACCGGAGGAGGCGGGGCTCTGGCGCCTCTCGGCGGCGGGCCGCGCCTCCTACGACTTCCTCACCAACAGGGACCCCTCTCGCGTGGACGAGCTCATGGCCCAGCTCCCCGAGGAGGCCCTCAGCGACCTGCGCCTCCTCTCCCCCAGCCGCAACATCGACGACGTGCAGGCGGACCTGTTCATCGTCCATGACCGCGGCGATCCCTACATTCCCTACGTGGAGTCACGCCGCATGCGAGACCGCCTCGCCGGCCGCGAGGACATCCACTACACCGAGGTCTCGCTCTTCGAGCACGTCGAGCCCAACCTCCACCAGAGCGGCGATATCCTGGTTCTCGACGGCACCCGCCTCTATTTCCGCCTCTACCAGCTTCTTCTGCGCCTCACCTAGGCGCCCCGGCGCGAACAATCGCGGAGAGAAGATTCCACACGAAGGGAGACGGCCCACTGGTGGTTTGGGCCGTCCCCCTGACTTGCCCCCCTCGTCGCCGGCGTTCCCCGCCTCCTCGCGCCGAGACGGCCAAGGAGGGCACTGCGCAGCTCCCTCTCGCGCTCAGCCCCGCCGAAGGCAACCCGGCCGGCCTATCGCTGCGTCGCCGATTGCCCCGACCCACGACAGCTGCCGCCCGCGAAGCTCATGAAGCGCCGGACACACCACTCTGCGCATCTTGCCCTTCCCGCCTGCCAGCTCCCGAAAAGCGCCGGGGCGGCTCAACCGTAACGCACTGCCTCCCGGATACCGCACCAGTTGTGAGCCGCCCCCTAGCTACGCCTGCTCCCTCAGGGGTCTTGACGAACCGCAGGGAATGGAGTAAATAGGAACTACATTACCGGATGTCCAAGGCTAGATAGATAATACCCACGTTCTCTGTCCGGAACCATATATCCCGTTAATAGTTGCCGGAAACCCATAGCTGGATGCTCGATGCCAGCATTATAATTCTGATATGCCCGTTTGTCAAGACCCAGGAGGGCCATCATGGTCAAATGGGGTTTTCTGACCAACCACGCCCTTGTGCTCATTCACGTGATAGACCACCCGCGCTCCACCCTGCGCGAGATCGCCAGGGCCGTCGGCATCACCGAGAGAGCCACCCTCTCCATCCTGCGGGCGCTTGAGGAGGACGACATCATCTCCAGGCGCAAGGAGGGCCGCCGCAACCGCTACACCGTGAACCTGGCCGCCCTCCTCAGCCACCAGACTCAGGGCCCATACACCATCGCCGAGGTCGGCGTTAACCTCGTGAACCTGGCCCGGCGAGCGGAGGAGCGCGCCGCACGCTAGCGTCGCCCGTCCTCCTCACACCTCCGACGCAAGCGTCAGCCACAACCCTTTCCGCATTTTCGTAGATGAGCTGTTCCACGTGAGAGGCGCTCAGGGGCGACGCAGGAGAACGGTCCCCCAACACCTCGCCCTTGCGCCCCTTGGACGTGCTTCGATATGATAAATGTTCGCGGCCCTTACTGAATTCGGCGGTGCTGACGTGCAAGACCTGGATCGCATCCTCGGCCGGGTGAGCAAAGCCGCCCGCTATACCGGAGGCGAGTGGAACGCCGTCGCCAAGGACTGGCAGGCCGTGGCGGTGCGCATCGCCCTCGCCTACCCCGACGTCTACGACATCGGCATGTCCAACCTGGGCCTGGCCATCCTCTACGACATCCTCAATCGCCGCCCCGACGTGCTCGCCGAGCGCGTCTACGCCCCCTGGTCCGACATGGAGCAGGCCATGCGCGCCGAGGGCGCGCCCCTGTTCAGCCTCGAGACCCGCCATCCCGTCGCCGAGTTCGACGCCGTCGGCTTCTCCCTCAGCTACGAGCTGACCTACACCAACGTCCTCAACATGCTGGACCTGGCGGGCATCCCTGTGCTGGCGGCTGAGCGCGGCGACGATTGCCCCCTGGTGGTCGCCGGCGGCAGCGGCGCCCTCAACCCAGAGCCCCTCGCCGACTTCATCGACGCCTTCTTCCTCGGCGACGGCGAGGAGGCCGTGCTCGACCTGGCCGACTTCCTGCGCGAGTGGAACGCCCAGGGGCGCGGCCCCCGACAGGAGATGCTGCGACGGCTGGCTGCCATCCCCGGCGTCTACGTCCCCGCCCTCTACGAGGCACGCTACCGCGCCGACGGCACCGTGGAGAGCGTGGCACCCAAAGACCCTGCCGCGCCCGCGCGGCTGCGCAAGCGCTTCGTGCAGACGCTGCCGCCCCCACCCACCAGGCCCATCCTCCCCTACCTCCAGACCGTGCATGACCGGGCCGCCATCGAGATCCAGCGCGGCTGCACCCAGGGCTGCCGCTTCTGCCAGGCGGGAATGATCTACCGCCCTCGCCTCGAAAGGACCTCGCACGAGGTCGTACGCGCCGCCCGCGACCTGCTCGCCAACACCGGCTACGATGAGCTCTCCCTCCTCTCCCTCAGCACCACCGACCACTCCCACATCGTGGAGATGGTGGACGCCCTGCGGGCCGAGTTCGGCGACCGCCTCGCCATCTCGCTGCCCAGCTTGCGGGTCGACAGCTTCTCCGTCCGCATCGCCGATGCGGTGGCCAGCCGCGGAAAGCACGGCATCACCTTCGCGCCCGAGGCCGGCACAGAGCGCCTCCGCCGGGGCGTCAACAAGCTGCTCTCTCAGGACGACCTCTACCGCGCGGCGGATGCGGCCTTCAGTCGCGGCTGGACCAGCGTCAAGATGTACTTCATGGTCGGCCTGCCCACGGAGAGCCCGGACGATCTGCAGGGCATCGTCGAGCTGGCGAGAGGCGTGAAGGAGATCGGCCAGCGTCACCACGGCGGCCGAGCCCGGGTGCGCGTCAGCACCTCGAACTTCATCCCTAAGGCCCACACTCCCTTCCAGTGGGCCGGCCAGGTGAGCCCGGAGGAGCTGAGGCCCCGACACGAGCACCTCCGCACCCAGCTCAAGAAGGCCCGCGTCGCCTTCTCCTGGGACGACCCCGAGCAGACCCTGCTTGAGGCAGTGATCTCGCGCGGCGACCGCCGGCTGGGCAGAGCCGTCCACCGGGCCTGGGAGCTCGGAGCACGCTTCGACGCCTGGAGCGAGAGCTACGACTGGCCGCGCTGGCGGCGTGCCCTCGAGGAGTGCGATCTGGACCCGGCCTTCTACGCCCAGCGCGAACGCGGCCTGTTCGAGGTGTTCCCCTGGGCCCACATCGATATCGGCGTGACCAACGCCTACCTCCGCGGCGAGTGGCTGCGCAGCCTGCGCGGCCAGACAACCGCCGACTGCCACAAGCAGCTCTGTAACGTCTGCGGCGTCCAGAGGGCGCTGGCGGAGCCCTGCCGGGCCAAGCTTCAGGAGCTGATCGAGCTGCGACGCGGCGGCAAGCCTCGAGGCCGGCCGGTCGAGCTCACCAGCTAGGGCGCCTGGGCCAGCACCCTGCCCACGGGTCGGCTCACGCCCGGTGTATCTCTCGTTCCCCGCGGTCTTGACACGCCACGAATGATAGTGTATAAAAGAAAATGAGCGTTCGTTTTTAAGAACGAACCCTCGTTTTCCAGGGTGGGTGTTCGCTTCTCCCAGAGAGGACAGCATGCCGAAGGTTCCGGAATCGTACCTGCAGGCACGGAGGAGCGAGATCCTGGATGCGGCCTGGCGTTGCTTCACCCGCCGCGGCTTTCACCAGACCACCATGCAGGACATCTGCCGCGAAAGCGGGATGAGCCCCGGCGGTGTCTACCGCTACTTCAAAGGCAAGATGGAGATCATCGGCGCGGTTCAGGAGAGAGAGGCAGAGCAGCAGGCTGCTCTCATCGCGGCCATGCGCGCCACCTCGCCGGACGTCCTCCGCGCCCTGGAGAGCATCGGCCATCACTACTTCGGCCGCCTGCCGGAGAGGGACTTTCAGAGCCACGCCCAGCTCACCGGCGAGCTGTGGGCGGAGATACTGCGGAACGAGGCGGCCAGGGCCGTCTATCGCCGCTACCTCGGCCACTTCCGTGAGACTCTGGCCGGGCTCTTCGCCGAAGGAATGAAGGAGGCTACAACTCCCGCCTCGGACGTCGATCCCAGGGCCCTGGCGAACCTGGTCTTCGCCCTCTACCAGGGGCTGGAGATGTGCAAGGCCGTCGACCCCGAGGGAGTAGATACGAGCGACGTCTTTCGAGTGCTATACCGTCTGGCCACGGGCCGCTTTCCGGAGCGCCCGTCCGTCGAGCCCCCGCGAGGGCCCGCCCGTGCGCCTGCTGAGGAGGGGTGATGGGACATGTTCTCTGCTCTGTACCTAGAGATTGAAGCCGGACAGCGGGCCCGGGAGCTACAGGGAGCGCTGAACCGCGCCCTGTGGATGTCGGAGCTGAAGAAGGAGCGAGGCGAGAGCTGCCGCTCCCGCCTCGCCCGCAGGCTGGTGAGCCTGGGCATCCGCCTAGACCCCCAGGCTGCCTCGTCCGCTGACCGCATGCGCCTCGTGGGCCGCTGAGCGGCCCCACTATCCTTGCCAGGCCCCTCGCTCCCGGTTCGGGAGCCCTACCGCCCGGACCGGGAGCGCCTCCACAAGACAAGAGGCATCGAACACGAAAGCACAGCCCCCCGAGATCTCCCGGGGGGCTGTTCCTAGTTCGATGTGCCGCGGACGCCGAGGCTAGTCCTCGTCCTCCCCGTCAGGCTCGGCGACAAAGGTGCGAGGGAACCGAGGCTCCTCCGGAGCGGCCGCCTCCTCTGGCGTCTCCTCTTCCAGGATCAGGTGGAGCTCGTGACGGATGCGT
>CAZFGZ010000079.1:0-9487 GCA_964518585.1 uncultured Dehalococcoidia bacterium | reverse complement strand
ATGATCGAAGACCCGCCCCTCTTCTCGGAACGCCTCAGCTCCCTCCTCGAGGAGATCGTCAAGGGACGATCCCCCAACGCCGGACGCTTCTGCGGCTACTGCTACACACCCATCACCGAGGACACCCAGCCCTGCCCCCACTGCGGCCGCAGCGCCACTGAGCACCCGCCGCAGCCTCAGGTGCCCCCGGAGGTCATCCGGATGTTCCGCAACATGCGCCGCCGCGAGAGCATCATCGTGAACGCGTTCGCGCTCACGGGGATCGCCCTGGCGGTCGCCCTGTCCATCGCCCTCTTCGCCGCCTTCGACCCGCTCTGGTGGCGCATCCTCGACATCGTGCTTCTGGTGCTGATGGCGCGCGTCTTCGCTGGCATCCTGGGCGGCTTCATCGGCGACCACATCGGCTACGCCTACGCCCGCCGCCGCCTCGCCGACGAGTGGAAAGCCCTCGCGGCCAGCCGGTCCGCCGAGCTGCCCTCCACCCCCGCCGACGCCGGACAGCCCGACCCCCTGCCCTAGCACCCTCGCTCCAGCACGTCCCCAGCCCGGCCGACAAGCTTAGTAGGTGCACCTTCAGCGGCGCCGGGCGCGCTTCACGCCACCGGGCCGCCGAACGAGGACTTCATGACCGGTACAGCCATCTCGCGCGACGGGCACAGCGGGGCGACGGCCACACCACAGCGGCCGCCCCACCCTCTCCTGCGGACAGCGGCGCTGGGCGTCGCGCTGGCCCTCGCCATCTTCGTGGCCGTGCCCTCGGTGCAGGCCATCGGCAGTCGAATGGCCGACATCTTCGAGGGCGACAAGGTCCGGGGCGACCTCCTCTCGTTCTACGCCGCGGGCCACCTCATCGGCACCGGCCGAGGCGGCGATCTGTACGACCTCGAGGCCCAGCAGGCCGCCCAGGAGGAGATCTTCCCCTGGATCACCGACGATGTCATCGCCTATGCCCTGCCCGTCTTCGCGGCCGTGGCCATGTGGCCGCTCACCCTCATCTCCTTCCACGCCGCCTACATCCTGTGGACCGGCCTCAATGCCCTCCTCCTCCTGGCGATAGCCCTGCTGCTCTGGCGAATGATCCCCTCGGTCCCGCCGTCGCTGCGGCTACTGCTGCTCGCCTGTCTCAGCCTCTCCATGCCCGTGCTCTACGTCTTCGCCTGGGGCCAGGTCGACCTCATCGTCCTGCTCGCCCTGCTGCTGGCCTACCGCAACCTGCAGACCGACCGCCCCGCGACGGCGGGGGCCCTTGCGGCCCTCGCCCTCATCAAGCCCTTCCTCGCCCTTGGGGCTGCACTCTTTCTGCTCGCGCAGGGACGGCGCCGCGCCCTGGTGGCGTTCAGCGCGACCGCGGCCGCGCTCCTCCTGCTCCCCCTCCCGCTCACCGGTGCCGAGGGCCTGCTGGGCAACCTGGGCATGGCTGGCGCCTTCTCCGAGACCATCGACGAGCTCGGCGCCAGCGCCAACACGATGACCAACTGGCGAGGCTTCGTGATCAGCGTTACCGGCCGCAACGACTTCCTGCTCTGGGCGCCCGCCGCGGCGATCACCGGCCTGGGGGCGCTGGCGCTGGCAGTGCGGGCCTGGCGGCGCAGTGACGCTCGCGGGCCCCATGCGTTGGCCTACGGCTGGTCCCTGGCCTGCTTCCTGCCCGCCCTCCTATCGCCCCACCTGCACTTCCAGAACCTTGTCGTGCTTGCCCTCCCGGCGGCTCTGGTGCTCGAGCAGTCCTTCGCGAACGGTGAAGCCGACGGCCGTCGTCAAACCCTGGCGGCGATCGCGCTCCTGACCGGCTTCGCCCTCATCAACGTCCTCCGATCGCTCACCGTCACGGGGCTCTCGCTGACCATGTTCGCCCTTGTGCCCGCCTACGTCGCCCTGGCCCTCCGCTGGCCGCAGCAGCGAGAAGCCCCCGCCGCCCGCGTCATACCCGACCGCCTGGCCGCCTAGCCCGACGACAAGGACGCCGCCCTTCCGGGCGGCGTCCTCTCGACTTCTCGGCGCTGGCCTAGTCCACTACACCGCCACCGGCAGGTCGATCTTGTGCCGCGCCACCTCCGCCGCGATCTTGTCCTGCGTAGCCTCGTCGGGCTCGCATAGGGGCAAACGCAACCCTCCTACCCGGAAGCCCACCCGATTCAGCGCGCACTTGATGGGGATGGGGTTGGCGGACAGAGTCATCAGCGACTTCATGAGCGGCAGCAGCCGCAGGTGGATGCGCGCCGCCTCCTCTACCTCTCCCGCCAGCACCCGCGTGATCATCTCCTTCATCTGCAGGCCCGCCAGATGCGACACCACGCAGATCACCCCGTAGCCGCCGAGGGCCATGATGTTCAGCGTGTCGCCGTCGTTCCCGCTCCACACGCGGAAGCCCTTGTCAGCACCATCGATGATCGCCGCGATCTGCTCGAAGTTGCCGCTCGCCTCCTTCACGCCCACGATGTTGGGCACCCCGGAGAGACGGATAGTAGTCTCCGCAGCCATGTTGACGCTGCTGCGGCCGGGAATGTTGTAGAGGATACACGGCAGGGCAGTAGACTCGGCGATAGCCCGGAAATGCCGGTAGAGCCCCTCCTGCGGCGGCTTGTTGTAGTACGGCACCGTCAGCAGAAGGGCATCGACGCCCGCCTTCTCGGCCTCCCGGCTCAACTCGATGCTCTCGGCCGTGTTGTAGTTCCCCGTGCCCGCAACGACCGCTCCGCCCTCGCCCACGGCACCCTTGATCTCGCGGAAGAGACGCAGCTTCTCCTCATTGGTGAGCGTCGGGGCCTCCCCCGTCGTGCCGGACACCACCATGCCGTCGCTCCCCGAATCCAGCAGCGCACGGGCCAGACGCTTAGCCTGCTCGTAGTCCACCGCGCCTTCCGCGGTGAAAGGAGTCACCATAGCCGTCAGTAGCCGTCCGATCTCCGGCATCAGCATCGCCCCCTTTCTGGCCGGTCTTCGCGCTCGCGGGGTTAGACCAGGTCTCGCGCGATCACTTCCTCAGCGATCTGGATGGCATTCAGAGCGGCGCCCTTCCGCAGGTTGTCGCTTGCGTGCCAGAACGCGATCCCGTTGGGGTGCGAGGTGTCCTTGCGGATGCGGCCCACGTACACCGGGTCTTGACCTGCCGCCGCCCAGGGATGCGGGTACAGGCTCACGGCCGGATCATCCTGAACCACCACCCCGGGGGCGTGGCTGAGGATATCCCGCGCCTCATCCGCTGACATGGGCCGACTGAACTCCACGTGGACCGCCTCGCTGTGGCTCACGAAAACCGGGACCCGCACGCACGTGGCCGAGATCGCGATGTCCTCCTCGTGCATGATCTTCCGGGTCTCCACCGCGATCTTCCACTCCTCCTTCGTGTACCCGTCATCGCGGAACGAGTCGATCTCCGGGATCAAGTTGAACGCGATCTGGTGCGGGTACACGTGCGGGACAGCCTCGGCTCCGTCCAGGATCCGCCGCGACTGCGCGTCCAGCTCCTGCACCGCTGCCGCCCCCGTACCCGATACCGACTGGTACGTGTCCACGATGACTCGCTTGATCGGATTCACCCGATGCAGCGGCCACAGACACAGCACCAGCGGAGTAGTCGTGCAGTTCGGAATAGCGATAATCCCCTTGTGCCAAGCCACGTCGTCCGCGTTGATCTCCGGCACCACCAGGGGCACGTCGGCCTCCATCCGGAACACAGAGCTGTCATCGATGGCGATCGCCCCGGCCTTCGCGGCCGCAGGAGCGTAGTCCCGAGAAGCCTGCGAGGTCGCGGAGATGAACGCGAAGTCACAACCCTCGAAGGACTGGGGGTTGGTCTCCTCCACCTCAAACTCACGCTCCCCCACAAGCAACTTCTTGCCCGCGGAGCGAGAGGTGGCCAGCAGCTTCAGCTCGCCGACCGGGAACTTCCGGGCCGTTATGGTCTTCAGGAACTCCTGACCAACCATGCCCGTCGCGCCAACTACCGCGGTGTTATACAGCTTGCGTGGGGGTGAGTCAGACATAACATTCCGCCTTCACATAAGATTTGGCCGTATGGCCCGAACATAATAGTCCATGCGCCACTCTGGTTCAAGAAGAAACAAACAGTTTTTTCGCCGGATGGGGATGCCGCCGAGCAGCGCACGGCTCGCGCGGAGTACGGCCCGCCCCCGAGCCGGTCCTAGGCCAGCCCGATCAGCCCCTCGAGCCCCCGCACTAGCTCGTTACGGTGCAGAACCTCCCGCGTCGCCAAGAGCACGCCCGGCATGAAGGAGTCGCGCCCCGTAGAGTCGTGACGGATGGAAAGAGTCTGGCCCACGCCCCCCAGCATCACCTGCTGGTGAGCCACCAGCCCGGGCAGCCGTACGCTGTGAATGGTCACACCCTCCAGCTCGCCCCCCCGGGTGCCCGCCAGGGTCTCCTTCTGGGGAACGTTGCGCTCAAAGGGCTTACCCCGGCTGGCCACCATCTCGCGGGCGGTAGCGAGGGCAGTGCCCGAGGGCGCGTCCACCTTCTGGTCATGGTGCAGCTCAATGATCTCCGCGGAGTCGAAGAACCGCGACGCAACCCTCGCCAGGTAGATCATGAGCACGGCCCCAATAGCGAAATTCGACGCCACCACCGCGCCGAGCTGCTTCTCCCGACAGCTCCGCTCCAGCTCTGCCAGGAAGCTATCCGAGAGACCGGTCGTACCGATGACAAGCCGGCTTCCCGCCCCCAGCGCCGCCTGCGCCACCGCGGGCGTCCACTCCCCCTGCGTGAAATCTATGACCACCTGAGGACGGCAGCGCGGGATGACCTCCGCCGGGTCGTTTCCCAGAGGCACCAGCCCGGAGCCGTCCGGCAGGGAAAGGTACTCCTCGCTCGAGAACTTCTCCAGAACGCCGACAGGCTCCAGGTCAGGCTCCCGGCATACCGCCCCCAGGATCTCCCGGCCCATTTTTCCCGTCCCGCTGATCAGCACGCGAGTCTCGGCCATCACAATCCCTCCGGCAAGGTGGCCGCGGCAACAGCCCGCAGCCGGCTTCGCCCTGCGCCTCTTCTACCAGCGGCCACCCAGGTTCGGCCGAGGCGGAGGCGGAGGCGGAGGCGGACCAGCAGGCGGACCACTCTCGCCCTCATCGCCGCGCGGACGCCGGCGCCGGCCCCGGCGACGGCGCATGGCGCTGTCCTGGGTATCGCCCGGGCCGCCCCTGGGACGACCGTTGCCTCGGCGAGGAGGAGGAGGCCCCCGCCTCGGGTCGCTGCGCATAGGGGGGCGCCCCGTAGGGCTTGGAGGTTGAGGCGCGCCGGCCGCCACCGGCCGGGTCTCCCCCTCCAGAACGGCCCGGCGTGAGAGGTTGATGCGCCCCAGGCTGTCGATCTCCGTTACTAGAACCATCACCTCATCGCCCACCTGTACCACATCCTCAACGCTGGGGACGTGGTAGTCCGCCAGCTCGGAGATGTGGATGAGCCCCTCCTTGCCGGGCATGATCTCCACGAACGCGCCGAAGTTCATGAGGCGGGTCACCTTGCCCGTGTAGATCTGACCGACTTCCGCATCCTTGGTCAGTCCTTCGATGACGTGGATGGCCTTCTGCGCTGCCTCCTCGCTGGCGGAGCCCACGAAGACCGTGCCGTCATCCTCCACGTCGATGCTGCACTTGGTCTCATCGATGATGGCGCGGATCACCCGGCCCCCCGGGCCGATCACTGTGCCTATCTTCTCCGGGTTGATCTGGATGCGGTACATCCGCGGCGCCCAGCGCGACAGCTCTGACCGGCTCTCCGGGATCGTCTCCAGCATCCTGTCCAGCACGAAGAGGCGAGCCTGCCTCGCCTGCTCCAGCGCCTCTCCCATGATCTCCGAAGTGATCCCCTTCACCTTGATGTCCATCTGGAGGGCCGTGATCCCATCGGCGGTACCGGCCACCTTGAAGTCCATGTCGCCGAGGGCGTCCTCCATGCCGATGATGTCCGTCAGGATCGCGCAGCGGTTATCCTCCCCCATCACCAGACCCATGGCGATCCCCGCCACCGGCCCCTTGATGGGAACCCCCGCGTCCATCAGAGACAGCGTGCTCCCGCACAGACTGGCCATCGACGTGCTGCCGTTGCTCGCCAGCACCTCCGACACCAGGCGGATCGTGTAGGGGAACTCCTCCTCACTCGGAATCACCGGCCCGATGGCCCGCTCGACCAGGGCCCCGTGGCCGACCTCGCGCCGCCCGGGCGAGCCAATCCGCCGCGTCTCTCCCACCGAGAAGGGCGGGAAGTTGTAGTGATGCAGAAAGCGCTTGCTCTCCTCCGGCGAGAGTGTGTCCAGCCGCTGCTCCTGAGCCATGCTGCCCAGGGTGGCGATGCTCAGCACCTGCGTCTCCCCCCGCGTGAACAGCCCCGACCCGTGCGTCCTCGGTAGAATGCCTACCTCGCAACTGATCGGCCGGATCGTGGTGAGATCGCGGCCGTCCGGACGGATGCCCTGCTCCAGAATCGAGCTGCGCACCTCTCGCTTCAGCTCCTCGTCGAACGCAGCCAGGATCTGCTCGGCGGTATACGTCTCGCCCAACCGCTCCACCAGCTCCTGGCGGCGGTCAGCCAGGCCGGCCTCCCGGTCCTCCTTCGCGTGCGCTCCCAGGATCTCCCCCAGCTTGCCCTGCACGAAGCCGGCCACCGCCTGACGCACCTCCACAGCCGTCTCCGTAGGCTCCGCCTCCATCTTGGGCCGGGCGTGCTCCCGTATCGCCTCCTCCTGAAGGTCCAGGATCTCCTGGTTCGCCTGCTGAGCGACCTCCAACCCCTTCAGGATGATCTCCTCCGAGACCTCCTTGGCCCCCGCCTCCACCATCATGACCGCGTCGCGCGTCCCGGAGACTATCAGATCGAGAGAGCTGTCCTTGAGCTGAGGGAAGGTCGGGTTCACCACGTACTCGCCGTCGATGTAGCCGACGTGCACCGAGCTCACCGGCCCGCCGAACGGGATGTCGGAGATGCACAGAGCCGCGGACGCGCCGACCGTGGCCAGCACATCCGGCTCGTTCTCCTGGTCAGCGGACAGGACCGTAATCACGATCTGGATATCGTTGCGGAAACCCTTCGGGAAGAGGGGCCGCAGGGGACGGTCCGTAAGCCGCGCGGCCAGGGTGGCCTCCGTGCTCGGACGGCCCTCCCGCCGGAAGAAGCTGCCGGGGATCTTGCCCGCCGCGTACAGCCGCTCCTCGTAGTCAATGGTCAGCGGCAAGAAATCCATGCCCTCGCGAGGCTGGTCACTGACGCAGGCCGTGACCAGCACCAGCGTGTCCCCGTAGCGTACGGTGACAGCGCCGTTGGCCTGACCTGCCAGCTTCCCCACCTCGATGGACATCGTCCGCCCACCGATGGTTCGTTCATACACATCAGACATATGCTATGACCTCCATAGTCATTCGCTCAGGCTCCACCTGCCTGGCGTACCCGTGTTCCTATATTCTGTCTATTGAGGAGGCCGTGAAGAGCCACCATCAATCGATCCACTCAAGTCGAGGGTCTAGCGGTGCCCCGATCTTAGCACGATGCGAATAGGGCCTGTCCCCGCAGGGGCCGATCTCTACCTGATCGGGGGCTTGTGGAGCGTCGTCCTTCTCGGGGCCCAGCTCCCCTCAAAGGGAGCCGCCAAGGACCGTGGCGCCCACGCCGAGGGTATCCCGCTTCCTTCCTCTTCCTTCCCTTACTCTCCTTCAGGTGATGTTCGAAGGCCTCCGCCAGGGGGGAGATTACCTACTTGCGGAGACCCAGCTTGCCGAGGGCGGCGCGATATCGCTGCACGTCCGTCTTGTTGAGGTAGGCAAGCTGCCTTCGTCTCTGTCCCACCATCTTGAGGAGCCCACGCTGCGAGTGGTAGTCGTGCCGGTGAAGCTTGAGGTGCTCGGTGAGCCGGTTGATCCGCTCGGTCAGGATCGCTACCTGCACCTCCGGAGAGCCCGTGTCTCCCTCGTGGGTGCGGTGCGTGGCGATGATCTCTTCCTTTTCCCCCTTCGTCACCATTCCCTTTGTAATCGCAGCGGGCTATGCTATCCTGACTCGGTCCCTGATCGCTTCGACGCCAGTCTAGCACAGGGCCTCGCTCAGGCGCAACCGAGTAGACGGCTGGGTGCCCGCACCTCGGCAGGAGGCTTCGCGTGTCCAAGCTCCAGGTCGCCATCGTCACCGACAGTACCGCCTGCATCCCTCCCGCCATAGCCACTGAATACAGTATCGGAGTGGTGCCGCTCAACTTGATCTTTGCCGGCCGCACCTTCGTCGACGGCATGGGCGACACCACCGAAGAGTTCTACGAGGTCCTCCGCACCTCCCGCAGCCCTCCCACTACCGCCGCCACCTCGCCCGGCACATTCCTCGATCACATCCTGCGCGCGGCGGACCGGGCCCCCTCTGTCCTCTGTCTGACCGTCTCTGCCCGCTTCACCGCCGTCTACGACTCCGCACTCCAGGCTGCCGCCTTGGCCCGCCAGGAGCGGCCCGAACTCGACATCCGCGTCCTCGACTCCCGCAACGCCACCATGGCCCAGGGCTTCATGGCCATCGAGGCCGCCCGCGCCGCCGCCGAAGGAGCCGACATCGACACGGTCGTCGCCCGCACCGAGGCCCTGATGCCCCGCGTCGGCGTCCTGGCCATGCTCGACACACTAACCTACATCGCACGCACGGGACGCGTGCCCGGGGCCGCCGCCTGGGTCTCCTCCATCCTCCGCGTCAAGCCCATCGTAGAGTTCCGCCAGGGCGACATCCGCCTGGTATCGCGTACCCGCACGCGCAAGCGAGCCATGGAACGCCTCCTGACCATCATGGAGGAGCGCGCCCGCCAGGGCGGACCCATGCACCTCTGCGTCCATCACACAAACACCCCCCAGCAGGCGCTCCTCTTGGCCGGCCAGGCGCAGGAGAGGCTCCACCCGGTCGAGCTCTACGTCTCGGAATTGACGCAGGTCATGGGGGTGCATACGGGACCGGAGTTCCTCGCCTTCGCCTACTACCTTGAGCAGTGAACGACCGGCCCTGCCCGCTCCTGGCGTCCCATCCCGGTTTGCCACATAATGCCACAACACCCATGACGCATCTGGAATCCTCTCAGTCTCGCGACATCGAATGCATCCTGCGCACGGTGTGGCCCCTGCCGGTGGCGCGGCCCCGACCCGCCCTGGCCGTGCTCGTCGGCCTGCCCGGGACCGGCAAGAGCCACTTCGCCGACGAGCTCTGCCGGCGGACCGGCGCCGTCGTCCTGGAGAGCGACGACCTCCGCAAGCGGCTGGTCACCCGCCCCACCTACTCCGCGGCCGAAAGCCGGCGCCTCTTCGACGCCATCCACGGGGCCATCGACCGGCTCCTGCGGGCCGGCGCCGCGGTCGTCCTCGACGCCACCAACCTGGCCGAGCAAGAGCGCGAGCCTCTCTACGCCATGGCCGAGGCCCACGGCGCCCGCCTCATCCTGGTCCGCCTCGCCGCGCCCGGCCCTGTCGCCCGCGAGCGCCTGGCCCGGCGCCAGCAGAAGGACGCTCAGACCCAG
>CAZFGZ010000078.1:2316-9590 GCA_964518585.1 uncultured Dehalococcoidia bacterium | reverse complement strand
ACCAGGCCGCCGTAGAAGAAGGCCAGGCCGGGCGTCATCAGCATCACCAGGGCCGAGCAAACCAAGACCCAGGCGGTATCGCCGGTGTCAATGGTCATTGCCGCGTCCCTTCCACTCTCATTCTGCTACAGCCTACGTATGACCTGCGGTTGCCCCAGCGCTCCGTGGCCTGATCGGGGCCGTCGCTGAGACCCATTGTGGCGGCACAAGGTTTCAGGGCCGTTTCGAGCAGATTACGTTCCTGTTACGAGGCAAGAAGGGTTTGGTGCGTCGGAGGTGGCCCTACCCGGCACAGAAGCGGTAGCCGACGTTGCGGACGGTTTCGATGAAGGTGTGGCCGTGGACCTCGATCTTGCTGCGCAGACGGCGGATGTGCACGTCGACCGTGCGGGCTCCGCCGTAGAAATCGTAGCCCCACACCCGGTTGAGGAGGGTCTCGCGGGTGCACACCTGGTCGCGGTGGCTGGCCAGGAAGCGCAACAGCTCGTATTCCTTGTAGGTCAGCTCCACCGGCCGGTCGGCGACGAACACCTTGTAGTTGGCCAGGTCCATCAGCAGATCCCCGCAGCGCATGACGTTCTCGCTGCTGCCCCCGCGGCGTCGCCGCAGCGCGCGGCGGATGCGCGCCGTCAGCTCCTCCCGTCCGGCGGGGTGAACGATGAAGTCATCCACCGCCAGAGAGGCATCCAGCTCGGCGAGCTGCTGGGGCCGCACCAGGGCGATGATGGCGAGGCGGTCGCCCACGACCTCGGCCTTCAGGAGTGCGTGCACCGCCGATCGCTCCAGGTCCGCGCTGAGGTCGAGGAGCAAGGCGTCGAAGGGGCCCTCTTCGCTCAGCCGTCGGGCCGCGTCAGGGAGGTCACAGGTCGTCACGGACCAGTCGCCGGGGTCTGGGTCCTCCGCCAGCCCCTGCGATTCCTCGGTTGGGTTGACCAGCAAGATAGCTTGCATAGCTCTCGCGTCTCAGAAGCAGTCACAATCAGTATAGCAGGGTGGGGGGCGATGGCTCAGGCGGGGATGTCGCGACGCTGGAACAACACTGCGGCCAGGGCCACACCACCTACGGCCACCGCCGAGCACACGCCCACGCCGGTCCAGGAGAGCCCGCCCGTGCGGAGAATGTGGTCCGCTTGGTAGAAGTGGAAGAGGGTGGCATTGCCTACCCACTCTGCCCCGTCCACGGTGCGCGAGACGATCTCCAGTACGTAGAGGATGACCGTAAGCAGACCGGCGGCCGCGGCCGCCCGCCCCACCGACAGAAACGCGCTGGAAAAGGCGACGGCGTAGCCCGCCACCGCCAGCCCGACCAGTACCCCCTGGAAGAGAGCAAGGTAGAGGTGCGCGGTGTCCACGCTCTCACCGGCCGCGGCCACCCCGGCCTGGAGGGCGACGCCCGCCGTCACCACCAGTGCCGCCGCCGAGAGGAGGAAGACCAGGCTCTTGGAGACGACAAGCCGGTAGCGCGCCACCGGCTGCGAGAGCACCAGGTCCAGCGTGTGCTGCTCGGCCTCGCGGGCGATGGCCCCGGCCCCGTAGACGACGCCGTAGAGGGAGATGAGCACCGGCATCCATGCCAGGAACTCGGTGGTGAGCCAGCTCTCGACGGCGAAACGCCCGCTGACGGCAAGGGGTGCTTCCGGGTCGAGGCCGACCGCGGCCCGCAAGGCTTCCGGGTAAGACTCCCACAGCTCTTCGATCCCCGCCTCGGCGAAGCTCCGGTACAGCACGGCGACGAAGAAGGCGTAGAATGCTAGCCCCAGCATCCACGCCAGAGCGGTGAAGCGGTGGAACGTGACGTAGGTGCGCAGCAGGTGGACGCTCACCGGGCAGAATCCTCGCTATAGAGGCGCATGAAGGTGTCCTCCAGAGTGGCCTCCGGAAAGACGAAGTCCTCCACGGGCAATTCCGCCAGGCGTTGCAGCAGGTCCGGAACATGGCCGTGGACGGCCAGCTCGGCCCGGTTGCCGTCGAGGCTGCGCAGCTCCACGCCCTCCATGCGCAAGGCTGCCGCTGGCACCGGCCGGCTGAAGCTCACCGTCAGCAAGCGCACTCGCTTGTGACGGATGGACTCCACGTCCTCGGCGGCGACCAGCCTGCCTTCCCGGACGATGCCCACGCGGTTACACAGCCGTTCGACCTCGGGCAGGATGTGAGAGGAAAAGAAAACGGTGCAGCCACGCTGCTGCTCCTCCTTGAGGATGGCATAGACCTCGAGTTGGACCAGCGGGTCCAGACCCTTGGTGGGCTCGTCAAGGATGAGGAGTTCGGCCCCAGGCATGAGGGCAGCGATGAACGCGAGCTTCTGCTTCATGCCCGACGAGTAGCTGCTGATGTGAGGGGAGAGGTCTAGCTCCAGACGCTCAGCGAGTTCATGGCCGCGGGGAAGAAGCCCTCCGCCCCGCATGTCATCGAGCAGGGAGAGCAGGCCGCGCCCCGTCATCTGCTGATACAGGGCCACGTCTCCGGCCAGGTAACCCGTTCGACGGCGGATAGCCAGGGAGTCGCGGCGACTGTCCAGGCCCAGCACCTCGGCCTGGCCTCGCGTGGGGCGGATGAGGTCCAGCAGCAGGCGGATGGTTGTGGTCTTGCCCGCACCGTTGGGGCCCAGGAAGCCGAAGACATCGCCGGAGTGGACGGTAAGATTGAGATCGTCCAGGGCCTGAATCCGCCCGTACCGCTTGCTGAGGCTGAAGGTTTGGATGGCGGGTTTGGTCGTCACCGGCGCCCTTCCACTGTCCTTGCTCCTTCCAGTCTATCCCCCGCGATGTGTGGGGCCAAGGCCGGGCCGGCCGTCTGCTGGCTGCAAGGCTTCACGTGCTATGTGGCGGCGCTGGGCCAGCGTGGCTCAGTGGTAGCGCGGCCGATTTGCAGTCGGCTGGTCAAGGCTTCGGGAGCTATGCCGTGTCGCCGTCCTCGATCAGTTCGACGATGATTCCGCCATCCTGGCGGGTATCCAGGTAAGCATAGAACCGGCCCAACGGGCCCGTCTGAAGCACCTCGAACCCCATGGCTTTGGCCTGCTCTAGCTTGGCCTTGAAATCCTTGACCCGGAAGCCCAGGTGGTGGAGGCCTTCACCGTGCTCGCGCAGGAATTCGAGGTGCACGCTATCGCCTTCCAGGATGTGGATGAACTCGATCTCCACCTGGCCCATGGTGACGAAGCCCAGCCGGGCCTTGATGTGTTTCTCCTCGCCGCGGTCCCAGACATTGGGTGCCTCCGCTTCCTGGATGCGGAACGGTCCCAGCCCAAAGGCGGACTGGAAGAAGCCTAGTGCGCGGTCGAGGTCTTCCACCACCACTCCGATCTGGCCCACGTTGGGCAATTGGAGCTGCTGCTTTACATCGTCTGCTGTCATCGCGAACACTCTCCTTACGCCTCGGGCCGCTTCCCCCGGGTCCGGCAGGGGACTCCTGTTTCTCCGCCCGGGCGTTTCTTCTGAGGACTGCCGGCCTGCTATCCGTCAGGCGCTCGATACCTGCCCAGGGCCCGCGCCATGGCCTCGATGTGGTGGGGCGTGCTCCCGCAGCAGCCCCCGATGATGCGGACGCCGTTCTCCGCGCACCAGAGGGCGTAGGCGGCCATCCTCTCGGGGGTGCCGTCATACACCACCTCGCCTCCCTCCACCCGGGGGATGCCGGCGTTGAACTTCGCGATCAGCACCACTTCGGGCTGCGCCTTCGCCAGCGCCTCGACCACTTCCTGGTAGCCCTCCAGGCCGCGACCGCAGTTGGCGCCCAGGCCGAAGAGTCCCATCTCCCTGGCCGCCTCCACCAGTTGCGCCGGCGTCACGCCCATCATCGTGCGCAGGGCTTCCGGCTTCCCTGTGTCGAAGGACATGGTGAGGAGCAGCGGCAGATCGGAGGCGCGCCGCACGCCCTCCACCGCGGCCCGTGCCTCAGCCAGGTCGGCCATGGTCTCCACGTGGAAGAGGTCCACGCCGCCCTCAGCCAGAGCGGCGGCCTGCTCGGCGAAGATGTCCACCAGGCCCCGCTCGTCCACCTCACCCATGGCGAGCACCTTCCCGCTGGGGCCGATGGTGCCGGCCACGAGCACCTCCTCGCCGGCCGCCTCGCGGGCCACCCGGGCGGCGGCCAGGTTCACCTCGCGCACCCGGTCCCCGAGCCCGTAGACCTCGAGCCGCAGCCGGTTGCCGTTGAAGGTGTTGGTCTGGATGATCTGCGACCCGGCGTCGACATACTCGCGGTGCATCTGCCGGACGGCCTCCGGCAACAGGAGATTCAGCCACTCGGTAGCGTCGCTCGGCGAGCGACCGGCGTCGGGCAGCCGGGCCGAGAGGTACACGCCCTTGGAGCCGTCGTAGACGACCGGCCGGCGGAAGCGCTCGCGGCTGAGGGCCGCATGCCTTGGCGTCCCTTCGTTGCTCATGTCGGCGACGGCTCCGGGAACGGAATGTGGTCGGCGAAGCGGGTGTGGAAGTCCTCGCGCAGCATGAGCTCCACGTGCCGGATGCGGCGGGCGATCTGGCGGGCCTCCTCCAGGCGCTCGTCCGAGGCCAGCGCTACCTTGGCCCCCATCCCGGCCACATTGCCGACGGGCTGGATGCGGCCCGCCATCGCCGGGGGCAGAAGGCCCAGCGCCAGCAGGCTGTCGGCCCGGATCGAGCTGCCGAAGGCCCCCGCCACGAACACCGCGTCCACCTGCTCCGGCCTGGCGCCGACCTCCTCCAGCAGAACCTCTGCCCCCACGCGGATGGGGGCCTTTGCCAGTTGCACCTCCCGCACGTCCCGCTGGGTCAGGCTCACGGCGGACCCGGCGTCACCCTCATAGAGGACGAAGTGCTGGCCTTCGCCATCCGCGTGCAGGCGCTGACGGAGGTCAGGCGGCAGGTCAGCGGGAAGGTCCGCGGGCTCCTTCAGGCGTCCTCCTGTCGTCAAGATGCCCCGGCGCAGCAGGAGCGCCACGGCATCCACCAGCCCTGAACCACAGAGGCCCCGCGGCTCCGCGCCCTCTATAGTCTCCAGGGCCAGCCGTCCGTCCTCCTCGTCTACCCACTCAACAGCGCCCGGCAGGGCCGCCATCCCCGAAGAGATGTGCACCCCCTCGAAAGCGGGCCCAGCGGCGCAGGAAGCGCCGACCGCTTCGCCGTCGGAGGCCAGCACCATCTCCCCGTTGGTGCCCATGTCGATGAACAGGAACAGCCCCCGGCGCCTCGGCAGGCCGAGGGCCAGCAGACCGGCAACCGCGTCGGCGCCCAGATGCCCGGCGACACCCGGTAGCAGCACCAGCTCGGCGTCGGCCAGACGCCTGAAGCCCACCTCTCGGGCCGAGACCGCCGGCGTCTCCGTGAAAACGGGCTGGTAGGGCACGACGCCCAGGGGCCAGGGGTCCACACCGCGCAGGAGGTGGAGCATGGTCGGGTTGCCGACAACGGTGATGCGGGACAGGGCGGACAGCGCCACCCGGCTTCTGGCACAGAGAGTCGCCAGAGCCTTCTCTAGCTCCTTTACCAGGCAGTCCCGTGCCTCGAGCAGGCTCTCCCGCCCCTGGTGGGCGTAGACGATGCGCGAGACCACGTCGGGACCAAGCCTCCGTTGCGGGTTGGCGAAAGACACTACCCCCACCTGCCGTGCGCCTCCCAAGTCCAGCAGATAGCAGACCACCGTGGTGGTCCCTACGTCCACCGCGGCTCCGTAGGCGCCGGCCCGTCCTGGCGACACCGCGGGCGGCGCCTCGGCCACGCCGTAGGCTTCGGTGAGGATGCGCAGCCCGCCCTCGGGCGCAGCCGCGGGCAGGGCTATCCGGCAGTCGTCCGTGAGGATGGTCTGGCAGGCCAGGCGCCAGCCCTGGGCGACAGCGCCATCGCCCAGGCGCAGCGCGTCGTCGGCTCCGGGAGCGGGGGCGCCTTCCAGGAAGCGGACGCGGCAGGCGCCGCAGGTGCCGCGACCGCCGCACTCCGACTCCAGGGCGAGGCCGGCCTGGCGCACCGCCTCCAGCACGGTCTTCCCGCGCTCTACCTCGACCTCGGAGTCGAAGTCCTGGAAGCGGACGCGCACGGTGTTTCGGCGACGCCGGTCTGACACGATAGCCTGCTACACCTGGCCGAAGGACCTGCGGAGCTGGCCCCGGATCCTGGCTGGCGAACCCTGCGCTGCTAGCCGAAATGCACGCGGTTCCACTTTCGTCCCTCATCGAGCATCGCGAGGTAGTTCTCCCTGGGGATGTAGTTGGCAACGGTGTTCCCCGTGCCCAGGCAGTAGCCGGTGCCTCTCGTGCCGCAGACCTCCAGGATCTCGCGGGTGCGCTCGCGGACCTGCTCCTCGCTCCCTCGTGCCAGCAGGTCCATGTCCACTCCCCCGAGAACGGCCACGTGCTCCCCCCAGCGCCGGTAGATCTCCTCCACCGGCATGATCTTGTCCTCGAAGGAGTGCTTGGCATCGATGCCCAGGTCTATGAGTTCGTCCATGATGGTCTCTAGATTGCCGCAGGAGTGGAGAAGAAAGAGCCTGCCGGCGCCGTGGACGATCTCGATGAGCCGCCTGTGGTGAGGGAAGACGTACCTGCGCAGCGTGCTCGGCGAGACCAGCGTGCCCGTGGCGAAGCCCAGGTCGTCGCCCAGGAAGACCATGCCCACGTTGTCGATGCTGGCGGCGGCCGCGGCCGCCGACGCCGTGATCTCGCCAACCTTCCCGGAGATCGCCTCAATGAGGTCGGGCTGGTCAAAGAGAGCGTAGGAAAAGGACTGCAGGCCCATCAGCCAGGAGGTGTTCTCGAAGATGCCCCCGAGGTTCACGCAGATCTTCATCCCCTCGGGCACGACCGCGTTGAGGTACTCGATGGCGCGGTAGCTGATCTCCTCGGGCTTGGGCCACGGGTACTCCTCGAAGTCGGCCCAGGTCTGGATGGGTCCCGTGGTCTCGTCCTGCCAGTACCGCCTGCCGCCGGGCCAGTTCTCGACCGAGGCCGTATCGGCCGCTGCGCTGAAGTTGGCGCGTGGGAAGTTCAGGCCGGTCCACGAGTACACGTAGTCGTACCCGTTCTCATAGCAGAAGCGCAGGATCAGATCGATGACTGCCCGTCCCCTCAGAGCGTGTGACGGGCGGGCGTCGGGATCCTCCTCACCGGCACGAGCCAGCATGTCCCACGTGAACTTCTCTCCGAGGACGGCTTCGACCATGCCTGGATCGGCGTACAGCTCGACAAACGGCACGGGGCCGGGAGGGCCCTGCCGGAGCAGCGTACGCCGCAGATTGTCGAAGTCAGGCTGGCGTTTGACCTTGTACCGCGGGCCGCTGGGAGCCGCTGTCATCGATTG
>CAZFGZ010000078.1:0-2216 GCA_964518585.1 uncultured Dehalococcoidia bacterium | reverse complement strand
GGGCCTGCCTCGGCCTAGCCCTTGTCGATCCAGTAGTCGTACTTGTAGAGGCCGAGTCCGTAGGCAGTAGGCGTGTATCCCTTGATGTAGTCATAGGCGACCCAGTAGCCGTAGGGCTGGTACAGCACCAGGGTCGGCCCGTGACGCTTCAGGATCCGACGCTGCACGTCCTGGGCCAATTCTATCCGTTCGTCCTCATCGATGGTCTCCTGGATCTTCTCCAGGAGGGCGTCAACCTCATGGTCCTCGACGCCAAGGAAGCCTTCCTCGTTGTGGCCAAACCCGTAGGTGTGATGGGATTGCAGTTGGATATCGTCTGAGATGTACGGCAGGTGTCCGAATGAGGTTGTCTCGAAGTTGCCGCCCAGCAGGTCGGCCAGCCACGAGCCCAGCTCTCCGGCCTGCAGATCGACCGTGATGCCGGCGTCGGCCAGGTTCTCCTTGATGATAGAAGCGAGATCGGGGCTGTTCCCAATGCTGGCGAAGGCGAGCTTGAATCGGAGGTCCTCGGCGCTGGCGGCGGAGAGCAGTTGCCTTGCCCTCTCCACGTCTCGCTGGTAGGCTGCCTCCACCTCCTCCGCCGGAAGGGACGAATCCCACAGCGGGCCAACGGGGCCTGCCAGCTCGGCATCGCCGAAGTGCAGCTTGTCGATCATGGCCTGGCGGTCGAGCGCCAGGTCAACGGCCTCTCGTACCCGCTCGTCCTTGAACGCCTCCACCCTTGCTCCGTTGAGGACGAAGACGGTATACGTCCGTTCAAGGTAAGTCTGGACGCCTACGCCGCCGACATTGCTCACGGTGTCTGCCTGAAGCTTGTTGGGAGCGTCGTACACGTCCAGGTTGCCCGCGCGGAAGGCCGCCTGTATGGAGGACTGATCCGGCATTACCTTGATGCTGCCGCCATCGACGTAGGGGAATTCGTGGTAGTAGAGGGGGTTTCGCACCACCTCGACGCCCTCATCACGACCATGCGCCTTGAGCACGAAGGGCCCGCTGCCGATGGCGTGGGACCTCAGGTCGCCGAACTCCTCGACCGCCTCAACGGGAATGATGGCCGTCAAGGGGCTGCCCAGCGTCATCAGCAGGTAGCCGTAGGGTTTAGAGGTCCGGAATCTGAAGGTCCGGGCGTCGGGAGCCTCATACTTGTCCGTCCACAGCTCCCACTGCTGGCTGGCCCCGGGCAGAGACCTCAACCGGTCAATACTCTTGGGGATGTCCTCGGCAACGAGAGCGCGGCCGTTGGCAGGAGAGATATCCTGAAATCGCACATCGCCGCGTATCTTGAATATCCATTCCAGCCCGTCCACGATCTCCCATGATTCGGCCAGGTCGCCTACCGTGCCCTGCCAATCGGTCGCGTGGACGACGTAGCTGTAGAAACTGGCGGCCGCCGCGACGCCCTCGGTGGTGTGCGGGTCGAGACTGAGAATGGAGGCGAGGGTTGCCGAACGAATAGTGCCGCCGCGCTTCGGCCCTCCCTCGACGGTTTCGGCTGCTTGGGGAGTCCCTTCTGCCCCCTCCTCGTCGCCGCCGCACCCCGCCAGCCCGAGGCCTGCGGCACCAGCACCGGCCGCCAGCGCACCTCCCAGGAGTCGGCGTCGAGACAGCCTTGTTTCGTTGAGCATCTCCGACTTCCCTTTCTCGCCGGCCGTCGCTCACCCCTTGCTGTGTGGCCTTTCCCCACCATCGCGCCTGGCAGCCACAACATAGGCCGTTGGGGCCTTCGCGGCAAGGTGCCCTCGGCCCGTTGCCGCGTGCCATCCCGCCCTGCTGGGCCCATTGCGCACTGGCCAAAGCGACGATGGCGCGGCATAATCAGCTTCAGGGCCCGCAGAGCGGCCGCAGCGCGAGCTTCCCGCCGACGTGAGAGTCCCCATGAATGACGCTGTCGTCCCCGTCACCAGTGAGCCCAGGTATGCAGAGGTCATCGCCCGCTGGGAGGCTTTCTGGTCTCTGGAGGACGTCGGGCGGCCCCTGTGGATGATCCCCACGACGCCAGTCCTTGCGGTCGGCGCGACAGGCCGTGTGCCCTGGCGGCCGCTGCTTCAGGACCGGGAATTGCAGCTCAACGCCCAGTTGGGCCTGCTTCGCTGGCGGGAGTCCGTGGACTGGGGAGACGACTTTGTGCCCCACATGCAGGCCCAGCAGGGAGTGACGGTCTTCGCCTCCGCCTTCGGCTGCGAGGTCGAGTTCTTCGACCACACGCTGCCCTGGGC
>CAZFGZ010000077.1:0-9614 GCA_964518585.1 uncultured Dehalococcoidia bacterium | reverse complement strand
CATTCTTCGGATGGGCGTGCCGCATGTATAGCAGGGTTCTCCCGTACGTTGGAAGACCTGCACCCTATCTTGATTGCTGCCGGGCACTCCATCGAGGTTCACGTGGTCGCGCAGGCTGGTGCCAAGGCTGCTCCCGCGGTTCAGCAGGCCCTGCTCCAGCGCCGCGACGATCCCTCCATGGAGACGCCGGATTTCCCTCCTCGATAGGCTGCGGGCCGGCCGCTGGGGGTAGATGCGCGCCGCGAACAGCGCCTCGTCCGAGTAGAGGTTGCCGAGGCCGGCGATCGCCCGCTGGTCGAGCAGCACCGACTTGATGGGTGCAGCGCGGTGCCCCACCCGGCGCTCCAGCTCGGCCGGGGTGAAGCCCGGATCGAGCGGCTCAGGGCCCAGGCCCGCCAGCACCGCGGCCGGGTCCGCCACCAGCCGCATCGTCCCGAACTTGCGCAGGTCGCAGTAGCGCAGCTCTGAGCCGTCGTCCAGGCGGAAGACAGCCCGCAGGTAGGGCTCGGGCTCGGCGCCGTCGCGCCGGTACAGGAGGTTGCCCGACATGCGCCGGTGCACCACCAGGTGCTGCCCGTCCGACAGGACGAAGTCCAGGTACTTGCCCCGCCGGCCGATGTCATCGATGCGGCGGCCGATGAGAGCCCGCCGGAACTCCTCCGGCGACTGCTCGCGCACCAGCCTCGGCGCGTCCGGCGAGACCCACACATCGGCGAACGTGCGGCCGAGCACGCGCGCTCTCAGGTCGCGGCGGAGGGTCTCTACTTCTGGGAGCTCAGGCACTCGCTCACTCCATCTCCCCCCAGTTCTTGCCAACCTTTATGTCAACTTTCAGGGGGACATCCAGCGATAGCGATCCGGGCATGATGCGCTCGACCATCTCCCGCAGGTCGTCCTGCTCCGAGGCGGGCCCCTCGAAGATCAGCTCGTCGTGCACCTGGAGGGTCATCACGCTGGCCATCTCCCGCTCCCGCATCTCCGCGTCGATGCGGTTCATGGCGATCTTGATGATGTCCGACGCGGTGCCCTGGATGGGCATGTTGATCGCCATCCGCTCGCCGGCGGCGCGGACCTGGGCGTTGTCCGAGCGGATCTCGGGGATGTAGCGTCGCCGCCCGACCATGGTCTCGGCGTAGCCCTTCTTCCGGCAGCTCGCGACGGTCTCGTCCCGCCATCCCTTCACCCGAGAGTACTTGGCGAAGTAGGTCTGGATGAACTCGGCAGCCTCCTCGCGAGAGATACCCTCCCGCTGCGACAGCCCGAACTCGCTCAGCCCGTACAGCACCCCGAAGTTGAACACCTTCGCCCGCCGCCGCATGTCCGGCGTGACGCCGCTCAGGGGCACGCCGAAGACCTGCGAGGCCGTCGCCGCGTGGATGTCCTCGTCGCTCCTGAAGGCCTCCAGCAGGCCGGGGTCCTGGCAGAGGTGGGCCAGGATGCGCAGCTCGATCTGCGAGTAGTCGGCCGCCAGCAGCCGTGGGTTCGGCCCGAAGTCCCGCGCCACGAAGGCGCGCCGGATCTGCCCCCCGAGCTCGCTGCGGACGGGGATGTTCTGCAGGTTCGGGTCGTTGGACGAGAGCCGCCCGGTGGCGGTCACCGTCTGGTTGAACGTGGTGTGGATGCGCCCGGTCTTCGGGTTCACGAGGCCGGGCAGGGCGTCGATGTAGGTCGACTTCAGCTTCGTGAGCTGCCGGTACTGGAGGACAAGCTCGACGACCGGGTGGACCGCCCGCAGACCCTCGAGGGCAGCGGCGTCGGTGGTGTAGCCGTACTTGGTCTTTCGGGTCTTGGGCAGGCCCAGCTCGTCGAACAGCACCTGCGAGAGCTGCTGCGGCGAGCCCACGTTGAACTCGTGGCCCACCTCCCGATAGACGCGCTTCTCCAGCTCGACGACCCCCTCGCCCAGCTCCTGGGACATCCTGCGCAGCGCCGCCTCGTCCAGGGCCACCCCTACCCGCTCCATGCGCATCAGCACCGGCACGAGCGGCATCTCGATATCCGCGAAGAGCGGCCACAGCCCCTGCTCCCGCAGCTCCCCTTCGAGCAGCGAGCGCAGGCGGCCGGTCATGTCGGCGTCGGCGCAGGCGTAGGGGGCGGCCCTTTCGACGGGCACCTGTGCCATCGAGATCTGCTTCGCGCCGCTGCCGATAAGCTCGCCGATCGGGGTCATCTCCACGCCCAGGCGCTTGGAGGCCAGCCACTTGAGGCCCAGCGATCTCCCGCCCGCGCCGTAGCCCTCGCTGCCGCCGCCCTCGCCGAGCACGTAGGCGGCGATCATCGTGTCGAAGCCCAGGTTCTGCACCTCGACACCTGCCTGCGCCAGGACGGTCATGTCGTACTTGCCGTTGTGGGCCACCTTCTCGATGGCGGGGTCCTCCAGCAGAGGCCCGATATGGCGAAGGACCGTGCTCAGCGGGAGCTGCTCCTGCTCGTCGAGGGCGCGCTGGTGGCCCGTCGGGACGTACACGGCCCGGCCCTGGTCCGTGGACAGGGCCAGGCCCACCAGGCGAGCCCGCATGGCGTTGAGGTCCGTGGTTTCGGTATCGAAGGCCACCGACTTCCTCTCGCTGATGCGGGCGGCGACAGCCTTCAGCTCGTCCTCCGTGAACACCGCCCGATAGTCCACCCCGGCCTCCTCCACCTCCGGGACGGCGGGCTTCGCCTCCCCTTCCGCCGCCAGCGACTCGGGTAGCCGCGACATCAGGCTGCGGAACTCCAGCTCCCGGAAGAGGTCCAGCACGCGCTGGCGGTCGTAGTCCTGTACGCGGCAGGCCTCCAGTTCCAGGGTCGCGGGCGCCTGGCTGTCGATGACAACCATCTCCTTGCTGTGGCGGGCCTGCTCCGCGTGCTGGCGCAGGTTCTCCCGCAGCTTCTGCGGCTCCACCTCCTCCAGGTGCTCGTAGATGCTCTCCACGCTGCCGAATCGCTGCACGAGTTTCGCGGCGGTCTTCTCCCCGATGCCCGGCACGCCGGGGATGTTGTCCGAGACGTCGCCCTTGAGGCCCTTGAGGTCGGCCATCTGAGACGGTTCGACGCCGTAGCGCTCGCGCGCCGCTTCCTCGTCGTAGATCACCGTGTCCCGCTGGTAGGGGCGGAGCATGAACACGCGCACACCGGGGCGGATGAGCTGGACGATGTCGCTGTCCAGCGTGACCAGGAACGTGTCCACGCCCTGCTCCGAGGCCTGCCGGGCCAGGCTGCCCAGCACGTCGTCGGCCTCGTACCCCTCCACCATGTAGACCGGTATGTTGAAGGCGTCGATGACATCGCGGACCCGGTCGAACTGAGAGACCAGGTCCTCCGGCGCCTCGGGCCGGTGGGCCTTGTAGGTCTCGTCAAGGACGTGGCGGAAGGTGGGCCCGGGCGGGTCCAGGGCTACGGCGATGTGGGTCGGCTTCAGCTCCTCCAGCACGCCGAGCAACGTGTTGGCGAAGCCGTAGACGGCCGTGACCACCTCGCCGGTGCGACGCACCGTGAGGGGCTCCTTCATCGCGTGGTAGGCGCGATGGATGAGCCCGTGGCCGTCGAGAAGTACGAGGAGAGGTCTCTCTTGGTCGCCGCGCTTGCCGCTCACGCAGCGATTATAGCACCGGGGTCAGGAGCCCCGCTCATGGGGAAGCCAACGGCGCCCGATACCAGTCGAAATAGTCATCCCAGCGGAAGAGGCCATAGTAGCTGCCGATGCGCCGCAGGTCGGTGACCACCGCATGCGCGTTGTCAGCGTCGGCGTCAATCAGCCAGAGCTCGGCCTGCTCGCTGCTCCAGTCCGCGACCTCGCTGCCGCTGGTCCGGACGAAGAGGATGTGCTGGCCGTCGGCCGACCAGAGGGGCCGGAAGTCCAGCAAGCCGGGGTCGGCGGTTAGCTGGCGGGGATTGGAGCCGTCGGCGTCCACCAGCCAGATACCCTCCTTCGGGTCCTCCAGCTTGCCCACGTCCAGCCGCAGGGTGACCGAGGTGGCCTTGCTTGCCTGGAAGGCGATGCGGGAGCCGTCGGGAGACCACGCCGGATGCGCGTCCGAGCGGTCCGAGATGGGAGAACCTGCCCACTCCGACAGGCGCTCCGGGTCCTCGGTCACGACGTGTGCGCCCGGCACGCCTGGCTCGATAAGGCCGATCCGCTTGTCCACGGACACCTCGCGGCCGGCGCCCAGCGTGATTGCCAGCCGGTCGCCCTGCGGCGACCAATCGAGGAGGTCCGTGGAGGAGAGCATGATCCCGTGGTAGGTGAGCGGCAGGCCCTCTGAAGCCACCGTGAACAGCGGCAGACCATCCGCCCCTATGGACGCCGAGAGACTGCTCGCGAAGAAGGCGAGCCAACCGCCCTCTGGTGACCAGGTGAGACCTTCCACCCCCGTCGGGCCATAGGCGCTACCCGACCTGGGCGTCTCGTCGAGCGCCTGGAACAGCGCCTCCTCGAGCTCGTCACGGGAGAAGAGCCGTTCCACCTCCGTGCTGCCGTCCGGCTGCAAGGACAAGACCCACAGCGTGCTATCCGATGAGTAGCGGATGTCCACGGGCCCGGGCGTGGCCACGTTGAGGTAGTCAGGACGTACGTACCTGGCCACGCCGATGCGCCGGCCGTCCGGCGACCACGCGATGTCCACCGCGTTGAAGTCCGGCCCTAGGAGCTGCTCGACGCTGCCGTCCTCCGGGCTGGCGAGCCAGAGACTCGCGCCCCCCTCCTCGCCGTAGGGGGTGCCCTTGATGTAGGCGATGCGGCTGTCCACCGGCGACCACGCCGGAGAGCCCTCGAACGTGCCTATTGGGCCAGCGTCGAGCTGTCGGCTCTCGCCCGTCTCAGGCTGCGCTACCCAGAGCGCGTACTCCGGGGAGTAGAGCGCCAGGTTCTCGTGCGGGCCTGTCAGGTCCTTGAGGAAGAGCAGCCATCGGCCGTCCGGCGACCAGCGAGGCGCTACGTTGCGGCCGTCCTCGGTGAGCCGCTGCCGCGAGCCGTCGGATCGGACAATCCAGATGTCGCCCGCTACCCAGCCTGCCGACCCCGCGCTCACGTAGGCCAGCTTGTCGCCCGGCGCCAGCGGCGAAGAGTCCCCCGCCGCGACAGTCGGCCCGGGGGATACCTCGGCGGTAGGCGATTCGCGAGCGGGCGGCGCCGACTCGGACCCGCCGCAGCCCGGCGCCGCGGCCGCCAACACGAAGAGGAAGACAAGGAGTAGGATTGACCGGCCCATGGAGAATGCCCACCGCACATACCAGGATACGACAGTATACGATGTTTGTCAACGTCTCTGCGGCCCGGACGGGAGAGTTGCCTCAGGCTATGCTAGAGTGCAGACTCTAGGAGATGGCCGAGCAACCATCCGTCATGCACGTGCTGCTCGTACGGCTGAAGCCCGACCTCGCGCCGGCGGCGCGCGCAACCCTCCTGGCCGAGGCGGCCGCCCTCGCCGGCATCGAGGGGGTAGCGCAGGCGGGCCTTGTCGAGGGCAGCGACCCCGGCTCCACCCACTCCCTGGCGCTCGTCGCCTTCCTGAGAGACCGGGCTGCCCTGGAGGAGTTCGGAACCCACCCCGCTCACGTGCGCTTCCTTCGCCGAGCCCTCGCCCCAGCCCTGGAGAGCATGGCCAGCGCCGACATCTCGGTGGACCGGCCCCCTCCCGACGACTACGCTGCGGCCTGCTGCTTCTGCGTCGCCTTCGAGCCCCAGGTCTACGACTGGCAGGTGCGCGCCTACCTGGAGCAGGTCCGTTCGTGCCTGGGACCAGGCGGCCTCCTTTGCGCGGGCCCCTCGCTGGACGACCGCCAGGAATTCCGCGCCGCGGGCGCGGCCTTCTGGCCGGGCGCGGAAGGCTTGCCTGCTGCGGCCCTCCTGTCGGGACCAGGCGGCCCGCCCACGCAGGCCCGAGCCGTAGTGGCGGGACCGGCACAGCGCCTGGAACCCCCCACCGGATAGGAGCGACCAGCATGATGCCCATGCCCCGCTCGCGACTCGGCCGGCGCCTGCTCTGGCTCGGCCTCATCGTCGCCCTCATCGCCGTGCTGGCCGCCCTCATCGCCCTGCGCGGGGGAGACGACGAGCCGGCACCCGTGCCGACGCTCCCGCCCGCCTTCCTGCATCCGGACCCCGCTGCCCTCACGGCCGCCGCCGTGACCGACGTCATCGACGGCGACACCATCAAGGTGCGCATCGATGGGACGGAGGAAACGGTTCGCTACTTCGGGGTGGACACGCCGGAGGACTATCAGGACTGCTACGAGGAGGCCCGCGCCCGCAATCGAGATCTGGTGGGCTCCGAAGTCCTCCTGCTGCCCGATGCCCGCGAGCGCGACCCGAACGGTCGGCTGCTACGCTACGTGTTCACGCCGGAGGGCCAGTCGATCGACGCCCAGCTCATCGCCGAGGGGCTGGCCCGCGCCTGGCGCAAAGACGGGGCCTACGCCGAGCGGTTCCTGGAGCTGGAAAGTCAGGCGCGGGAGGGCCGGGTGGGCTGCCTCTGGCAAGAGCCCTGGTGAAAAGACCTACTCGATGGGACGACCCCGCGTAGCCTCGTCTCCGGGCAGCTCCGTGAGGAGGAAGAGCAGTTCGCTGTTGTCGTACTTCACCAGGGGGCGGCTCGTCGTGTCGGCATACCAGGCCACCTGCTCCACACCGCCTGAACGGACCTCCACCCGCCACGCCTGAAATGTGCCCGCCGGCACCGTCACCGATTCCCTCCCCACGACCTCGACCGTCACCACCTGCTGGTTGCGCCGGTTGACCAGCACAGCACGATAGCTGGCGCTGTACCCCTCTTCAAAACGAAGGGTCCGCCAGAGGAACAGCGAAGACTCGTTATCGTAGTACTGCTCCTCCAGCCGGAGGGGATTGCTGCGCTCGCCTCCGTCGGTGCGCGCGGTGATGCGGACCAGGTCGTCCTCGTATGTGCCTTCCAGCACGGTGGTCTCGTCCGGTCCGACGATCTCCCGCCGAACGGACAGCGGCTTGAGCGTCTCGGCGTCCACCAGGACGGTGCTCTCGTCGCTGTTGCTGCCCTGCTCGAAGTGGAGGCCCAGACGGTACTCCTCGCCGTCCCGCTGTACGCTAATGGTCCCCTGGCCCTTTTCCTCGCCGTCGTCCTCGCGCTCCCGCAGGACGTAGCGGGCTGTCTCGGTCTCAGACCAGGGGATCACCGAAACCACGTCCTGCGTGACCACCTCCTCCCCGGCGCAGGCCCCCCCAATCGCCACCAGCACGCCGGCGACGAGGGCAAGACCGCCCCGCAGACTCGCGGAGCGGGCGAGAGTCGACAGCGACGCAGGGCGTCTCATGCCAGAGCTTCGATCGCCCGGCGGAGCCGCTCCAGTCCCTCCTCGATGTCCCGGTGGCTGACCCCGTAGTGCGTGACCATACGGATCCGCCGCGGCCCCACCGGGATAGCCTTGACCTGCGCCCGATCGAGCACTTCGAAGAAGCGCGATGTCTCCCATCCCTCCAGGTCGAAGAGCACGATGTTGGTCTGGACGTTCGCCGGGTCGATGACCAAGCCGGGAAGCAGCGCCAGGCCCCGCGCCAGCGTCCCGGCGTTCTCGTGATCCTCCGCAAGCCGGTCCACCATGGTCTCCAGGGCCACGATGCCGGCCGCAGCGATGACCCCCACCTGCCGCATCCCCCCGCCGAGCATCTTGCGGGCCTTCCGCGCGCCCGCCACGAACTCCTCCGTGCCGCACACCAGAGACCCCACGGGAGCGGAAAGCCCTTTGGAGAGGCAGAAGCTCACCGAGTCCACGTCGCGGGTGAGCTCGGCGGCGGGGATACCCAGCGCGATCGCCGCGTTGAAGATGCGCGCTCCGTCCAGATGCACGGCCACTTCGTGGCGGCGGGCAAGGTCAGCCAGCGCTGCCGTGTCCTCCGGGGTCAGCACGCCGCCCCCGCAGCGATTGTGGGTGTTCTCCAGGCACAGCAGAGCCGTACGAGGGTAGTGAATGTTCTCGCCGCGGATGGTGGCCTCCACCTCCGCCGGGTCCATCATCCCCCGGCGGTCGTTGGCCACGGGGCGGATCTGGACGCCGCCCAGGCCGGCCGCAGCCCCCACCTCGTAGTGCAGCATGTGCGCCTGGTCGCCCACGATCGCCTCGTCGCCACGGCGGCAGTGGGCCAGCAGCGCGACCAGGTTGCCCATGGTGCCACTCGCCACGAACACCGCCGCCTCCTTGCCCATGCGCTCGGCCGCCATGCCCTCCAGGCGGATGACTGTGGGGTCCTCGCCGAAGACGTCGTCCCCCAGCTCCGCCCGGAACATGGCCTCGCGCATGGCAGGCGTGGGCATGGTTACCGTGTCGCTGCGCAGGTCGAGGGGTTCGCCGCTCATGGTCTGCTCCCTGGGTTCACCTCGGCCAGTCTAGCTCAACTGCGCTCGAGGCCCAAGCGCCCCCGGTTGGACGCAGGCTCTCCGCGCGTTCCGCTCGGCAGGCGCGCGGGGCCTCACATGCGGCAAGGGCAGAACCCCGAAGGGTTCTGCCCTGTTTTCGTCTGGTAGCGCATGGGGGATTCGAACCCCCGATCTCCGCCTTGAGAGGGCGGTGTCCTGGGCCGCTAGACGAATGCGCCACGTCGGCCGGCACCAGGCCGACCGGTCATGCTATCTACACGCAGGCTGGCTGGGGAGGGAGGATTCGAACCCCCGCATACGGATCCAGAATCCGCTGTCCTACCACTAGACGACTCCCCACACCGCGTCATTCTAGCATGGGGCCGTCATGCGGGCAAAGCCCGTGGCCCCGTCCCCTCACGCCGCCGCAGCCACAGCAGGTCGCAACGCCGATGGCATCTCCACGTCAGCGCCAGCAATCGACACCTGACTGTCATTGCAGCCCTGGCGCTCGCACTTCAGTGTTCCTCAGTAGCACCGATCATTAGTCAGGCAGGGCGCTACGCATGAAAGCGCCGAGAAAGTACACTTCACGCGCGTCCGAACCATAGACGCCGCGCGCACGAGAGGAGTGAAGGCAATGAAGATACGTGCGGCAGGGGCATTAACCTCGAGGCCTGCCGATGCGGCCAGCAGCGGGCATCAGCGCCGCCCAGATCTGGGCCGACCCCGAAGATCGGCGCGCGCGCTCATGCTTCTGTTAACCGTGGCCCTCATCGCCACGGCCGGATTGGCCATCAAGCCGCCTGTCGCCCCCGCCGACGCGGCCACACCTCTTACTGAGGGCAACATATTGGTCGTTTCGGGCGGTGTCATCTACGAATACACCAAGTCGGGCACTCAGGTTCAGGCGATTGACGTCCCTTATCCAGGCGACACCCGTCCTGTATACGAGATGGTGAGGGATATCGTCGTCGACGACACCGGCATCATCCAAGTCTACAATGGAACGTCCGATCCATTCTTGAGCGCGTACGACCCCAGCGCGGGCACGTGGGTGCACAATACCCGTCCAGGCTGGAGCACAGTCAACGGCGTGAGCTACGGCGGCATCGCAAGCTTTCAAGAGTATGTCTACGTAACCGACATGCGCACGCTCGGAGACGGGGGTCAAGACGAAGCGGCAGGAATGATACGCTTCAACACGACCGACTACGCTTCCGAGAGGTTTGCCGACAACATCGAGTTCATCGATCTCACGATGGGATTGGACGGTCTGCTATACGGCCTCTATCGGGGAGGAAACAC
>CAZFGZ010000076.1:0-9614 GCA_964518585.1 uncultured Dehalococcoidia bacterium | reverse complement strand
CTCGCCTACTACCAGTGCGCCGACATGTTCGTCCTGCCCACCAAACAGATGGAGGGCTTCGGCATCGTCAGCGCCGAGGCCTTCGCCTGCGGCACCCCCGTCCTCGCTACGCCGGTCGGCGCCAACCCCGAGGTCGTCGGCGGCCTATCGCCCGACCTCCTCACCGAAGGCACCACCGCCGAGCAGATCTCCCGCGGCATCACAACCTTCCTCGGCAGCCCCTACTCACAACCGGGCTTCCGCCCCACCTGCCGCCGCTACGCCGAGGAGAGATACAGCATCCAGACAGTAGCGCCGCAGTGGGAGGCAGCGCTCCTAGAAGCGATCGCGAGGTCCAAGAATGGCCACCATAACTAGGACATCGGCCCCCAGCGAGGCCATCCTGCCCGACCGCGTGCGCCGCATCCTCGCCTGCCCCTTCTGTCGCCTCGCGCCCCGCTTCGAGGACGGCATCGTCCGCTGCGCCATTTGCGGCCGCGCGTTCCAACTCAGAGGCCCCGTCCCCGTCATGCTGGAGGGGCCGCCGGTCACGGCGGGCGAGGGCAGCCTCCGCCGCCGCATGTCGGACCACCCCTTGGCCCGACCGCTCCTCCGCCTCGCCGACCGCGCCGCCTCCGACTACCGCCCGTTCCAGGCCAACCGCCGCCTGCCCGCCCTCATCGCCGCCGCAGGCGAGGCCGCCACCCTGCTCAACATCGGCTCCGGCCGGACCCGCCACGCCCCCAACATGGTGAACATCGATATCGGTGCCTTCCCCCAGGTGGACGTCGTCGGCGACGCCCAGCGCCTCCCGATCCTCGACGCAACGGCCGACCTGGCCGTCTGCACCGCCCTCCTCGAGCACGTGCCCGACCCGGCAGCCGTCGTCGCCGAGATACGCCGCACCCTGAGGCCCGGCGGTCTCGCCTTCGTCGAGACGCCGTTCCTCCAGCCCTACCACGAAGGCCCCGACGACTATCAGCGCTACACCATCATGGGCCTGAGACGCCTCTTCTCAGGCTTCACGGTTCTCGAGTGCGGCGTCGTGGGCGGCCCGGCCTCCACCTTCTGCGCCGCCGCCCGCGAGCTCGCCGCCATCACCCTCTCGTTCGGCAGCGATACCGCCTACAAGCTCCTGCGACGGGCCGTTGCCCTCGGGCTCTTCCCCCTGCGCTACCTCGACGCCCTGCTCGTCACGCGTCCCCTCGCTCACAGAGCCGCCTTCGGCCTCTTCATCGTGGCGAGGAAGGAGGAATGATGACCCGCAGCGGCAGAAACCGTGTCCTCGTTGTCGGCCCGCTGCCGCCGCCGCGCGGGGGCGTCTCGGTCTGGGTCGAGTCGCTCCTGCAGTCCCGTCTCGCCTCCGAGTACGACATCCGCGTCCTCGATATCTCGCGCCGCCGGCCCTTCGAGCGGACCAACGTCCTCGACGCAGCCAGCGTCCTGGCCTGCCTCCGCCAGTGCCTCAAGCTGTGCTGGCTCATCCTTCGCCTGCGGCCGGCCCTCGTCCACGTCATGGTCACCTCCTCCCGCTGGGGCCTTCTCCGAGACGGCGCGCTGGCCCTCCTCGCCTGGGCTATGGGTCGGAGGCTCATCCTCCACATGCACGGGTCAAGCTTCGACCGCGAATACGACCGTGCCTCGCCCCTGCGCCGGGCCTTCATGCGCTTCCTGTTCGAACGGCCCATCCTGATGCTCGTCTTGGGCGAGGCATGGCGGTCGTTCTTCAGCGCATTCCTGCCGCCCGAGCGCATCCGCATCGTCCAGACCACCCTCACCGTGGACTTCATGCGCCGCCTCGATGGCCTTCAGCCCACCCCATCGCCCAACGGCGCTCCCGTCCTCCTCTTCGTCGGCTGTCTGGGCAGGCGCAAGGGCGCCTTCGACCTCATCGAGGCCATGAAGCGGGTCCACGCCCGTCACCCGGACGCCGGCCTCCGCCTGGCCGGCCCGCCCGAGTTCCCGCACGAGCTGCCCGCCCTGCGCTCGGCTATCGCCAGCGCCGGCCTGGAGAAGGTCGTCGAGATCGTCGGCGAGTGCGGCCCGCCCGATCTGATGCGGGAGTTGGGCCGAGCCCACGCGTACGTCCTCCCCTCATATAGGGAGGGCCTGCCCATGTCGCTCCTGGAGGCGATGGCCGCTGGCCTGCCCCCTGTCACCACGCCCGTCGGCGCCGTCGCCGAGGTCGTCAAGGACGGCGTCAATGGCTCCCTCGTGCAGCCGGGCGACGTCACTGCCCTGGCCGAGAGCCTCAGCGCGCTCCTCGGCGACCCCCTCCTGCGCAAGCGCCTGGGAGCCGCCGCCAGGGAGACCGCCCTCGCCAGCCACGGACCCGACGCCGGCGCTCGAACACTGGATCTGGCATATCGACAGGCGATCGACGGACCGGCTGCCCGGCCCGTCCCGGAAGGAGAACCCGAGACGTGCGTGCGGCGCTAGTACGACCACGAAGCCTCTGGCTGCTCGGCGCGGCGGCGCTCCTCGCGCTCGCCTTCGCCTACGCCTCACGCTACCCAACCTTCATCGACGAGGCCTGGTTCAGCAACCCCGCCTACGAGCTGAGTCAAGGCAGCGGCCTGGGCACAAGCCTCCTCGGCGGCTGGCTCCGCATCGACGAGCACACCTACTGGCAGCCGCCGCTTCAGTTCCTGCTCCTGGCCGGCTCCTTCAAGGTGCTGGGGCTCAGTCTCCTGTCGGCGCGCCTCGTCTCCATCGCCGCCGCGGTCGTCGCCGTTGCCGCCACCTACCTCCTGGCCCGCCGCGTCTACGGCGAGAGGACCGCGCCGCTCGCTGCCTCCCTCCTCGCCGTCAACTCCCTCTTCTTCTTCGCCGCCACCCAGGCCCGCATGGACATTACCGCCGCGGCGCTCACGTCGCTGGCCGTACTGGCCGCCGTCATCGCCCTCGACACGGGCCGGATCCGCTGGTTCGCCGCCTCCGGAGTCCTGGGCGGCCTGGCTCTCCTCGCCCACCCCAACGGCGGGCTCGGCCTGGTCGCCGTCGGCGTCATCATCCTCCTCTTCTCAAAGCGCTGGCGGCCTCTCATCCCGGCCCTCGTCTCCCTTGCCCTGGGGGTCCTCGTCACCCTTCTGCCGTACGCGGTCTTCATCGCGCAGGACCCCGCGGCCTTCTGGGACCAGGTGCGCTTCAACATGGTGCGCAGCTCATTCGATGACGGCCTCCTCCTGGACCGCCTGGCCAAAGAGGCCGATCGCTACCACGCCCTCATCGCCAAGCAGCAGCTACCCGCCCTGTTCTTCTTCGCCCTCGCATCCGGAGCGGTGGCGTGGCGCGGCTCCAGGAACGAGCGCGCGCTTCTCACCGCGGCCGCCGTCCACCTGCTCCTCTTCGCCCTCCTCGTGGACAACCCCACGTTCCGCTACTTCGTCATCGTCCTCCCCTTCTTCAGCATCCTCCTGGCCGGCCGCGCCCTCCAGACGACGGCATGGCTCAGGCAGCGGGCCGACCTCCTCGATGGCCCCCGCCTGCGGCGCCTCGCCACCGGCTCGTTCGTTCCCGCCGCCCTGCTCCTCTTCGTGCTCTTCAACCTCGCCGGCACCCTGTTCGTGCTCGGCAAGTACCGGAGCTACAGCGAAGACGCCATCCTCGCGCAGATGCGGCGCGAGCTGCCGGCCCGCGGCTCCGTGCTGGCCACGGGCAACTTCTGGTTCGGCTTCGTCGACCGCGACTTCTACGACTTCAGGCTCCTCCCCCTGGCCGAGAGCTGGTACATCGATCTCGAAGACGGCACCCAGCTATCGCACCCCTCCTACGAGGAGACCCTCGCCCTGCTCCGCCCCGACATCGTCATCCTGGACGAGAAGAACCTCAAGGACTGGCCGGCCCTGGACGACCACCTTCGCGCCTTCCTGGACGCCCAGGGCGAGAAGCTATGGGAGACGACGGAACCACGCTACTACGGCAGGATCGAGGCCTACCGCGTCAGGTGGAGCCAGGTCGCCGGCGCGGAGCAACGCCAGCAGGAATAGCAGGCTATGTGCGGAATCTTCGGCTACGCTGGACTTGACCAGCCCCAACTCCTTGCCACGATGGCCCGTCTCCTCGCCCATCGCGGCCCGGACGACGAGGGCATCCGCTTCGGCTCGGGATGGGGCCTCGGCAACCGCCGCCTGAGCATCATCGACCTGGCCGGCGGCCATCAGCCCATCCCCAACGAGGACGAGTCCTGCTGGGTCGTCTGCAACGGCGAGATCTACAACTACCGCGAGCTCCGCCAGGAGCTGCTCCAGGCCGGCCACCACCTGCGCACGGCCGGCGACACCGAGGTGATCGTCCACCTCTACGAGGAGCTGGGCGATGACTTCGTCCGCCGCCTGCGGGGGATGTTCGCCATCGCCCTCTGGGACGCCCGCCGGCGGCGCCTCCTCCTGGCCCGCGACCGCCTCGGCGAGAAGCCCCTCTACTACGCCCGCGCCGATGGCGGACTCCTCTTCGCCTCAGAGCTGAAAGGCCTCCTGGCCAGCCCCGGCGTCAGCCGCACCCCCAACCCGGTCGCGCTGACGGCCTACCTCTCCTACCTCTACGTTCCCGCCCCTCTCACCATCTTCGAGCAGACCCACGCCCTCCCGGCCGGACACACCCTCACCTTCGAAGACAACAACGTATCCACGAAGCCCTACTGGGACGTCGCCTTCCGGCACGAGACCTCGGACAACCATGACGGCGATGACCACGTCCGCCGCTGCGAGGATGAACTGGAGGACGCCGTCCGCGCGACCCTCGTCAGCGATGTCCCCGTCGGCGTCTTCCTGAGCGGCGGCCTCGACTCCTCCGCCATCCTCGCCCTCGCCACGCGGCACGCCCCCCGACCCATCCACACCTTCTGCGTTGGCTACGGCGAGGAGGCTCAAGGCTACAACGAGCTCGATGCCGCCCGCGCCGCCGCGGCCCACTTTGCCACCGAGCACCACGAGCTCATCCTCGACCACTCCATCGTCCAGAACCTGCCGAGGATCGTCTGGGGCTTCGACCAGCCCTTCGCCAACCCCACCTCGCTCCTCGTCGACCGCCTCTCCTCCTTCACCCGCCAGGTCGTCAAGGTCGTCCTCGCCGGCACCGGCGGCGACGAGACCCTCCTCGGCTACCCCCGCTACGCCGGCGAGGCCCTCTGTGAGCTGCTCGAACGCCTGCCCGTCGGCCCGCTCATCGCCGGCCTCAGCGCCCTCACCTCCACCCTCCCCGAGCCCACCGCGGGAAGCACCGCCTGGGCCCGCCTGGGCAAGCGCCTCAAGCGCCTCTCGACCGGGCTCGACATGCCCTTCGCCGAGCGCTACCTGAGCTGGAGCAGTCACCTCAGCGGCCCCGAGCTCCAGGCCCTCTACCCGGAAGCGCGCGGCGACGGCTTCCTGCGGGAAGCCTACGACCTGCTCCGCCGCCACATGCCCGATCACGACCGCCCGACCCCGGCCGGCCTCGACTCAGCCTCCTACGTGGACATCAAGACCTACCTGCCCGGAAACCAGCTCGAATACGTGGACAAGATGACCATGGCCCACGGCCTCGAGGCCCGCGCCCCCTTCTGCGACTATCGATTCGTCGAGTTCGCCGCCTCCCTCCCCGTTAGCGCCCGCCGGCGTCACATCACCCAGGGAAAGTGGGTCCTCAGGCGCCTGGCGGAGCGACTGCTGCCCCAGGAGCTCCTCCGCCGGGGCAAGATAGGATTCGACGCGCCCGTCGGCCACTGGTTCAAGGGGCCCCTCCGCCCCCTGTACTCCCGCCTCGTCAAGAGCGGGGCCCTCACCTGCGGCGGCCTCCTCTCCAACGAGGCTATCGAGTCCCTCTGGCGGCAGCACACCTCAGGCAGGCGCGACCTCTCCTACCAGCTATGGTCCATCCTCGTTCTCGCCGTCTGGTTCCACCTCTACGTGGAGAACGACTCCCTCGAGCCTCCCGAGGCGACACTCACGGACCTTCTATCGGACACATCATTCAGCGCTCAGAAAGTGCCAGGGCAAACGCGATGAGACAGGTTGTTCAGGACTTCCGCAAAGGCCACATTTTCGTGCCCGAGGTGCCCGTCCCCGCCTTGCGCCCCGGAAGAGTGCTCGTCGCCAACCGCTGCTCTCTCATTAGCGCCGGCACCGAGCGCGCCAAGCTCGAGCTCGGCCGCATGAGCCTGGCCGGGAGGGCGCACGCTCGCCCCAAGCAGTTCCGCCAGGTCATCGGAAGCCTGCGCACCGCCGGCCCCCTGGCCACCTACCGAAAGGTGCGCAACCGCCTCGATTCCCTGTCAGCCCTGGGCTATAGCTGCGCTGGCAAGGTCCTCGCCCTCGGCGACGAAGTCGAAGGACTGCTGCCCGGCGATCTCGTCGCCTGTGCCGGCGCGGGCTTCGCCAACCACGCCGAGATCATCTCCGTCCCCAGGAACCTCTGCGCGAAGCTGCCCCCAGGGGTCACCCTCGAGGACGCCGCCTACACCACCGTCGGCGCCATCGCCATGCACGGCCTGCGACTCGCCCGTCTCGGCCTCGGCGAGACAGTCGCCGTCATCGGCCTCGGCCTAATCGGCCAGATCTGCGCCCAGATCGCCAGAGCCTCCGGCTGCGACGTCATCGCCATCGATACGGATACTCAGCGCAACGACCTCGCGAAGAGCCTCGGCGCCCACAGCGCCCTCACGCCCGCGCAGGCAGCCGCCGCCGGGCTGGCCGTGGACGCCGTCGTCATCGCCGCCGCCACCAGGAGCAGCGAGCCCGTCCGCCTCGCCGCCCGCGTCTGCCGCGACCGCGCACGCGTCGTCGTCACCGGCGACGTCGGCATGACGGTGCCGCGCAACCTCTTCTACGCCGGCGAGCTCCAGCTCATCGTCTCCCGCTCCTACGGCCCCGGACGCTACGACGCCAGCTACGAGGAGGACGGCATCGACTACCCCATCGGCTACGTCCGCTGGACCGAGCAACGGAACATGGAGGCCGTGCTTCGCCTCATGCAGCAGGGCCTGCTGGACGTCTCCTCGCTGACCACGCACCGCTTCCCCCTGGACGAGGCGGACCAGGCCTACGACCTGATCTCCAACAAGAGCAACGGCAGCCCCCACCTCGGCGTCCTCCTCACCTACCCCGAAGAGACGCCCCTCCCCGAGACGCCCAGGCCGTCACCTCCGCCTCCGCCGACTGAGCGCAACCGCCCCCTGGGCGTCTCGTTCATCGGCGCCGGCAACTTCGCCAAGGACGTGCTCATCCCCGCCTTCAAGCGGCAGAGCGGCGTCGCCCTGCGCAGCGTCGCCACCGACTCCGGCCTCACCGCCCGCTCGGTGTCCGACCGCTTCGGCTTCCAGCGGCCCGCCTCGTTGCACGAGCTCCTCCACGACCCCGACGTGGACGCCGTCGTCATCGCCACCCAGCACGACTCGCACGCCGCGCTGGCCGTCCAGGCCCTCCGCGCCGGCAAGGCCGTCCTCCTGGAGAAGCCGCTCGCCCTCGATCGCCGCCAGCTTGCCGCCCTCGTCGAGGCGCAGGCCGCCACCGGAAACACGCCTACCGTCGGCTTCAACCGCAGACACGCCCCGGCGGTCAGGGATCTCTCCGAGTTCCTGGAGAGCCGCACGGAGCCCCTGGCGATGCTCTACAGGGTAAACGCGGGCTACCTGCCGAAGACCCACTGGACCCAGACCGCCGCCGGCGGCGGCCGCATCCTCGGAGAAGCCTGCCACTTCGTGGACCTCCTCCACCACCTGGCCGGCAGCCGGCCGCTGCGCGTCTCCGCCTCCGCCCTGCCGGACGGCGACCGCTACAGCGGCGACAACCTGTCGGCGACCATCACCTTCGCCGACGGCTCCCTCGGCACGCTCCTCTACCTCGCCAACGGCAGCCCCGGCGTCCCCAAGGAGTGGCTCGAGATATCGACCGCCGGCCACACCGCCCGCATCGACGACTTCCGCTCCCTTCAGATCCACCTCGCCTCCGGCAAAAGGCGGCGCTGGTCGTATCGCCGTGACCTGGGGCACGAGGCAGAGGTCAAGGCGTTCGTCGCCGCCCTCGCCGGCGAAGGTGAGCCGCCGGTGCCCTTCCACGAGGCGGTCTGGTCCACCGCGGCCACCATCGCCATCGCCGAATCGATCAGGAGAGGACAGCCCGTTGAGGTCCGCTGGCCCGACAGCCACACCGGAGACTAGAAGATGACGCACGAGGATCTCGCACACGCCGAGTCCCGCCTCACCGCCTGGCTGGAGAGCGCAGGCTTCGCCGGCTACGACCCCTACGACGCCCTCACCAGCCCGCTCCTCCGGCCGGCCGTCCTCCTCGGCCGGCGACCGGCCGCCGCGCTCGTCCACGCCCTCCGCCTCTCCCCGATCAACCTCCGCCCGCTGCTCGCCATCCATCGGCACCGCTACGCCAAGGCCATGGGAGTCCTCCTCGGCACCTACGCCCGCAAGTACCGCCTCAGCCGCGACCCGCGCCACCTCCAGACGATGTCCGACCTCAGGCGCTGGCTGGAGGCTCACGCCATACGCTCCTACGGCGGCGTCGCCTGGGGATACGAGTTCCCCTGGCCCAACCGCTCCTTCTTCGCCCCGCCCGGCACGCCGACAGTCGTCAACACCGCCTTCGTCGCCTCTGCCATGCTTGACGCCTGCGCCGCCACCGGCGACGCCTCGTACCTGGCCGGCGCCCGGCTCGCCGCCGAGTTCGTCCTCCGCGGCCTCAGGCGCATCGGAAGCGATGACTCCTTCTCTTTCAGCTACACGCCGCTGGACCGCCGGGCCGTCCACAACGCCAACCTCCTCGGCGCCGCCCTCCTCGCCAGGACATACGCCGAGACGGGCGACACCGAGTGCCGCCGCGCCGCCGAAGGCGCCCTCGCTTTCACGCTCCAGCGCCAGCACGCCGACGGCTCCTGGCCCTACGGCGAAGCCTCAAACGACCGCTGGGTGGACGGCCTCCACACCGGCTACGTGCTCTGCGCCCTCGCCGACTGCATCGACGGCCTCGACCGCCACGACCTGCTCCCCGCCCTGCGACGGGGATTCCAGTACTACACCCAGCACCTCATCGAGGCGGACGGGACAGCGCGATACTCGGACCGCAGCCCCTACCCCCTCGACGCCCACACCTTCGCCCAGGCCGTCATCACCCACCTGCGCCTCGCCTTCCTGGACCCCGCCCTCATCGACCGCGCCGCCCGCATCGCGGCCAGGGCGGTCGGTCTCTTCCGGCGCAGCGACGGCGCCATCGCCTACCAGATCAACCGCCGCTACGCCATCCGCACCCCCTACATCCGCTGGTCGCTGGCCTGGATGCAGCGCGCCCTCGTCGAGCTGCAATCCCGCATCGAGATCGGAGATGAGACATGCAAGAGCCTAGCCCTGACCGCGTGAACGTCCTCGGCGCCCCCATAGACTCCCTGACGATGGACGAAGCCGTCGACCGCGTAAGCAGGCTCATCGAGAGCCGCCGACCGCACCGCGTCACCGTCGTCAACGCCAACAAGTTCTGGCTCATGCGCCGCGACAAGGAGCTCGCCGACATCGTCCGCAGCTCCGACCTCATCATCCCCGAGTACGCCGTCGTCTGGGCCGCGCAGCGCCTGGGCAGGCCCCTCCGCGGCCACCTGGGCGGCATCATGCTCCTCCAGGCCCTCCTGCCCGTCTGCGAGGACCGCGGCTGGCGCCCCTA
>CAZFGZ010000075.1:0-9637 GCA_964518585.1 uncultured Dehalococcoidia bacterium | reverse complement strand
TCGATGACCTGAACGCCGACTCCCTGGATCTCGTGGAGCTCATCATGTCCATGGAGGAGGAGTTCAGCAAGGACGGCAAACCCCTCGAGATCTCCGACGAGGATGCTGAGAAGATCGTCACGGTGCAGGACGCCGTAGACTACTTGAAGGACCTGGGCATAGAAGACGAATAGGGCCAACTAGTCGGGCCGCCGCGCGCCTCTGTCCACGGTCCCAGGACCGCGCGCGGCTTATTTATTCTGGAGAGGTTCCCGCCGGGCGCCGGCACAGGTCATGGACTTTCTTGGCATAGGCTTACCGGAACTCCTCGTTATTCTCGTAATCACTCTGCTCGTGGTGGGGCCGCAGCGCCTCCCTGAGATGGCCGCCCAACTCGCGCGCTTCATCCGCGAGTTCCGCCGTTACACCGCCAACCTGAGCCGGGAGTTCACGGGCGCCCTGGAGGACTTCGAGCGTGAGTACTCTGAGGTGAGGGAGGAGTGGAAGGAGGTGAAGAGAGGTCTGGCGCGCGACAGCCAGGCCATCGAGAGTCAGATCGCCGGGGCGGCCAAGGATGCTCAGGAGGGGCTCCGCGTGGAGCCTGCCGGCGGCCCGCCCCCGACCAGGCCCCAGGCCTCGAGCCAGCACCAACCGCCTGGACCAGGGGCCTCCTCAGGCGCGGCAGCGAACGGTGATCGTTAGGGGTGCCGGGCTTGCGCCTCCAGCCGTGATATGGCCGCACCGCAGACCCCCGGAGAGAAGCCCGCCGAGAAAGAAGGCAAGGTCCTCAGCATCCTGGAGCACCTGCAAGAGCTCCGCTACCGGCTCATCGTCTCCTCCGTCGCCCTGCTGGTGGCAACTCTCGCCTCCCTGTGGCCCCTCTCCGGCTGGTTCCTGGAGTACCTGGCCAAGCCGGGGGAGGACCGCGTAGAGAACTTCGACCTGATCTTCATCGAGCCCCTGGAGTACTGGACCACATACTTCCGGGTGGCGCTGCTCCTTGGCGTGGCCATCGCCATGCCCATCATCGTCTATCAGATCCTGGCTTTCGTGGGCCCCGCTCTCACGCGCGGCGAGAAGCGCTGGGTGTATCCCATCGTGGCAGGCGCATCGTTCGCCTTCGTGGCCGGCTGCGCCTTCGCCTACTACGTAGAGCTGCCGCCCGCCCTGGGCTTCCTCATCGGGGCCCCCAGCGACATCGCCGAGCCGCAGATCAGGATCCGCAGCTACATGGACTTCGTCATCCGGCTGATCCTGGTTACGGGCCTGGTCTTTGAGCTGCCCCTCTTCGTGATGGGCCTCGCCAAGCTGGGCGTCGTCACCTCACGCAAGCTGCTGAGCTGGTGGCGCTATGCCATCGTCCTGGCGTTCGTCCTGGCGGCGGTGGTGACCCCCTCCATCGACCCCATCACCCAGTCGCTGGTGGCGGGGCCGGTGATCGTGCTCTACTTCGTCGGCATTTTCCTGGCAAAGCTGGTCGAGGGTCAGCCCGTCCTGCCTGTGGCTGAGAGAGAAGTATCTGCTCATTAGCTTGACCAATTGACTGCTTCTGGACCGGCGTGCTATCATCTCGCCAAAGCTGGCGAGGTGACGGACTGGGAGCACAAAGGGCACGATCGATCTTCACTGGCCTCACCGGGGGCGTCTTTAGCGGCCTGACCGGAGTGGGCGGCGGAGCCGTGATGGTGCCCCTGCTCGTGGCAGTGGTGAAGCTGCCCCAGCACCTGGCTCACGGGACCTCGCTCGCCATTGTGCTCTGCGTGGCCAGCGCAGGGCTCATCGGCTACGTTGCTGCGGGCAACATCGACTGGCCGCTTGCGGGGGTCATGGCAGCAGGGACTGTGGTAGGGGCCTACGTGGGTGCCAAGACCATGGCTCGGGTTTCGCCTCTGCGCCTGCGGCAGGTCTTCGGGCTGTTCCTCCTTGCCGTGGCCATCCGCATGTTCATCGCCTGAATCGCTTAGAGATTGAGTCCAGGGGATATCGTCGTTGGGATCATGGCCGGAGTGCTGGGCGGCGCGGCCGGCGGCTTCCTGGGTATCGGCGGAGGCGCGATCTATGTCCCCGCGCTCGTCCTCGTCATAGGGGAGACCCAGCACGTGGCCCAGGGGATCTCCCTGGCGGTGATCATCACCACAGCAACGGTGGGAGGCATCACCCACTTCAGGCAGGGCAACGTCGATCTCAGGACGGCGGCGTGGGCGGCCCCGCCGGCGGCCGCGGCCGCGTTCGGAGCCGCCATCCTTGCCGACTTCATCGACGCCGCCGTTCTCCGGCGGATCTTCGCTGTAGTGGTTCTGTACGTGGGAGTGAGCACACTCCTGGGCACCCTGCGGGGGGAGCGCCCGCAAGGAGAGCAGAGGAGCTAGCGCATGGACGCAGCAGAGAAAGGGGCCGCGCTGGCCCGACTCAGCGAGGAGATCGCCCGCTGCCCGGACTGCGAGCTGTCCCGGACCCGCACTCACGCCGTCCCGGGTGAGGGCCGGCCCGACGCCGACATCGTCTTCATCGGCGAGGGGCCGGGCTACTACGAGGACCAGCAGGCCCGACCCTTCGTGGGGCCGGCCGGCCAGTTCCTGGAGCAGCTTCTGGCGTCCATCGGCCTGAGGCGGGAGGATGTGTACATCGGCAACGTCATCAAGTGCCGCCCGCCCGAGAACCGTGACCCCCTGCCTCAGGAGATCGATGCCTGCCGCAAGTGGCTGGACCGCCAGCTCGAGATCATCGGCCCCAGGATCGTGGCGACCCTGGGCCGCTACTCCATGAACCGCTACTTCCCCGGCCAGTCGATCAGCCGCATCCACGGCCAGGCCCGACAGGTCGGCGATATGGTAATCGTGCCCATGTACCATCCGGCCGCGGCGCTGCACCAGGGCAGCCTGCGCCGGACGATCGAAGAGGACTTCAAGAAACTCCCGGCCATCCTAGAAGAGGCCCGGAAGGAGGAGATAAAGGCGGCGGCGCCTGAGCCGGAGCAGATGCGCCTGCTTTAGCCCCGAACCATGGCAGCCAAGAAGCTACGCGTCATCCCACTCGGCGGTCTCGGCGAGATCGGCAAGAACATGATGCTCTTCGAGTACGGCGAAGACATGATCGCCGTCGACGCCGGCCTCATGTTCCCTGAAGAGGACATGCTGGGCATTGACCTGGTCATCCCGGACATCAGCTACATCCTGCAGCACCGGGGCCGCCTGCGCGCCATTTTCATCACTCACGGCCACGAGGACCACACCGGTGCTCTCCCGTATGTCCTCGCGCGGGTCAACGTGCCCCTCTACTGCACCCGTCTCACCGCCGGCCTGGTGACGGTGAAGCTGAGGGAGGCCAACATGCTGGCCCAGGCCGATATACGCACCATCAGCCCCAACGACGTGGTGCAGGAAGGAGTCTTCCGCGTCGAGTTCTTCACCGTAGCCCACAGCGTGCCCGACTCCGTAGGGCTCGCCATCCGCACCCCATTGGGCACCGTCGTCCATAGCGGCGACTTCAAGCTCGACCATACGCCGGTCATGGCCCAACCCACTGACCTGCCGCGCCTGGCCCGCCTCGGTGCCGACGGAGTCCTCCTCCTCCTATCGGACTCCACGTACGTCGAGATGCCCGGCTACACGCCGTCCGAGCGGCTGGTGGGCGCCTCGCTACGCGATATTATGTCGAGTTCTCCCGGCCGCGTTATCGTGGCCACATTCGCCTCTCTCATCTCGCGCGTGCAGCAGGTCATAGACGCCGCCCACGCCAACAACCGCCGCGTCTTCGTCACCGGGCGCAGCATGCTGGACAACGTCCAGATGGCCACGGAGCTGGGCTACCTCTCCGTGCCAGAGGGGACCATGGTGAACGTCCGAGAGCTGGACAGCGTGCCCCCTCACAGGCTCGCCGTCATAACCACCGGTAGTCAGGGCGAGCCGACCTCCGCCCTCGCCCGAATGGCCAACCGCGATCACTCCTTCATCCAGATCGTGCCCGGGGACACCGTGGTGCTCTCGGCCACGGCTATTCCCGGCAACGAGTCACTGGTCTATCGCACCGTGGACAACCTCTTCCGGCTGGGTGCCCAGGTTCTCTACAACCGCATCGCGGACGTGCACGTACGGGGTCACGCCGCCCAGGAAGAGCTCAAGATCATCCTGTCGCTGGTGAGGCCCAGGTACTTCGTGCCCGTTCACGGCGAATACCGCCACCTTGTGTTGCACGCAAGGCTGGCTCAGTCCATGGGCATCCCCGAGGAGAACACCTTCGTCATGGTGGACGGCGACGTTCTGGAACTCGATGAGCGGGGCGCGCGCGTCACGGGGCGTGTCCCCGCCGAATACGTGTACGTGGACGGGCTGGGCGTTGGCGACGTGGACCACGTGGTCCTGCGCGACCGCCAGCACCTGGCCAGCGACGGCATGGTCGTGATCATCCTCGCCATCAACAAGCGCAACGGCCAGGTAGTGGGGCAGCCCGAGGTGATCTCCCGCGGATTCGTGGACATAGAGGAATCCGAGAACCTGCTCAGGCGGACCCAGAGGATGGTAGTGGCTACCCTCGAAGGAGCCGACCACACCGCCGACTGGGGGGTGGTGAACGCCAAGGTGAAGGACGCCATCGCCAAGTTCCTCTATGAGGAGACGCGACGCCGACCTATGGTGTTGCCGGTGGCGGTGGAGGTATAGTATTGTTGACTGCCCGGTGGGCTGGCGGGGTCTCATCGGCGCGGCAGAAGGCGAGAAGTGGCCAGGACTAGAGCCAGACCCCGCCCTCGCGCCAGTGCTCGGGCCGTGCGGCCCCGTCCGGCCGGTCGCCGGAGGACCGGACCGTCGGCGGCGAGCTTCCTCTTCCATCTCCTCTTTCGCCTTGAGGCCCTTGGCCTCGCCCTGATCATCCTCGCCCTCATCTCCGTCGCCTGGCTGGCGCCCAGGACAGGAGACATCTCCGGCCTAGGCGATGTGCTCGTCCGCACCTTCGGCCTGCACGTCTTCGTCCTGGTGGCCTTTCTCGCCTACCTGGGCTGGCTCATCCTGCGCCACGAGCTCAATTCAGCCGTGCGGTGGTGGAAGCCCTGGCTGGTTGGACTGCTTGCCGCAGCCTTCACGATCGGCCTCCTGGGGTTCTTCCGGCCCGACGGTGAGCTGGGTGAGACGTCCCTCTCAGACGTCACCGCCGGCGGCGACCTGGGCCATCTCCTTGCCAGCCATCCCCTGGGAATCCTCATCTGGCTGCTCGCCGGAGGCGCTGCTTTCGCCATCATGTGGCCTCAGGCCAGCATGGCCGCCCTTCGCGAGGTACCTGTTATCGCCAGAAGGGTCTGGGGCTGGCGGCTACCTCAGCGGGCCTGGCGTGCCACGGCGAAGGTGGTGGACCTGATCTTCCCCACCCGGCCACCGCCGGATACCTCCGTGAAGGTGCCTCTGGAGACCCTCATGTGGGCCCGCAGCTCGGGTACGGTCCTGGGTGAGGAGCCCGGCACAGCCGTCGACGAGCCTCCGGGCGAGCCGGGAGAAAGAGCCCCGCTCCCGCCTGACCTCGGTCTTCAGACGGAGCTACCACTGGCGATTGAGGCCGGGGAAGAGTCCCCGCAGCGGCTAACCATAGTCGCCTCCCCGCACGCGGCCGACGGCTGGCAGCTTCCGCCGCTCGACCTGCTGACGGACGCCACAGCGGCGACGGGAGCGCAGGCCGACAGAGACGCCCGTGCCCAGCTCATCGTGGACACCCTGGCCAGCTTCGGGGTGGACGCCCGCGTCATCCAGATCAACGAGGGGCCCACCGTCACCCAGTTCGGCGTTGAGCCCGGCTGGGAGATCAAGACCCGCACCGTCCAGGAGCGGGACAAGGACGGCAAGCCCGCTCTGGACAAGGACGGCAATCCCAAGACCCACACGGAGGAGGTCGCGCGCACGCGGGTGCGCGTCAACCAGATTACCACCCTCGCCAGTGACCTGGCGCTGGCCCTGGCCGCCCCCTCCATCCGCATCGAGTCCCCCGTGCCGGGGAAGCCATTCGTGGGCATCGAGGTGCCCAACACGACCGCGGGCCTCGTCACCCTTCGCGGCGTCGTCGAGAGCCCGCCCTTCCAGCGGACCTCCGTCCGCTCCAGGCTGGCCCTGGCCCTGGGCAAGGGCGTGTCGGGTGACCCCGTGGCGGCGGACCTGGCCCGCATGCCTCACCTGCTCATCGCCGGCGCCACGGGTAGCGGCAAGAGCGTCTGCATCAACTCCATCATCGCCTGCCTCCTGATGCATGCTTCCCCGCAGCAGGTGCGTCTAGTAATGATCGATCCCAAGCGGGTGGAGCTCTCCGCGTTTGGGCGCATCCCGCACCTGGCCTTCTCCTCCATCGTAGTCGATCTGGACAAGGTGGTCCCCACTCTGCAGGCAGTGATCCATGAGATGGAGGCCCGCTACCGCCGCTTCGCCTCCCTCGCCGTGCGCAACATCGATGCCTACAATCGCCACCCGCGCTGCCCCCGCCCCCTCGCCTACTGGGTGGTCATCATCGACGAACTGGCGGACCTGATGATGGCGGCGCCATACGAGGTGGAGCGCCAGATCTGCCGCCTGGCGCAGCTCGCCCGCGCCACCGGTATCCACCTCATCATCGCCACCCAGCGTCCCTCCGTGGACGTGGTTACGGGGCTCATCAAGGCGAACTTCCCTACCCGCATCGCCTTTGCCATGAGCTCCCAGGTGGACTCGCGCACCGTCCTCGATATGGCCGGTGCCGAGAAGCTCCTGGGCCGCGGCGACATGCTCTACATGCCCAGCGACGCGGTGAAGCCCAAGAGACTCCAGGGCGTCTTCGTCTCGGACCAGGAGATCGAACGCCTGGTCGCCTTCTGGACGCAGGATCGCTTCCGGGAGCTGGAGCGAGAGGTGCACGACAACCTGCTCGATGAGGCCCGGCCCGAGGTGGACGAGCTCTTCGGGGACGATGACCCCCTGCTGGAGCGCGCCAGGGAGCTGGCCGCCGAGCACACCCGCGTCTCCACCTCTCTCCTCCAGCGGCGCCTGCGCGTCGGCTACCCGCGGGCGGCCCGCCTCATGGACATGCTGGAGGAGCGTGACATCGTCGGTCCTGCCGAGGGCTCGGGCTCCCGCGAGGTCCTTGTCCGCACAGAGGGGCCGGACGAGGAGGAGTGAAGAAGGACTCCGGGCTCCCCACCCCCTTCGCGGCCGCGGCCGGGCAACCGTTTGACCGGAAACCGAGGAGGGACCCGTCGAGCTCCATGCTGGCTCCTCCCGCGGGTCCATCTGGCGGTAGCCCTTCGGGGCTAACGTCTCTTGCCCCTCCCGCGCAATGGGTCGAGAATGAGGGCGCGAGGGTAGACACGGCCCACACGCAGCGCCCGTCGCGGCGAAGGCGGCCTGCGGGCCCTCAGAAGAGAGGGGTGAGTTGATGCAGGAGCACCGGGGTGGCTACTGGGAGGGCTGGCGGCGCCAACGCGTGTCCAGGCGACGCCTGCTCGGGAGCGCCCTGGCGGCCGGGGCAGGAGCAGCGGGCCTCGCCCTCACAGGCTGCGCCGGCGAGGGCGAAGAGGGAGCGCCAACTCCCGGGCCGAGCATGGCGACTCCCGCTCCGGTCCCCGTGGTCACCCGGGGCGGAGGCTATCGCAACTTCAGCTACGACGCCATGGCCATCGACACCCTCGATCCCCACCAGACACAGTTCGGGCCGCTCTACAGCATGCACGCCTCGGTCTTCAGCAAGGTCCTCCAGTACGACGACGAGATCGAGCAGGTCATGAGGCCGGACCTCTCGGCCGACCCGAACGGCGACCCCGGCATGCCCGAGCAGCCCGACGAGCAGACCTACATCATCAGAATCCGCCCCAACGTCTACTTCCACGACACATCGGAGATCCGCGACAAGTATCCAGAGGTGGCGGGGCGCCAGCTCACCGCCGAGGACGTCAAGTACTCCATCGAGCGCCAGATCAACCCGGACAGCCCGCAGTCCGCCCTCTACTACCGCCGCTATCACTGGGAGGCAGTGGACAAGATCGAGCTTGTGGATGACCTCAGCCTGCGAATCACCACCAAGGGCGCCGTTGCGCCCTTCCTCCACTACCTGGCCGACAGGAACGCCTTCATCATCGCCAAGGAGTTGGTGGACGAGAACGACGAGATGAACGAGGTGTCCAAGATGATCGGCACCGGGCCGTTCATACTGGAGAAGTTCCAGGCGATGGACACGGTGCTCTTGGTGCGCAACCCCAAATGGTTCGGCGCCGACGACCGTCCGGACCTGGGTACCGGCCGACCCTTCCTGGACGCGCGCGAGACCTTGTGGACGCCGGAGAGCGCGGCCGTCGTCGAGACCGCCTTCAAGACCAAGCAGATCGACCGCGGGGGCTTCGCCAACCTGGCGGACACATACCGCGTCCTCGACGACGTGGGCGAGGCCTATGTGGTCGCCTGTCCTCAGAGCGGGAGCCCCGGCATCCGCTTCCTGATAGACCGCCCTCCCTTCGATGACCAGCGCAGGCGCCGCGCCATCCACCTGGCCATCGACCGCCAGACCCTGGCGGAGCAGTTCTGGCAGGGTCCGCCCGGCCGGCCCCACTTCCACCTCAGCGGGCCCATCGCCTGGATGATGCGCCGCTGGGCCATCCCTCAGGAGGAGCTGCTACAGAAGCCGGGCTACCGCCTCACCCCTGAGGAGCGAGAAGAGGACATCGCCGAGGCCAAGAGGCTCTGGGAGGCCGCCGGCGGCACCGAGGCCGTGGGCAGCTTCAAGATGATCTTCGGCGGCATCCCCGATTTCATCCCCAACATCGCCCTGCCCCAGACCGTACGCATGCTGAGGGAGGTGCTGGGAGTTGAACTGGAGGCAGAGGTTGATCCAACCGGCTACACCAGCCTGGCCAGTTGCACCCTGCGCAACACTCAGGGCGCCGCCACCGGCACGTGCGAGGCCGTCTGGGGATACGACAACGGCTGGATCGACCTGGACGACTGGCTCTATCCGTACTTCCACACCGGAGGCGGCAAGAACTCCTACCGCCTCTCCGATCCAACGGTTGACGAGCTGCTGGACGCGCAGCGCATCGAGTTTAACTACCAGGAGCGACGGGACATCGGCCTGGAGCTCCAGCACTACCTGATGGATCAGGTCAACGCGGACATCAAGTTCGCTAACCAGAATGAGCAGGACATGTACTGGAACTACGTCCGCAACCCCTGGATATGGAACTGGTACGGGAATAGCTACCTCTTCGCCAACACCTGGATCGATCAGAACGCCCCGTCCTACGCGGACCGCCCTGACTGAGAACCCGAGAGAACATGTCGTTTCGGCTAGCCATGGAGAACACGTGGGCTAGCTCGCCCTCTCTGCCAGCATGATGACGCGCTGGCTTTCCAGACCCAACTCAGAGCCATCATCGCCGCCCCAGACCCGGCGTACCGTCAGCCCTACCGAAGAGGCCATCGCCGCCAGCTCCGTCGCCGTGTACATGCGCAGAGACAACTGGTAGCGCTGGCGCGATCCGTCCGGCCTGATGAGGGTGATCTCCTCCAGATTGCGGCCGGTCAGCGGGTCCCAGCGCCGCTCGAGCAGGAGCAGCGACCCGTCGGGCGCCCGCCGCCAGTCATGCGCCTGATAGAACCGGATGACCCAGTCGCGGTTGATGAAGTCGATGAGGAAGCGGCCGCCCGGCCGCAGGGCGGCCCGC
>CAZFGZ010000074.1:0-9777 GCA_964518585.1 uncultured Dehalococcoidia bacterium | reverse complement strand
AGCGCCCAAGAACCGGCCTAAGGTGGGCGCGTGCGTCCACCGCCGGTTGCTGTCATCCGCCCAGATTGCTGTCAGCGTTGCTCCCAAGCTGGCAACCCCTCTCGCCCTCGGAAAGGTCCTCACTCACTGAAACAGCAGCCGACGGTACACTCCAATCCGTCTACGGGGCCCGGGACGGGGTTGCCGGATGCGATGAGGCCCGCCAGAAGACGGCGGCCCATGCACAAGCACTGCTCGTCCTGCCCGGTGCGTATGTGCTTTGTTAGGAGGCGTCACACTTGACAGGGTGTGCTATGATAGGGGCCAACTCGAACTGACGCCGCGTGGCGATATTCCCCGCCTTTGTCATTTGCCTCAGCCCTTGATTCACTTGTCGGGGTGAGACCACCCGCGAACTCGCTTCATAATGCAAACGTTACGGGGGGAGAACATAGCGTAGCCGGAGTATTGAAGTACGCCTGAGGCATAGACAACACGGGGCTCTGCCGCGGTGAAGACCAACAGGACCCGGGGCAAGAGTGGCCCTTCCTAGACCCTCTCCTCATAATTAATCATCGCTGTGGAGCTCGCCATGAGCAAGTTCCGTCCCGCGGTTGATGTTCTGGCAACGGCGTCGGCGCGTGCGCCGGAATCGCCGCAGGAGGTTCCTGACGGGCCGGCGGTGGCGACCAGTAGCCTCTGCAAGCGCTTTGGCCAGATCGACGCGGTGAAAGATGTATCCCTCGCCGTCCCCCGCGGTGTCACCTTTGGCCTCCTCGGCCCCAATGCGAGTGGCAAGACGACTCTCCTCCGGCTGCTGGCGGGCGTGTTGAAGCCTGACTCTGGGCATGTCTGGGTTCTAGGCGTGTCTCCTGGTTTGGACCTGCGGGCGCACGTGGGCTACATGCCTCAGGCGGCCGGCATCTGGGACCTGATGACGGCGTGGGAGAACATGCGCTGCTTTGCCGGCATCCAGGGCGTTGCCTCAAAGGCGCAAATGGAGGAAGCGCTGGAGCTCGTCGGCTTGAAGGATCAAATGCACCGCCTCGTCAAACACCTGAGTATCGGGATGCAGCGGCGGGCCTCGCTAGCCTGCGCCTTGGTGCACCGGCCCCATGTCCTGCTTCTGGATGAGCCGACTGTCGGTGTGGACCCTGTCCTGAAGGTGCACTTCTGGGAGCACTTCCGGCAGCTCAATGCTGAGGGGGTGACCATAGTGCTCTCCACCCACGCCATGGATGAGGCAGAGCGATGTCACCGGCTGGCTATCATGCGGGAGGGCTGCCTGCTGGCCCAAGGAAGCCCCCATGAGCTGAAAGAGCTCACCGGGGCCTCTACGCTGGAGAGCGCCTTCCTGCGCTTGGTGGGAGAGGGAATTGAGCTTTACTAGAGTCTGGAGGTTTGCCCAGGGCGTCAGCACACACACCTTTCACAGGGATGTCCGAACCCTATGGGTGGTGCTGCTGGTGCCCGTGGTGACCCTCCTCCTCGTCGGCTACGTGATGAGAAACACTACTGGCGGCCTGACGATGGCGCTGGTCGTGGAGGGCGACCACTGGGCTACGCTCGACGTGGCATCCTACATCGAGGAGTCGCTGGACGCCGACGACATCGCCACTCTGCGCGCCCCCGACCGCGACGCGGCCGAGGAACTGGTCCGTGACGGCGACGCTGAGGGCTTCGTGGTTATCGACGATGCCTTTACCCGTGGTGTGCTGGGTGGGGAGGAGCAGACGGTCGTCCTAGGCCTCAAGGGGGACAGCCTGGGAACCGACGCAAGGATCGAACGCGCCCTGGGCCACGCTCTCACGACAGCCCCCCTCAAGGTGTTCCGCGGTGCGACCGGCGCAGAGCCGCTGCCCGCCGAAGGACCCTTTGAATTCGATAAGGCCTACCTGTACGGCGGAGAGGAGTACGACGATCTCGACCACGTCTTTCCCTCGCTTCTCGCCTTCGTCACCTTTCTCTCCATCCTGACCAGTGCCCTGGTCGGCGTCACCCGCGCCCGATGGTTGCACATCCTAGAGCGTCTGATGGCGACGGCCCTGCGTCGCTCTGAGCTCGTCCTTGGCTACATGCTGGGCTATGGGATGGTAGCCCTGATACAAGTGGCCGCTGTCCTCTTGGTGGCCGTCCTCGTTCTGCGCGTTCATCACACGGGCCATCTGGGGGTCATATTCCTGCTCACACTGGTCACCTCCCTGTGCGCATTGAATCTGGGGATTTTTCTTTCTGCCTTCGTCCGAACCGAGTCGGAGGCGATGCAGATGCTGCCCGTGGTGCTCATTCCCCAGTTTGTCCTTTGCGGCGTACTCTATCCCCTGGAGAGCCTGCCGCAGGCGCTAGCTGTGGCGGGCCGTTTTCTCCCCGTAACCTACAGCGTCAGCGCCCTGCGCGACGTGATGATCAAGGGCCATGGCTTGTTCAGTGCAGGCGTGGCCAGCGATTTCGTGATTCTGCTCGCCTTCGCTGCCTTCTTTGCCATGCTAGGCGTCCGAACGCTGAAGCGGGAGGTCGCCTGAGGACAGCCTGGATGCACTTCTCACCCCGCCGTAGTGAAAAGGAGGATGGAACGATGCGTAGCAAGCTGAACAGAGGCTTCTCTCTGCTGGCACTGGGATGGCGAAGCGCCTGGCGTGGTGACCGCGGGCTGCTTCGCCCGCCAAGGCTCGTTCCCCTGGCCGCCGTCCTGGCAGGCATCGGCCTGCTGGTCGGCTTCTTCTGGGTCTCGCTCGGCGCCGAGCCGGGCGGGCCGCCGCTGGCGGCGGCCGAAGACTGCATCGACCGGCTGGGCGACACCCAGTGTGACGATCCGATCGATGATCCCGACGACGACGGCTGCTCCAGCGACCAGGAACTGGCTATGGGCTTCGACCCTGACCTCTGGTACGACTTCTATGACGTGCCGGTGCCCGCCAAGGCGGACATCGACGGTGCCAACGGCGTCAGGAACGGGGCCGTCACCATGGGCGACGTCCTGGCCGTGTTGTTCTACGTCGGCACTTCGGATAACGGGCCGCCCAACGCCAACGGCGTGGACTACGACAGCGTCAAGGGCGTAGACCTCGACGGCGACACCACCGACGACGCGCCCTACTCCCACGGCATAGAGGAGGGCCAGAAGTACGATCGCAGGGCCAGCCCAGGGTCCAACCCGCCCTGGGACGCCGGCCCGCCCGACACCACTATTACCGTCCTCCTGGATGTGCTGACGGCGCTTCAACAGGTCGGCCTCGAGTGTGATGGAGTGACCCTTCCCGCGGCATGGGGTGATGACCCGAACGACATGGCCGTTGACGCCGACGCGTCCGACGGGGACGTGGACGCCACCGCCACATACGATGTGGGCCAGCAGTTCGAGGTGGGCGTCAACATCACAACGGTGACCGAAGGTTGGGAGTACGCCGGGTATGATGCGAAGGTCTCCTTTGACCCTGCCGTCCTTGAGTACGCCGACCCCCCTGGTGTCACCTACACGGGCCTGGGCGGCATGACGCTCCAGAGCGCGCCGGTGGTGGATTCCAATACTGTGTACGCGGCCGCGGCCCTCACTACCGGCAGCACCAATGAGACCGGACAGGCGCACCGTATCGCCTTCGAGTGCATCGCCGCGGGCGAGACCGACGTTCATCTCGTCGAGCGGGGCCCGACGGGCGAGCCACCCGGCATATACTCCATTACCCTCCTCGTGGGCGGTATGCCCGTCGAGACCGTGCTGACGGACGCCCACATCACCTGCACCGCGCCCACGCCCCTGCCCCGGCCGGAGGACCCCACGTTCTCAGTGGCGCCCGGCGGCGCCTCCGGACTTGACCCGGCCGACCTGCTCGTTCTACCCGGGCCGACTCCGGGATACACCTGCGGACAACTGGGCTTGACTAACTGCGGCACCGGGGACGACGTGGACGCCATCTCTCGGGGCGTCGATGGCCTCATGCGGCTGATCGATCCGGAGCACCCTGACGCCCTCTTCTACTTCTCGGTGGCCCCCGGCTCAGTTGGCCTATCGGGCACCGGCGTGAACAAAGAGACCATCGGCTGCCCGCCGGAGCCGGAGGCGGATGAGTTCGGCAGCACCGGCGACGGCGCCAACTCCAACTTCCAGGCCTTCGACGGCGACGGCGTTCCCTCCTGCGCGAACCCACCGGCCCCCTCCCTGGGCCTCGACGAGCCGGCAGGCGACGACCTGGACGCCGTGGACCCGCTGAACATCACCCAGGAGCAATGGCCCGTCTTCGTCTCCCTGGAGCGCACGTCGCCGTCGCTGCCTTCGCTTCCGGGACCCCCGTCAGGGGCCAACATCTACGTGGACAACAATGGGTCGCCCGGCATTGACGCCGTCTACCTTACGGCCGAGGAACTCGGGCTCGATCCCGACCCGCTCCTCGGGGACGACATCGATGCCCTGTGTATCACCGACGACGGGGACGGTATCTACGAGTCCGACCAGGACGGAGCCATCCTCTTCTCCCTGACGCCGGACTCGCCCACCCTGGGCCTCATCGGCGCCAGCCCGGCTGACATCCTGATATTTGGCAGCGAGGGGCCCGGCGTCTTGGTGACGGCAGCGCAGTTGGGCCTGCAGCCTACCGACGATGTGGACGCCCTCAAGTGCTACAACGTGCAGCACCCCGCCTTCAGCCTCTCCCGCACCAGCCCCAGTTTCCCTGACCCCGCCAGCGTGCTGACCCCGGGCCCGGTCGAGTTCCTGTCGTGTCTATCGCTCGGATTGTCGAACTGCGCGGGCGGAGACAACGTCGACGCCCTGGCCTCCGGCCAGGAGTTCGGCTATTGGAAACCCGATGGCCAGAACGCCGCTGACTTCTTGTTCTTCTCCGTGGATGAGAACTCGAAGGGGCTGACCGGCACCGCCGTAAGCGGCGAGACGGACCACCCCTCAGCGAACTGCGACCCTTCGGAGCCCCAGGCCGACGAATTCGGCACCAACGGGTACGAGCACAATAACCACTTCATCGACGGCGACGGAGCCAACTGCAACGGCCGCAACCCGCCGTCCGGCCCCACCTCACTGAGTCTGGTGGAAGACGGGGCACCACCCAACGACGACGTGGACGCCCTGGCCGAGCGCCAAGTCCTAGAGGATAACCCCGACCATGTCTATCTCTCGCTGGACCCGACGTCGCCTAGCTTGGGCATGCTGTCAGCGGCCGATGTACTGGTGGCGGATACAACAGGGACGCCGCAACTCTCCCTGTACGCCGGCACCGGTGAGCTCGGCCTGTCTGTCTCTGACGACATCGATGCCCTGTGCGTGAAAGAGAACGGCGACTTTGACTACGTGCCTGCGGACGACACGGTCTGGTTCTCCCTGGCACCCGGTTCCCAAACCCTGAAAGACCACAACTGGAGCGCGGCCGACATCCTGGCCGCCGGACCCGAGGGCGTACACCGCGTCCTCTGTGCCGAGCAGATCGGTCTCCAGGTCGGCGACAACGTGGACGCCCTCAAGTGCTACATGCCCGAGCGTCTGCCTGCGCCCTGCAAGGAGCAGGAAAGCAGGGTGCCCTACAACCAGCAAGGCTACGTCGTCCTGGATAACAAGACGCTCGGCGGGACGACCGGCGCCCAGATCTGGCTGGACATCTTCGGCGGCGGCATCCTCGGCAGCGGCAGGTTCGAGATCCATACCACGGACACCTCCTGGCCCGGCATAGACCCCGACGCATGGGGCAAGCAGATAGGCGAGGGAAGCGTCGAGCTGGAGATATTTGGGAAGCTCTACACGCTGACTGGCGTCTGCCCACCTTGCCATGGCCCGGGGTGCGAAATCCCGATCAGATCCGTGGATCCGGCCACTGTCCACGATCGGGTGCTCGCCAAGGCGGGGATCGAGAGGGCAGACCTCGCTGGTGCCTTCCAGGTCGATACCCAGGAAGCCAAGCTCTGTAATTCCATAGGCGCCGAAGTCAGTATCCCATACGACAGCCTCGGCCTCGGTTACGGCTTGCTTAAGGACCTGGGAGGCGGGAAGACTGCCCTTGTCCTCACCTCAGGCGAGACATCGGCGGTGCCGCTACACGGCATCAACCCCTACAGGGCGCACCTGCACCTGTTCGACCAAACACTCAACCCGCACGACGTAATGGTGAACCCGGAAGGATGCGGGGACACGGGTACCGCTGGCCAGGCCCCCGGAGGCGGCAGTGACGGCATCGACGACTGCGCCGGCTACTATGTGGTTTCCAGCGGCAGCGTGTCCTACAAGGACCCCCTGACCGGCGAGCACCACGAGGACGTCGACTTCAGCTGCGACTACTTCGGAGGTACCGAGCCGACTGGCTCTGACGACGACCACGACTGCATCGAGGACTGCGCTACCTTCCAGCCCGGGCGCCCAAGCGAGTGGTGCGAGGACGCGGCCAGCGACCTCATCGCCGACAGAGATGACGACGGCCTCGCCGACGGCCTGGAGGTCCACCACGGCTGTAACCCCACGGTCGTGGATACGGACGGTGACGGCCTCCGTGACTACTACGAGTTCCTGCGCGGCACGAAGTGCGACTCTGACGACAGCGACGAGCCCACGCCTGACGGGGTGGGCGACCTCGTTGACAACTGCCCGACAGTGGGTAACGCCGACCAGACCGACACCGACCGCGACGGAATGGGCGACGCCTGCGACCCGGACGATGACGACGACGGCCTCACCGACGTCCAGGAGCTGACCATCCACGTCAGCCTGAAGGGCGACACCTGGGTCTGCGAGTACGGTACGTTCAGCGGAGGTCTCTTTACCACCAACCCGGACAGCGACGGCGACACCTACCCCGACGGCGTCGAGTGCTGGATGGGCTCAAACCCTTTGAGCGATGCCAGCGTGCCGGAGATATGCGACGACGATATCGACAACGACGCCGACGGCCTGTATGACGAGGCGCCGGACGAGCTCGGCACTGTGTTCGTGGAGCACGCCTGCACCGACAACGACGGAGACGGGCTGTGGGTCGGCGACCCCGACTCCGAGATCATGTTTGCCACTTATTGCATCTGGACGGCTGAGATGGGGACACCTCAGCCCGGCTGCGACCCCGCCGACCACGTCAACGACCCCGACGGCGAAGAAGTCGGCGGCGCCGCCGACCGTGTCACCAAGCTCAATGCCGACATCGGCGACGGCGACCCCGACGCCGACGACGACGGCCTCACCGACGGCCTGGAGGCGAGGCTCCGTACCGACCCCGGCAACCCCGATAGCGACGGCGACGGCTGCACTGACGGACAGGAGGTCTATGCGCCGGCTCAGGACGGCGGCACCCGCGACCCCACGAACCCCTACGACTTCTACGACGTGCCAGTCCCCACCGCCTTCAACGGCGGCACCCTAGAGGACAGGGACGGGGCCGTCAGCATCCTCAACGACGTCCTGGCCGTCCTCGAGTACTCCGGCACGTCGCATCGAGGTGTTTGCAACAGCGGCGGCCGGTGCTACGACGACACCCGCAACGGCGACTGTCAAGCCGACGGGAGCAACGGCGGCTGTCAAGCCGACGGAAGCTTCTACGACCGCTCGGCGGGCGAGACCTGGTCAGATCGGCCGGATCTGGCCGTCAGCATCATCGTGGACGTGCTGCTAGTGCTCGATCAGTCAGGGCATAGCTGCCACTAGCCGACGCACGGCTTCATCTAGCAGGCTCCACTATCACCGGGGGCGGTCGCCAAGGCCGCCCCCGGTCTTTGCCACCGCCCGGCTCTGGTGCGCGTGGTGGGGGCACTGGCCATACGCTGACCCTGCGCCGTGAGGAAGGTAGTTTGACACGATAACTGGATACGCTTGGCTGCTGGCAGTGTCATGGCCTGAGTCTACGGCACTAGGGGACAGGCTCGCTAATTTGCAGTTAGCGGCTCGATGGTGCGAGTAAGTGTAGACACAAGACCACCTCCGTTCTAGAGGTGATCTTATCGTCTGGATAACCGCTGTGCCAAAGCCGTTCTACGGTTATCAGCTCGATTTAGATTGGTGGTGGGCGATGCAGGACTCGAACCTGCGACCTTCTGTGTGTAAAACAGACGCTCTAGCCATCTGAGCTAATCGCCCCGGATCGCCCCTGTATCTTATATCGCGCTCCCGTCCTCATTCAACCGAGCCCCCGCGCCCGTGACACTACCGCCCCGGCCCACTACACTGGTGCCGACTTCGTCTGGAAAGGCCTGCCATGTCCTCCTACATCCTCTCGCTCGACCAGGGCACCTCCAGCTCCCGCGCCATCCTCTTCGACCAGGAGGGCGCTCCCGTCGCCGACGCCGGCCGCGAGTTCCCCCAGATCTACCCCCAGGCCGGCTGGGTCGAGCACGACCCCGAAGAGATCTGGCGCTCTCAGCTAGAGGCCGCCCGCGACGTCCTGGCCGGCGCGGCCGTGGAACCCTCCCAGGTCGCCGCCATCGGCATCACCAACCAGCGCGAGACCACCGTCGTCTGGGAGAGGGCCAGCGGCCGCCCGCTATGTAACGCCATCGTCTGGCAGTGCCGTCGCACCGCCCCCATGTGCGACGACATGCGCCGCCGCGGCCTCGAGCCGCTCGTCCGCGAGAGGACCGGCCTCGTCATCGACGCCTACTTCTCCGGCACCAAGCTGCGCTGGATCCTCGACAACGTGCCCGGCGCCAGGCAGCGCGCCGAGCGCGGCGAGCTCGCCTTCGGCACCGTCGATAGCTGGCTCGTCTACCGCCTCACCGGCGGCGCCGTCCACGTCACCGACGCCACGAACGCCTCCCGCACGATGCTCTACAACCTCCGCGAGGGCCGCTGGGACCCCGACCTCCTCCGCGAGCTCGCCGTCCCCGAGGCCGTCCTCCCCAGCGTCTGCTCCTCCAGCGAGGTGGTGGGGACCACCCTCCCCTCGCTCCTCGGCGCCGAGATACCCATCGCCGGGATGGCCGGCGACCAGCAGGCCGCCCTCTTCGGCCAGGCCTGCTTCCAGCCCGGCATGGCCAAGAACACCTACGGCACCGGCTCCTTCCTCTTGCTGCACACCGGCGAAAGCCCCGCCCCTTCGCGGAGCATGCTCGCCACGGTCGCCTCGCAGATAGGCCCCCGCGTGGACTACGCCCTGGAGGGGAGCATCTTCATCACCGGGGCGGCCGTCCAGTGGTTGCGCGACGGCCTGGGCATCATCGAGAGCGCCGGCGAGAGCGAGGAATTGGCCGCCAGCGTCGACTCCAGCGACGGCGTCTACGTCGTGCCGGCCTTCGTCGGGCTGGGCGCGCCCCACTGGGACCAGTACGCCCGCGGCACCATCGTCGGCATCACCCGCGGCACGACGGCCGCCCACATCGTCCGCGCCACCCTCGAGTCCATCGCCCTCCAGACGCGCGACGTCGTCGAAGCCATGGAGCGCGAGTCCGGCGTTGCCATGCCCGAGCTACGCACCGACGGCGGCGCCGCCCGCAACGACCTCCTCATGCAGATGCAGGCCGACATCCTCGGACGACCCGTCCTCCGCGCCGCCATCCCCGAGACCACCGCCCTCGGCGCCGCCTTCCTCGCTGGCCTGGGCGTCGGATTCTGGCCCAGCCGCGACGAGCTGGCGCGCCGCTGGCGCTCCGACCGCACCTTCGAGCCCCGGATGAAAGAAGACCAGCGCGAAGAGCTCTACGCCGGCTGGAAGCGCGCCCTGGAACGCGCTAAGGGCTGGGTCCCCAACTAGCAAGCAACCCTGCTGGGCCGTCTGACGCACCGAGTTCAGGAGGTTGCGGGTTTCGGAGGCTGTCGCTAAAGGGGGAGCGCAGAGGGGCACAGCCCCTCTGCCGGGGGTCTGGGGGTGTCCCCCAGATTCCAAA
>CAZFGZ010000073.1:0-9987 GCA_964518585.1 uncultured Dehalococcoidia bacterium | reverse complement strand
GCCGCCGCAGGCGGCGTGCGACGTGGCCGGATCGGCGCCAGGCGCTCTCAGCGCTCGCGCTAGCTGCCAGCCTCCTCCGCGCCCCCCTCCAGGCTCTCCTCGGTCAACGGCCGGAGATCCCCCTCCAGCAGCCCCAGGTGCGCGTGAAACCGCCCCGCGTGCAGCTCCGCCAGCATCTCCTCCTGCGTCTCCAGCGCCCGCTCGAACACCGTGCAGTAGATCCCGATGCCCTGGTTGGAGTGAGCGTCGCTGCCGCCCGTCACCGGCTTGCCCAGGATCATCGCCACCCTCAGCGCGAACAGGTTCTCCCGCGCGTTGTTCGCCCCGTTCAGCGCCTCGATCGCGTCCACCGTCTGGAACACCGGCAGCCGCGCCGCCTGCTCCGGCGACAGCGAGAACGGCTCCCGACCCTCCCTCAGGAAGTGCACCCGCTCGAAGAAGTGGCGGAACGGATGCGCCACGATCATGTAGCCCCCCGCCTCCCTCACCACCCGTCGCAGCTCCCGCGCCCTCCTGATCCCCGGCACATACCCGTCCAGGCCCATGACCAGGATGTGACCCAGGTCCGTGGACACCTCCATGCCGTTGGCGATGAACAGCCTGTCCCCGTGCCGGCTCCGATAGTCATCCAGCGCAAACCGGTCCCAGAGCCGGTCGTGCTCCGTGATGTTGACGCCCGACAGCCCCCGCCGCTGCGCCTCCCGCGCCAGCTCCTCCGGGTGCAGGGCGCTGTCGGTGGCACCACGCGTCGTATGCACGTGCATGTCGATGATCGTCCCACCCGTGTTCAGCGACATGGCATCCGCCCCTACCCTGAATCGAGAGGGCTCCACGAGGCCAGGTACGGCATCAGGTAGCCGAACAGCCCCGCCAGCGCCAGACCCACGACAGCCGACGGCTTCCGGATCCCCGGCACCACCACCGAGATCGGCACCACCGCGATGGCCACGCACGCCAGCACCAGCCCCGTGAACACCTGGTTCGGACTCCCCAGCCCTCCCTCAGGCGCCCGCTCCTCCAGTGCCATCAGCAGCAGCCCCAGCAGCATGCCCACCGCCGTGAACAGCAGCAGCGCGAAAAGGTGCAGCACCGCCGACACCGCCGCCACCGAGCTCTGCGCCGGCACCACCAGCCGGACTCGCTCCGAACCCGAGCGCATCAGCGCGATCGCCGCCGCTGGCGCCGTCACCAGCGCCACCACATAGCCGCAGATGAACCCCGCCAGCACCTCAGCCACCCCTCACTCCTCCCTCAACGCCACCGCCTTCTCGGCGGCCAGCGTTCTCGTCTCCCTCGCCTCCAGCCCCCGCGACCGCAGCTCCCTCACCACAGACTCGATAGCCCGACCCTCATCCGGCAGCAGGAACAACCCCGGCCCGCTCCCGGCGAGGTGAGGGCGCCCCAGCCCGCTGCCCGCAATCCCCTCGAACACTCGCCCCGCCTCCGGCAGCACTTCGCCCAGCACCCCCTCGAAGACGTTCTGGATGTCATCGTCACCGATCTCCTGGCCCCCGCGCAACCGCTCCACCAGCCGCCCGCTCGCCGACCCGTCGCTGTAGTGCTGAGCCCGCAGCGCCCCGTACATCCGGGCCGTCTTGTCGCTCGGCCCCGCCTTCGGCGGCCACGCCAGCACGAACGCCCGCAACCGGGCATCCTCCAGCGGCCTCACCCGCTCGCCCCGTCCCTCCCCCAGCGCCGTCCCCCCGCGCAGGAAGAAGGCCACGTCGGAGCCCAGCCCCGCGGCCACCTCCGCGAGCTCCTCCCCCGCCAGGCCCAGCCCCCACAGCCGGTTCAGGCCCCGCAGCACCGCGGCCGCGTCGCGGCTCCCACCCCCCAGCCCCCCCGCGACCGGTATCCGCGTCCGCAGCACCACCGGAGCGCCATCGCCGCCCGCATGGCCAGGTTCGATTCCGCGCTGATGCCCGTCTCGGACTCCTCTGCCCCCGGCATGCGGATGCGCATCTCCTCAAAGGGCTCCATCTCCACCTCATCCCACAGATCGACAGTCTGCAGGACCGTGCGTACCTCATGGTAGCCGTCCGACCGCCTCCCCAGCACCTCCAGGGTCCAGTTGATCTTGGCGGGAGCGATGAGCGACAGCCTCACCGGTCCTCCCCTCCCCGGCCGAAGTCCCTCGGCAGTGTCCGGGCCAGCGCCGCCCACTGCTCCAGGCTCAGCGCCTGCGCCCGCAGACGCGGGTCGATGCCCGCGATGCCCAGCAGCGACGCCGCAGCCACCGTATCCAGCCCCAGGCCCAGCGCCAGCGCGTTCCGAAGCTGCTTCCGGGGCGCGCTGAAGCCCGCCCGCACCACCTGGAAGAAACGCTCCACATTCTCCACGCGGGCGCGCGGCTCCCGGGCGACGTCCACGCGCACCACCGCCGAGCTCACCTTCGGGGCAGGATAGAAGGCTGAGGGAGGAACGCTGAACAGCAGTCGCGGCTCTCCGTAGAGCTGGACTGACACCCCCAGCAGGCTCATGCGCCCGGGCCCCGCCACGATGCTCTCCGCCACCTCCCTCTGCACCATGAACACCATCCGTCGCGGTGCCGCGGGCGCCTCAAGGAAGTGGCGAAGCACCGGCGCCGCCACGTAGTAGGGCAGATTGGCCACCACCAGATAGGGCCCCGACGCCCCCGCCTCCGCCAGCACCGCGCTCGGCGACAGGGAAAGGACGTCCCCGCAGATGACCGCCACCCGCGCCTGCCCGGCGAAGCGCCGGCGCAGGTACGCGCACAGCCTCTCATCGACCTCCACCGCCGCCACCCGAGCCCCCGCCTCGGCCAGCTCAGCCGTGAGCGAGCCCACGCCCGCCCCGACCTCGATGACGGCCTCCGATGGCCCGACCCCCGCCGCGGCCACGATCCGCCGCAGGATGCCTCTATCGCTCAGGAAGTGTTGGCCCAGGCTCTTGCGCGGACGGACGCCCGCCTCGCGTAGCTCCGGAGGAGGTCCCGCCGCGCCCGCCCGACGGCGGCTACGGGGCGAGGATGTAGATCTCAACCCAGTGCGACATCCAGCCGGGATTCACACCGTCCGGATACCCCAGGTCTATCATGTTCCCGGAGATGGCGCCGCCCGTGTCCGCCGCCACCCCCAGGCCGTACCCCGGGATGTACATGCGCGTCCCCAGAGGGATCACGCTCGGATCGACCGCCACAACCCCCTGCGTCACCGGGATGCCCGTCGCCGTTATCCCATACCATGAGTCGGTCGGAGACCTGCCGGCGCTCGCCGGGCAGTACCACGTGGCGTACACCCGCATCGTCCGCACCACATCGTACCCGTCGAGCGAGAAAGAAGCGGAAGGCTCCGTCGCGGGGCTGACGTCGCTCGCGACGCTCTCCGTCGCCGTAGAGTAGTACACCACCGTGTCCGCCGGCTCCGGGTCATACCACTCCTCCACCAGCTCCCACTCCACCGCCACATCGTTCTCGTAGCCAATACGATACTGCCGGTAGAGGACGCCGTCATTCCCCTCCACCCGCCGCGTCTCGCCCGGTGGCAGACTGGGGTCGGCCTCGTACACGGTACTGCTCTCCACGTACTCCTCTTCCAGCGCCAGCTCCTCCGACACCCTCACCACATGCACGAACATCCCCGACGTGATCGTCGTCTCCGCCGGAGGCTCCATCCGGCTGCTCTCGGGCACCTCGATCCCAGCCTCCGCCAGCGCCTCACCCACCGTATCCACAAGGGTGTACAGCACGACCTTCGAGCCCGGCAGCGTTACCGTCAGCGCCTTGGCGTGCTCCACGTGGACCTCCATCCCCGCCGACAGCTCGCTCCCCGGGCCCGGCTGCACCGAGTCGCCCGGACCCACCTGCACCCCTGCCTCCTTCAGCGCCAGCCCCACCGTGGTCCGGCTCGACTCGAACGGCAGCGTCTGACCGTTTTCGTACACGATGAACGGCACGGCCCTCCTCACCTCGATGGTCACCGGCCCGCCCTCGGCCTCGGCGGCGCCGGCGGCGCCGTCCGCCGAGTCCGCACCCCCAATCGGCAGCAGCGAAGCCAGCCGCGGCGGCGGCCGGATCGAGTCGTACGGCGAGACGAACACGTCGTTCTGCAGCACGCTGTCCCTCGGCCCCAGCGCCACGTTCGCCTCGGCCAGCGCCCCGTCGATCGTCGCCGAGCGCGTGCGCAAGCCCAGCAGTTGCCCGTCCACCTCCAGGATCACCTGAGTGGCCCGCTCTACCGCCAGCACCTCCTCGCCGGAGTACTCGTTTCGCTCCACCCTGTCCCCCGGCAGCAGCTCCACGTCTGCCAGGCGCAGCAGCACCTCATCGCTGTCGGCGCGGGTGGCCACAGTCGTCTCCGTGCCGTCCGCGGCGACCGTCACCTCCCGCACGGGCAGCACAGCGAACGCCAGCAAACTGATGATCGCCAGCGCCGACAGGATCGCCAGATGGATGCGCAGCCGCCGGTAGCACAGAGGGATGAGAGCCTTGAGGAGCAGCGAAGCCAGCCTGAAGACCGGAGCCTTGCTGACCGTCTCGTCGTCAGTCATAAAGAGGCACAGACCTCCCCGGCGCGTTAGGCGAAGGGTCGCCGCCGATGCTCAGGGGAAGATCAGAACCACCCCGCCAATTGCGGTCGTGCACCCGCTGTCGATTCGGCCCGAGAGCTTGTCGGCGCTAGCTGGCTCCGGCCCGGTTTCCCTGCGGCGCCCGAAATCCACTGCTTACCGCTGCTTCCTTCCGGACCTGACGGGGTTCGCAGGCTTTCGCCGCGCAGGACCAGGCCCTCAACGCCGCTCGGCGACGACAGTCCCCCCGAGGCCTGAACCTCGAGCGGGAGTTCAGCCCCGCTATAGCGGTTTGCGGGTACAGGGCACCGCTAGCTCCCCGCTTAGCACGACCGCCTGACATGCTAGCCACATGCTCTCCGCCATGTCAAGCCAACCCTGTGACCCCCTCGCCCCCCGTTCCCCTCACCCCCACCCCTGATGTAGAATTACCCCGGCTTCCGCCCCGGGCCATCTCCTCCATCCCCGCCGAGGACCTGGCCCCTCACCCGATCGAACACCGGAGCAGCACATGACCACTCCAACCACCGAAGTCCGCAAGGCCGTCATCCTGGCGGCAGGCCTCGGGACACGCCTCCTGCCTGCGACCAAAGCACAACCCAAAGAGATGCTCCCCCTCATGGATAAGCCCATCATCCAGTACGCCGTCGAAGAGGCCGCCGCCTCCGGCCTCCGCCAGGTCATCATGGTCACGTCCCTCGGCAAGCGCGCCGTGAAGAGCCACTTCGACCGCTCCCCCAAGCTCGAACAGGCCCTCCGCGAGAAGGGCGATTCCGCCCGCCTGGCCGATGTGCAGCGCATCTCCGAGCTCGCCGACATCACCTACGTCCACCAGAAGGAGCAGCGAGGCGTGGGCGACGCCGTCCTCGCCGCTCGCCAGGCCGTAGCCAACGAGCCCTTCGTCCTCTTCTTCCCCGACGACGTCATCATCGCCGAGGTGCCCGCGGCCAGACAGCTAATGGACGTCTTCGCGCGCCATGGAGGCTCCGTGCTCGCCGTGCAGCGCGTCCCCTCCGCCCAGCTCGAGAGCTACGGCGTGGTAGACGGCGAGCCGGTGGCCCAGGGCGTCATCCGAGTGCACGGCCTCGTCGAAAAGCCCGAGCCCGAGGAGGCCCCCTCGGACCTGGGCATCGTCGGACGCTACGTGCTCACCCCCGAGATCTTCGACGCCATCGCCGCCACCGAACCCGGCAAGGGCGGCGAGATCCAGCTCACCGACGCCCTCGCCATCCTCCTCGGCCGTCAGCCCGTCTTCGCCTACCAGTTCCAGGGGACCCGCTACGACACCGGCCAGCCCCTCGGAATGCTGAAAGCCTCGGTAGACCTCGCCCTCCGCAGGCCGGACATCGGGCCGCCGTTCCGCCAGTACCTGCGCGACCTGGCCCTCGGAGGCGAATAGCCACCTCACGGAGGCACCACCAGTGCGCATCCTTGCCCTCGGCGTCCCTCTCCCCGGTCCCCAGATCGACAACTACACCTTCGCCAGCGCCCCCTCCTTCTTCGACTACGACGCCCTGGTGGTCGACCCCGCCGCCCTCTCCCAGCTCATCGAGCAGCTCATCGACAGCGCCGCCGCCTACGCCACCCACTTCGACCAGCCCGTCGCCAACGCCGCTACCTCCCCCCTCGCGATCGGCCTCGCCGACCTCCTCCGCCGCCGGCAGGACGAGACCGCCCGCCTCCTCGCCCGCGGCGGCGTCGTGGTCTGCCTCGCCTATCCCGATGTCGTGCACACCCGCGTCGTCGGCTTCACCGGCTGCGACCGCTACTTCTGGCTGCCCGCTCCCCCCGGCATGCAGTACCGCGAGCCCCATCTCCTCCCCGCCGACGGCAGCGAGGCCTTCCCCACCGACCTCGACCATCCCTTCGCCCCCTACATCCAGGCCTACCGGCGCAACATCGCCTATCGCGCCTACATCTCCGAGGCGGTCGAGGGGTTTTCGGGCTTCGGTAAGGTCTTCGCCCGCAGCGCCGGCGGTGCCGCCCTCGGCGTCGAGCTCGCTGCCGCTGGCGGCCGCGTCGTCTTCATCCCTCCCCCGCGCAGGGTCAGAAGCGGCGACGAGCGCTACGCCTTCTCCAACACCCTCCAGGAAGCCATCCGACACACCCTCGGCCGCGCCGCCGAGGGCCCCGCACCCTCCTGGATCGACGAGTACCCCCTCCCCGGCCTGAGCGACCTCCAGGCCGAGCGGGCCGAGGCCGGGCGCCGCCTCACCGAAACCCAGGCAGAGCTCACCCAGGCCGATTCCCGCCTCGCCGAGGTCGACAAGTACCGCCGCCTCCTCTGGCAGGAGGGCAAGTACGGCCTCGATGCCCCCGTCCGCGAGGCCCTCGCCCTCCTCGGCTTCTCGCTCCCCCAGGACCCGGACGTCCCCGCCGAGCTGCGCTTCGAGGGCCGCAAGGCCTTCCTCGAGGTGGAAGGCTCCGAGTCCACGGTCGGCATGGAGGCGCACCACCGCCTGCGCCGACGGCTCGAGGAGGCCATCAAGGAGACGGGCCAGCCGCAGCGCGGAGTCCTCGTCGTCAACGGCCACCGCCGCCTCTCCCCCGCTCAGCGCCCGCCCCAGTACGACGACTCCCTCCGCGTCGCCGCCGAGAGCATGCGCTACTGCCTGGTCACCGCCGACCAGCTCTTCCAGGCCGTCCGCGCCACCATGGAGGGAGACGAGGAGACGGTGAAAGCCTTCCGCGACCGCCTCCTCACCGGCGAGGGCGCCCTGCGCACCGACCCCGCCTTGGGCTAGAGAGAGGACGACATGCCGTCTCTGCCGAGCGCGCTTCGCCACGACTTCGCCGCAGGCGCCGACGGATGGGCGATGCACGACCAGCAGGCGCAACGAGTCCGCTGGCTGGACCGCGAAGCCTTGATGCTGAGGAGCGCCAGACCGGTCCTGGCGCCGGTCGCCCCCCAGCCGCCCTACACCCTCAGCACAACCTTGGGCGGCGGTCCACGACCATGCTACGTGGGATGCTGCTTTCACGCCGCGGACAGCGAGAACTTCGACACGATATACGTCGTACCCTATCTCGGCGGTCACCAGGACGCCATTCAGTACGACCCGGTCATCAAGGGATCGAACACCTGGCAGGTCTTCGGCGACGCCGACGGGATCGCGTCAGCGCCCCTGCTCAAAGAGCACTGGCATCTGCTTCGCATCGACGTGTGGGCCGACATCGCCCAGGTCTACGTCGATGACGAAGGCTCGCCCAAAGCGACCTTCCCTCTGCGGTCGGGACTTCGCGAGGGGCGTGTAGGGCTTTGGGGCTATCAACCCTCCTATGTCGCGGATTTCGAGGTGCGCCCGCTACAGGCCGCGCCTCCGCCCGCCCCTGAGCCGAAGGTAAGGGTCCCGCCGGGCACCGTGCGCGAGTGGCTTGTCGCCCACCACGACAGAGACTCAGGAGCCCTCGGCGAGCACCGGCTGGCCACGACCGAGCACAATGGGACGCTCTGCCTGAATCGCCTCTACAGCGCAGAGCCCGAATCTCGAGCCTTCGCCGCCTGCGAGGTCGTAATCCCGGCCGGTTCGCAGCAGGCCGTCCTGGAGACCGGCTATAGCGACCGCGCTCGCGTCTGGTTCGACGGCGTCCTCCTGCACGAAGGTGAATGGAGATGGGACCCGGTCGCCGGAGCGGACGGACGGATCCGACCCGGCCACGTCAAGATCCCGCTACCTCCCGGCCCAGGCAGGCACCTCCTCGTCGTCGAGGTCACGACGCTTGAGCCGGGTTTCGGCTGGGGCCTTACCGCTCGCGCGATGGCCGGCGACAAGCCCTGTCAGTGGTTGCCGGCGTCAAAGCTCGAAGCGCCCGTTGGCGCTGCGGGCTGAAGGAACCTGACCATCGGGGATACAGGGGGCTCTGCCCTCTGTCGAGCGACCTGGGGGGTTCTTCCCGAAATGTGATATCCTCGCCGCGAGCCGCCGCCGCAGGCGCTGTGCGACGCGGCCATGCGGGGACAGGTCTCTTCCCCGCGTAGCGACAAGAAGGGAGACATGCCCATGGCCTCGAAAGACGCGAACGGCTGGGCCCTCATCCTTGGCTCCTCCAGCGGCTTCGGCGCCGCCACCTCGCTCGAGCTCGCCCGCAGCGGCATGAACGTCTTCGGCGTTCACCTCGACCTGCGCGCCACCCTCCCCAACGCCCAGCGCATCGTCGACGAGATCCAGGCCATGGGCCGCGATGCCCTCTTCTTCAACGTCAACGCCGCCGACCCTGAGAAGCGAAAGTCCGTCCTCGACTCGATCCAGGAGCGCCTCCGCCGGGACGGCGACGGCGCCTTCGTCCGCGTCTTCCTCCACTCCCTCGCCTTCGGCACCCTCCTCCCCTACATCGCCGGCTCGCCCAAGGAAGCCCTCACCCAGCGCCAGGTCGAGATGACCCTCGACGTCATGGCCAACACCCTCGTCTACTGGGTCCAGGACCTGGTGCGCGCCGACCTGCTCCGCCGGGGAAGCCGCGTCTTCGCCATGACCAGCTCCGGCGCCACCCGCGTCATCAAGTCATACGGCGCCGTCTCCGCCTCCAAGGCCGCCCTCGAGTCCCACGTCCGCCAGCTCGCCTTCGAGCTCGCCCCCCTCGGCATCACCGCCAACGCCATCCGCGCCGGCGTCGCCGATACCCCCGCCCTGCGCCGCATCCCCGGCGGCCCCGAGCTCTACGAGCTCGCCAAGCAGCGCAACCCCAGCGGCCGCCCCACCACGCCCGACGACGTCGCCCGCGCCATCGCCGCCCTCAGCGACGAGCGCCTCGACTGGATGACCGGCAACGTCATCGGCGTCGACGGCGGCGAAGACCTCACCGCCTAGCCCGGAGCCAGAGGAGCCCTCCATGCGCCGTCACGCCCTCCCCCTCCTGCTCCTCGCCCTCCCGGCAGCAGCCCTGGTCGCTCTCGCCTGCGCCTCGGGCAGCGAATCGAACGCGAAAGACCTGTCGGCGCGCGTATCCGAAGCGATGGCCGGCGCCAGCTACCGCCTCTACTTCACAGCCCCGTTCGGCGACGGAACGCCTGGAGAGACGGTCATCGACCACCTTGCCCCCGACCGCTGGCGCTTGGTCACCAGCTACCAGGACGACCAGGAATGCCCCGAGGACGTCGTCATCATCGGAGACGCGATCTATCGACGCGCCTGTGACACCGACGAATGGGACTACTCCCCCGCCGAGGGCGCTTCCTACTTCGGTTCCTTCTTCGGCCCGGACCTCGGCCTCTTGGAGTTCCCTCTTGCCCTTCTGGAGACGCTACAGGATGTGCAGACCCGCTCCGATACCGAGCCCGACGGCACAGAGGTCATCGTCCTCACCGGCCAGGTTGACGTCGAGGCTCTGGCAGCCAGCATCGGCTTCGAGGAGCCCGCTAGCGTCGACGAGCCGCCCCCGATCATGCAGGCGCGCATCGCAGCCGAGGACTTCCGCCCGCTAACGATCGCCTGGGAAGCGGAAGCAGGCGAGCAGATCGTC
>CAZFGZ010000072.1:0-10041 GCA_964518585.1 uncultured Dehalococcoidia bacterium | reverse complement strand
GACCCCGCAGCCGCTGCAGATCACCTCATCGATCTGCGCCGTCCCCGTCTCCGCGTCCCAGATGATGCCGGGGCACTGAAACACCCGCGTACACAGCCGGGCGCACCCGCAGTTGTCTCCCAGGCACTTCTCCGTGTCCACGTGAACCTTGTACGCTGGCTTCTCCTCCCTGGCCCTCACCAGCGCGCACGTTCTACTCGAGATCAGCACCCGCACCGCCCCATCGTCCCGCATCAGGTCCAGGAGCTTCACCGTTGTGTACTCCAGGTCGAAGGGGTCGGTCACCTCCACCCGGACGCCCAGCGACCGGCACAGCGCCTCGATGTCCACGGCCCGCGTCGCCTCACCCATCGCCGTCATCCCCGTCCCCGGGTGAGGCTGGAAGCCGGTCATCGCCGTGGCCTGGTTGTCCAGGATCAGCAGGATGAAGTTCGAGCGGTTGTACACCCCGTTGATCAGCGCCGGGATCGCCGCGTGGAAGAAAGTGGAGTCGCCGCACACCGCCACCGTCGGCTGCTCGAACCCCATCTGCGCCAGCTTGCCGAACCCGCAGGCCAGCCCCACGCCCGACCCCATCGCCTGCGCCGTCTTGAGCTGAAAGAAACCCGTCGGCCCCAGAGCCATCGTGTAGCAGCCGATGTCCCCCGTCGCGAAGCCGTCCCGCCCGTCCAGCTTCAGGGCGTTCTTCAGCGACCAGAAGGTCGCTCTGTGCGGGCACCCCGCGCAGAACCCGATCGCCCGCATGTGCGTGTGGCTCCCCGTCAGCTCCTGAGCCCTCTGCGCGTACTCCGGCGCGACCCCCGTCTTCTCCACCCCCAGCACCGAGCTCAGCGCCTTGATCACCAGGTCCGGGTTGAGCTCGCCGGCGTCGGGTACATGCCCGCTGCGCTTGCCGTAGAAGGTCAGCGCCCGCACCGCAGCCACGTTCTCGCCCACCAACTCCTTCAGGTTGCCCTCCAGGAACGGGGCCACCTCCTCCACCACCAGCACCCTCTCCGTGCGGGCCAGATGCTCGAGCACCAGCTTCTCGGGCAGGGGCCAGGTCGTCCCCAGCTTCAGGATGCCCACTCTATCCCCCACGCCCAGCGTCTTCACCGCCTCCAGCGAGTAGAACCAGCAGGCCCCGCTCGTCACCAGCAGCAGCTCGGGTCGTTCCGGCCCGACGTACCGGTTGAAGGGAGATGACTCGTACAGCTCCCTGGCCTTGCCGAGCTTCTGTATCATCAGGTGGTGCTTGAGCGGAGCCGGCACCGAGGCGAACTCCACCGGCGAGGTGGACACGAACCTCGCCCCCTTGCTGGGTGGCGTTCGCTCCCCAAGCCGCACGTCCCCTCGGGCGTGGGAGACCCGTGTCACCGTCCTGACCAGGCACACGTTCTTGATCTCCTCCGACAGCTCGAAGGCCCATTTCGTCATGTCCTTGGCCTCCTGGAAAGTCGCTGGCTCCAGGAGCGGCAGGTCGGCCCACTTGGCGAAGGGCCTCGAGTCCTGCTCGTTGGTGCTGGAAAGCGCCGACGGGTCATCGCAGGCCATCAGCACCAGGCCCGCCTTCGTCCCCGTAAGGTTCAGCGTCATCAGGAAGTCAGAGGCCACGTTCAGGCCGTTCTGCTTCATGGCTGCGATCGCTCGCACCCCCGCGAAGGAAGCGGCCGCCGCTGCCTCCACCGCCACTTTCTCGTTCACCGACCACTCCGCGTAGATGTCCTCATCCCTGGCCACCTCGGCCAGCGTGCCGATGACCTCCGACGAGGGGGTCCCGGGGTAGGCGGCGGCGAATCCGACGCCCGCCTCCAGCGCTCCTCGGGCGATCGCCTCGTTGCCCATGAGCAGCTCGGTCGTACCCGCGTCACCTGCTGCGATGTTCACCATCTTCGCATCCCCCTTCCGACGTCAGGCCTCCGCTCGCCACGAACGTCGCCCCTACGCCAGAAGCCTCTTCAGCGCCTCCCCGTTCAGCTTCATGTAGAGCAGATTGTCGGTGCTCCCGGTCGTATCGACGATCCTCCTCAGCGCCCGCCTCTTCTTCAGCAAAGCGGCCTCCCTGAGATGCTCCAGGTTCTGGCCGGGCAGCGGAGCCGTCTCTATGGCCCCTCCCGCGCGGGCGGCCTCCACCAGGTCCTTGCCCACCCCGGTCCTGACGATGAGGGTGTTCCAGCCGTCCATACCCTCCGCCGAGCCCACCGAAACGTCCGCCAGCTCCGCCGTCATGTCGATGCAGAAGTCGCAGGTCGGCTCGATGAAGGGGCGGACCTCCTCGAGAGGGATCGGAACGCGGCAGAAGTCCGTGTACACCTCGAAGACGTTGGCGGGCGGCGGCGGGATGTCCACCTTGGTGATCTCCGCGATCTGCACCTTGGTTTGTAGAAACTCAACGAAGTCCTCGTAGCGAAGCGCCCAGGTGCAGAACAATCCCACCACCAGCTTCAACTTGTCGATGTTGTTGCCGTTCTCCAGCGGCGATATCCTCATCTTGGCCAGGGCCAGCGCCTGGCAGGGCGTGGCCACCACTCCGATGCGCTGCGCATCCGTCGCCGCCTCCCGGTTGAACGCTGCCAGCGTCGGCGCGGCCACGAAGTTCGAGCCCGCGCAGTCAAGCACCTTCGCCTCGTCCCGCACCGCCATCCCCCTCGGCAGCAGGCGCTCATCGCTGCAGGTGAGCACCGCCGAATCGATGAAGCCCTCGCGCAGCGCGAACGACACGAGCGCGCTGACCGTCCCCCCGTACTGAGCCCTGAACCTGACGAAGCCGTCCGTGGCCCGCGCCATCACTATCTCCTGGAACGTCCCCACCTCGTCAGCCGCGTAGGGCACTCCGAACACCCTCTGACTGACCTGGTCGAGGTCCACCGAGGCGCGGGGGCAGAACGCGTAGCACCGTCCCTGGGAGAGGTTACACTCGTCCAGGACGACGAGCCTTCCTTGGTAGGCCACCCGGTAGGGGCACATCCCCACGCAGGCCCCGCAGAGCGTGCAAAGCAGCCTGCCCGCTACCTCGCTGCCAAGCTCTTGGGGGCCCTTCGCCTCCGTGCTCATCCCCCGCTCCCTTCCAGCGCCCTCAGGTCTCTTCGCCGGGCCTGACCGTGTGCGCCGGCCCGGTGCCCGACCTTAGCTCACCAGGTACTGAGTGGTGGCGTCCGGGTAGACGGCCACCTTCGCCCCGTCGGGATGGAGCTCTCGAAGCTCCTTCAGGACCTCGCCCCAGTTGCTGGCCCAGGTGACCGCGTGCGCCTTGGTGAACATGTCCACGCATGTCAGGTCCCTCAGCGGGTTCAGCACGATCACCTTGAACTGCGGCGGTAGCGTCCGGTCCGCGTACAGCCGGCCGCCATACTCCTTCCCGAAGCTCCGCATCAGGTAGTGCACGATCTGCCCCTCCGGGGCGTTGATGATCATCACGAGCGTCCCGCCCTCCAGCCCCAGAGACCGTATCGCCACGGGAACGGAGACGAACGCCTCGCTCGACTTCAGGTAGGCGTTCGACACCACCACGTCCAGCCCCGGAACCTGCTCCGTCGCGTAGACCTCCTTGGCCAGCTTCACACCCTCCCGATGCTCCTGCACCGGGTCCCCCACGAACAGGGCGCTGATCTCCCCGCGCAGGTTCATCAGCGCATCGACCGTCAGGTCCAGGCCGGCCAGCTTGCACGCCTCCTCGAACTCCATGCGCATCACGTTCTGGTCGTAGTTCCCCGTCCCTATCGTCTCCGGCGCCGTGAACGGCACCACGCTGTGGAAGTGGATGATGCTGTCGATGTGCGACACCCCCGGCAGGATGATCTTGCCCCCGCCTCCGAAGCCCACCTGAGGATGCGGCACGATGCAGCCGATGCCGATCCGCAGATCGCAGCTCATCACCTCCCTGTTGACCGCCAGGGCCGTCCCCCGGCTGGTCGTCCCCACCGGCACGCAGTTCTCGTACGGGTTGTGGTTGTACACGGGGAAGCGCCCGATGATCTCCTGGCCCAGCTTCCTGCGCAGGGTGTTGTTGTCGTGAGGCCCGTGCGTCCCTGTCGCCGCGATGAATCGGATGTGATCATCCGTGATACCGGCCTCTGCCAGCTCCCTCAACACAAAGGGGGCCATCTGGTAGGTCGGGGTGGGTCGGCTGATGTCATCGAAGAGGATCGCCACCTCTTGCCTGCCCCGAGCCAGCTCCCGGAGCCGCGGCGCCCCGATCGGATTGTCGAAGGCCCGCTGCATCTCCTCCGCGCTCAGCTTGGGCCGCTCGTGCCCCTTTGGCGGGCAGAAGTGGACGTCCCAGGAGTCCGGAAACTCCAGCTCAAGCTGACTGTTCTCATACCAGTAGAGTTGCGGGACTTGGAGCTTCATGAACGCGCCTCCAACATTTGCGGCGCACCCGCAGCATGCCGCTCAGCCCGTGGCCGCGATATGTCGCTACCCCAGCACGATGATCAGATTAGCAGCCTCTCGGCCCTGCTGACTACTGCCGGTTGGCCCCGTTCTGCCTGGGCTCTATGGGCACCGGTTGAAGCGAAGGCCGAACCACCTGACCCCGCCGACGCTCTCCCGCCCTCACGCGACGCTGAGCGCGGGCGATGCTACAATGGCCCTGCCGTCAAGCCACCTATACCCAACTTCTACATGGACCAACCCTCGACCTTCCCCGCCCAGGCCCTCTTCGAGCCCCAGTCGGTCGCCGTAGTCGGCGTGCCTCGCGAAGCCAGGCCCGGCCAGCTCTTCCTCCGCGCCCTCCTCGACCCCGGCTATGGCGGCCGCATCTACCCGGTCAACCCCAAGGCTCAGGAGATCCTGGGCCTGCCCTGCTACCCCTCGCTGGCGGCCCTGCCCGAGGTTGTGGACCTCGCCATCATCGCCGTGCCCGCCGAGGCCGCCGTGCCCGTGGTGGAGGACTGCGCCCGGCGGGGCGTGAAGGCCGCCATCCTCTTCACCGCGGGATTCTCCGAGCTCGGCACTGACGAGGGACGCGCCAGGGAAGCCCGCCTCCTCGCGGCCGCCCGCAGCGGCGGCCTGCGCCTCATCGGGCCCAACTGCATGGGCGTCTACGTCCCCAAGAGCGGCCTCGGCAGCTTCCCCGGCATGCCCTCCGACGTGGGGCCCATCTCCTTCGTCTCGCAGAGCGGCTCCCTGGGCAACCGCGTCGTGTGGACGGGCAGCGAGCGCGGCCTCGCCTTCAGCAAGGTCATCAGCGTCGGAAACCAGGCCGACCTGGAGACCTCCGACTTCCTGGAGTACCTGGCCCAGGACTCCGAGACCGAGATCATCGCCGCCTACATCGAGGGCGCCAAGGACGGCGCGCGCCTCCGCCGCGCGCTCAGCGAGGCCGGCAGCCGCAAGCACCTCGTCGTCTGGAAGGTCGGTCGCACCCCCGCTGGCGCCCGCGCCGCCGGCTCCCACACCGGCGCCATGGCCGGCGAGGCCCAGGTCTGGACCGGCCTGCTGCGGCAGGCCCGCGCCCTCCAGGTCCGCGACCTGGATGAGCTGATCGATACCCTTCTCGTCCTGCGCTTCGTCGGCCGGCCCGCTCGCTGCCGCATGGCCATCGTCACCGGCCCGGGCGGCCCCGCTGTCTCCGCCGCCGATGCCTGCGAGGAGGCGGGCCTCACCCTGGCCGAGCTCTCGCCCGAGACCCAGGAGCGCCTTCGGGGCATCGTGGCCGGCGCCGGCACCAGCGTTCGCAACCCTGTGGACATCGGCCTCGTCCTCGCCGGCGCGCCGGAGCTCTACCGCCGCGCCCTCGAGGCCACCATCCTCGATCCAGGCGTGGACGCCGTAGTCGTCATCGGTGGTGTCATGCGCGGCGACGGCTGGGAGGTCCACCTGGAGGCCTTGCGCGACCTCTCCCACAGGGCCGCCAAGCCCATTCTTCAGGTCTCCTTCGGGCCGGGCGACTTCATCCTCGACCAGGCCATGGCGAAGGTGGGCATCGCCACCTTCCCCAGCGCCGAGCGCGCCCTCCGCGCCTGCGCCCGCGCCCTCCGCCGCGACGACTGACGGCCCCGCTCGACCGGGTGGCCCTGGACACCTTTCCCGCAGTCTGCTAGAGGGATGATGACGAACTCCGCCGGTCGGGGGTACAGGGCGCTTGGCGCCCAAGGTCTCCACCCTCAGCCTTCCCCGTCCGGCCTTCCGCCCCCCGCGCAGCGCGCGGGGGGCCTGGGGGGTGTCCCCCCAGATTAGAACATTGAGGCCGCGAGCCGCCCGCCCCAGGCGGGCGTGCGACGTGGCCGGGTCGGCGACAGGCCTTTTCGCAACGTGCTAGAAGGAGGCAGCAGTGACCCACTCCAACCACAGGCAGGGGACACGAGAGAACCTCAAGAACGACTGGGTGATGTTCTCTCTGCCCTATCGAGGACCCCCGGAGGTCATGGAAAAGGTGGAAAGGTTCAAGGAGATCTGTACCCGCCACGGCCCCATCAACCCCGGCCCGCCCCGCGCCTGGTACATCTACGTCTTCGACGACCGGGACAGGATGGAGGCAGCCCTCAAGGAACTCGCCCAGGCCGAGGTGGGCCTCCCCGTCGTCGTGAGCGGGCTGTTCGACGAGGTGGCCGGCTGCTGTCGGCGGGCCGGCACCAGAGCCCACACCGTCAACCATTCGCTCGGCTTCTGGGGCAGGACCGACAGGCTTCCGCCCCCCGAGATCCTGGAGATCACCACCATGTGCGGCCACGCCCTGGTCGCTCCGGGCCTCGTCTGGGACCTGGCCGAGAGGATCCGCCACAATACCACGTCTGCCTCCGCTGCCTGCCAGGAGATGCGGAAGATGTGCCTGTGCGACATCTTCAACCACGTCCGCGCCGAAGAGCTGATGCGCCGCCTGGTCGAGGCCATCGACCAGGGCCGCCTTACCCCGCCACGGTGAAGGAGGCTCGCCATGATCATCAAGGAGGACCTCTGCACCGGCTGCATGGTCTGCATCCCCTACTGCCCCATGGGGGCCATCGTCGAGGACGCCGAGAAGAGCCTGGCCACCATCATCGAAGATGAGTGCGTCGAGTGTGGCGTCTGCTATCGCGCTCGAGTCTGCGGCCCCGATGCCATCTACCCCCAGCCCCTGGAGTGGCCCCGCACCCTTCGCATGGAGTTCAGCGATCCCTCCGCGTCCTACCTCTCCCCCGTCTTCCAGCACCGCATGCTCGGCCGCCTCCAGGCCGACCTCCAGCAGATGGACCGCCGTCAGCTTCTCGACCGCCATGGCGAGGCGCTCACCATCAGCGGCCGCGGCACCGTCGAGATGAAGATGAACGACGTCATGGGCCGCTTCAAGCGCGGTCGCGCCGGCCTCGCCGCCGAGGTCGGCCGCCCCGGCGTCGGCGCCCGTTTCCGCGACGTCGAGAAGGTCGCCCAGGCCCTGGCCTTGGCCGGCGCCAACTTCGAGCGCGAGAACCCCGCCACCGACCTCATGACCGATGTCCACGCGGGCATCTTCCGGGAGGACATCCTGGATGAGAAGGTCCTCTCCTGCATACTCGAGTTCGAGGTCTCCCTCGACGAACTGCCGAGGGTCCTCGCAGCGATGAAGGACGTTGCTCAGCAGATCGAAACCGTCTTCGCCGTCGACCTCATCTCCGTGGTCGATGAGGACGGCTCCGTACCCACTGTGCCCATAGCCAGTTCCCTTGGGCTGGAGCCCTCCATCGCTGGCAAGACCAACGTCGGCCTTGGACGGCCCCTGGCGAGCCTGGACTGACGCCGCCCACCGATGGCACTATGAGGACGGGACCCTAGCCCGAGCCGCCCGCCCCGATTCGGAGGAAGTGCACATGAACGTCATCATCGTCATCCTGGATAGCCTTCGCGCCGACCACGTCGGCTGCTACGGCAACACCTGGATCCGCACCCCCGTGATGGATGCCCTCGCCCGCGAGAGCATCCTCTTCACCCGCGCCTTCCCCGAGTCCCTCCCCACCATCCCCATGCGCCGCGCCCTCCACACCGGACTGCGCACCTGGCCCTTTCGCGACTGGATACCCCAGAAGGGCGACATCGTCCGCGCCTACGGCTGGCAGCGCATCCCCGAAGACCAGGTCACCCTGGCCGAGATCCTGGAGCGCGAGGGCTACCACACCGCTTTCATCACCGACGCCTACCACCAGTTCAAGCCCTCCATGAACTTCCACCGGGGCTTCCGCCAGTGGCGCTGGGTCCGCGGCCAGGAGCTGGACCCCTACGGCGCCACCGCAACCGTCAGGTCGGAGGACGTCGACGCCGTCCTTCCTCCGAACCTGACCGGGCCGATGGGCCAGCTCCTGCGCGCCCTGCTCACCCGCTACTTCGCCAATCAGGGCCGGCGGCGCGCCGAGAAAGACTACCTGGCGCCCCGCGTCTTCCGCGAGGCTATGCAGTGGCTTGAGGAGAACCAGAAGGTCGAGAGGTTCCTCCTGCTCGTGGACTCCTTCGACCCCCACGAGCCCTGGGACCCGCCCAGGAGGTACGTGAACCTCTACGACCGCGGCTACGAGGGCCGCGAGATCATCACCCCTCGCTACGGCCCCAGCGACTACCTATCGGAGGCCGAGCTGAAGCACATGCGCGCCCTCTACGCCGGCGAGGTGACCATGGTGGACCGCTGGCTGGGCCTCTTCCTGGAGCGGGCGCGTGAGCTTGGCATGCTGGAGGATACCCTCCTCATCGTGACCTCCGACCACGGCCACCAGATCGGCGAGCACGGCCTCACGGGCAAAGTCTCCTGGGGCCTCTGGTACGAGCTCATGGACGTCCCGCTGCTGGTCTGCCGCCCCGACGGCACCGGTGCCGGCACGCGCGTGGACGCCTTCGCCCAGCACCACGACATCGTGCCCACCGTCCTCAAGGCCCTCGGCGTCGAGCCGCCCGCGCCCCTCGACGGCATGGACCTGCTCGACCTGGCGGCCGGACGCGGTCGCCCCAGGGAGTACGTGACCTCCGGCTTCAACAACTACGTGTGGTGCAGGGACGATCGCTACGTCTACATCGGGAGGAACGACGGCACCCACCCGCAGCTCTTCGACATGAACGCCGACCCCCTCCAGCAGCGCGACCTCTCGAGCCAAGAGCCTGCGCTGGTGGAGAGCATGCACCGGAGGGTCCTGGCCGATGCGGCCGGTCCCCTCCCCGTCTATGCCGATGTCATTCAGCGAATAGACCAGAGCTGGTATCGCGTCTAGGCATCCCCTGTCCGCGCGAGATGCCTACTCTGTGACGCCCTTCTGGCGCAGCTCGGCCAGCTCCTCGTCGCTCAGCCCCAGGAGCTGGCGAAACACGTAGTCATTGTGCTCGCCCAGCAGCGGGGCGTGCCGCACTGGCGGCTCGTAGTCCGACATCTTCCAGGGCACGCCCACGAGCTCCAGTGAACCCAGCTCGGGGTGGTCCACCTCCACGAACGCCCCCCGTGCCCGCAGATGCGGGTCCCTGAACAGGTCCCAGCCGTCCCTCGAGGGCGCGGCCGCCAGCCCCGCCTGGCAGAGCGTCTCCGCCACCTGATCCCGATCGCGGGGCCTGGTCCATTCCGTGATGGCGTCGTCCAGTTCGCTCTCATTTCGCTTGCGCGAGGCGGCGTCCGCGAAGCGCGGGTCCGCCGCTAGCTCCGGCCTGCCGATAACCCGCGCCAGCGCCTCGAACTCCTCGTCCGTCTCCACCGCCAGCGCCACCCACCGGTCCACCCCCCAGCACTGGTACACCCCGTGAGGCGCCACTAGCCGGTCCCTGTTGCCCTCCCGCCCGGGGACGCGACCGTTCATCTGATACTCGAGCAGCACCTCCCCGATGAGTGACGTCACCCCCTCGCACTGCGAGAAGTCGATGAACTGCCCCTCCCCCGTCCGCGAGCGATGATGCAACGCCGCCACAATCGCGAACGCCGACGCCGTCGCGTTCATCAGGTCCACGTCCCCCGTCGTCGTGCTGGGCGGCTCGTCCGGGTAGCCCGTGATGTGCGCTGACCCGCCGATGGCGCAGTGGACGAAGGCGTAGCCCGCGTAGTGACTCTCCGGCCCTTGAGAGCCCCGCCCGGTCGACGACAGCACTATGATGCCCGGTTTGATCTCTCGCAGCAAAGGCCGCTCGTTGCGACAGCGATCG
>CAZFGZ010000071.1:0-10066 GCA_964518585.1 uncultured Dehalococcoidia bacterium | reverse complement strand
CAGCCTCCAGTTCCTGGATGCCGTGTTCGTCTGCACGGGAGGCCCGGCCTCCCTGGAGATGCCGGCGGTGACGGAGCCCGCACCAGACGGCGTTACCGGCCCGCCCGGGGACGTGAGGTACGTGATGGAGGCGGCGGTGCCCCAGATCGTGGACCTCTCTCCGGATTTCTTCGCTATCGATGAGGAGTTTGAGTCCTTTGACCCGCCGGGCCTCCTCTACTACTACGCGATCTACTACGGAAGTATCCTGGAAATCATCGGCGCTCCGTCGGGGACCCCCGTCTTCATAGGGTTCGAGCTGGACCTCTTTGACACGGTGAAGAACGCGAGGAGCGCCATGAATATGTTCACTTCGCTCTCGGCCGAGGAACTGAAAGAGTGGCTCGAACCTCTGTACGGTGGTTCGTTCGGGCTGAAGGTGGACTCCGTGACCATCAAGGAACAAGAAGCGCCGGCTATTGGGGAGGAAGCAGACTCCCGTCGCATCAGCATATGGGTCAGGCCCACGGGTACCCAGATGACGATCCTCCTGGTAGCCGACATCATCACGATCCGTCGAGACCGGGTCCTTGGCCAGGTATGGGTGGACTGGTCGGAGCTGGGCCCGGGACGCCCGGTCGTCGCTGAGAGACTGGCGAAGAAGATGGACACTGGCATTCAGGAAGCGCTCCCGGAACTCCTGGCTGCGGTGCCGTAGCGGCGGTGGCGGCCCAGAACGAGATGGCAGGATGAAGAACAGAGGCCGGGCCCTTTTCACCGCGCTGGCCCTTAGCGCTCTGGCCGTGGTTCTCGCCGGCGCGCCCGCCGAGCGCCAGGACCCCCGGACAGCCCTCCCGTGCGACAGGGATGCGGCGCCGCTCGCCCCGGCGGCGCCGAATGAGCTTCTGGTCAAGGTCAGGCCCGGCGGCGCCCCGGCCCGGCATCTGATAGACAAGGTCCTCGGCGCCACCGAGGTGGGGCGACTCGACGCCCTCGGCGTTGCGCGGCTGAGGATAGGGCCGGACATGGCGGTGGAGCTGGCGGCCTGCCTCTACGAAGGCCTGCCCTTCGTGGAATACGCCGAGCCCAACTACATCCTGAGCGCCGTGGGGCGACCGAACGACCCGATGTACGGGGTCCACCAGCACTGGTACTACGAGCTCATCGAGGCGCCGGCTGCCTGGGACCTGGGGCCGGGCGCCCAGCCGGCGGTGGTAGCCGTGCTGGACACAGGCATCGACATCGCCCACCCGGACCTCGCCGCCAAGATCTGGGTCAATACGGCGGAGACCCCGGACAACGGGCTCGACGACGACGGGAACGGTTGCGTCGATGACATCCACGGCTGCAACTTCGTGGAGCCGGGCACCGCCGACCCGGCCTGCGTGGGACGACCGCCTGGCCCCAGCAGTGACGTCACCGACGATGACGGCCACGGCACCTTCGTGGCCGGCATAGTGGGGGCCGTCAGGAACAACGAGGAAGGGATGGCGGGTACGGCGGACAGCGTCGTCCTGATGCCCGTCAAGGTGCTCGCCTGCACCGGCGGCGGCATGGTAGCCGACGTAGCGGCGGGCATACTCTACGCCGCCGAAAACGGAGCGCAGGTGATCAACATGAGCTTCGGCGGCCACCTCGAGTCGAACACCGTCCGGGACGCCATCGAGACAGCCCACGACGAGTACGGCGTTGTTCTCGTTGCGGCCACCGGCAACACCGGCATGTGGGGAGTCTCGTTCCCGGCTGCCCTCGAGGACGTGATCGCCGTGGGCGCCACCGATCGCAACAAACCGGACGAGCGCGCGCCGTTCAGCACCTGGGGACCCGAGGTGGACGTGGTTGCCCCGGGCGTCGATATCGGCAGCACAGTCCCATCGAAGCTCTGCGGGCGGAACTGGGTGTGCATCGCCGGCAAACCCTACTCCCAGGACAGCGGGACGTCTTTCGCAGCACCCCTCGTCTCAGGGCTCGCGGGCCTCCTGATCTCACGGAACCCGGGCCTGAGCAACGAGGACGTGCGGACGATCATCAAGTCAACCGCCGAGCCCCTGACCGACCAGAACCGCCCCGACCACGTCGGAGCCGGCCGCATTCGCATGAAGCAGGCCCTCGAATACGATCTCGAAGGGGCGCCAGCGGGAGGTCTCAGCCCAGGCTGCAACATGACCACCCTTACCTTCGCCGACGGCACCGACGCCGCCACCGTCGCCGCCGCCGTCTCCCCTCCCGACGCCCTCGACTCCATCTGGCGCCTCGACAACACCACCGGCTCCTTCCACGCCTTCATGCCTCAGGCCCCTCAGGCCAGCGACCTCACCTCCGTTAGCCTCCTAGACGCCGTCTTCATCTGCCTCGACGCCAGCGCCGACATCTCCATGCCCTCCCTCTCTCCCGACCCCGCCGGCACACCCATCTCCACCGACCTCGGCTCCGGCTGCAATACCGTCGGCCTCACCTTCCCCGACGGCACCGCACCCTCCCAACTCGCCGACGCACTTACCCCCACCGACGCCCTCCAATCCATCTGGCGCCTCGATAGCGCCACCGGCTCCTTCCAGGCCTATGTCGCCGCCGCTCCACAGGCCAGCGATCTGACCAGCCTCCAGTTCCTGGATGCCGTGTTCGTCTGCACGGGAGGCCCGGCCTCCCTGCAGATGCCGGCGGTGAAATTCGTGGAGTGACGGCAGCGGTTGGGGCCTGTTCCGGACCTCGCCCCGCCGTGTCGGGCCTTGGGGGCCGCTACCAGCCTCGATACTTGGCCCAGAAGTACTCCCAGGTCAGCCTTGAGATGGCCTGCCCCAGGGGGATGTCCGCATACTTGGCGATTGTCTGCTGGCTGAAGAACGAGATGGCGTAGGCCCGGCGGACGCCGCCGACATCGAACTCGACGATGCCGGCATCGTTGTCGATCCACCCCATGGAGCCCGACAGGAACCCGTTCTTGTGGGAGACGAGCCCGCCGCTCACCCCGGCCGGTATCAGGTAGTTCAGGCCGGGCTTCACTCCCCGCAGCTTGGCCAGGAAGTAGTCGCGCCAGCCGGGGGCGACGATTTGACCCTGGTAGAGGAGGGTCAGCGCGCGATTCATGTCGTTTGCCGTGAGCGCGTTGCTGGCGCCATAAAGCGAGAAGCTCGGCATGTAGGCCGGCATGTGATCAAACAGAGAGTGCTGGAGCCCCAGCGACCTGATGAGGTCGTTTGCTTTGGTCACGCCCGCGCCCAGATCCCCCATCCCGGTCCGGATCGCCAACTGGCGGGCGGTGTGAGGGTTGCTGCTCCAGATCGTGGCGGCGATCAGGCTGCCTACCTCCGCCTCCGGGTAACGATCCATCTGAAGGTCGAGGACGACGGACAGGAGCACGAAGAAGTTGATGGTGCAGCCGGGATTACGGATCTCATCCCCACCAACGTCGATGGACTCGCCGGTCTGGAGATCGGTCACCGCCACGGTCGAGCTGATGCCGGAGGCCTCGATCTCGGCCCGCAGCCGCTCGCGAAGGGCGATCAGCCCGGGGTCCACGGCGGGCTCCGCTCCCGGCGCCCGGCCCTCGCAGAGGCCCGTCGTGAAGGACCCGTAGGCGCTGGGGTACCATTGTCCGCCGGTGAGGGTGTTGACCCGCCACCAGTACCGCACGCCCGGATACAGGCCGTCCCAGGTAAGCGCCGAGGCTTCGGACGGGTAGGGCCCCGTCCCAACGAAGGTGCCGGGCGCGAAGTCGGGCCCCACGTCGCTCAGGTCCACCCACTGCTCGCCGGGCCACCCGAGGCCCGGCGCCCACGCCAGCACGGCCAGGACACGCGCAGGGAAGGCGCCGCTACACAGCTGAAGCACTCCCCGAGGTGCACCCGCCGGCGAGTCGCAGAGGGCCGAGACGAATGCCCCCTGCGCGTGCGGGCGCCATTCCTCGCCGTCCCAGACGTCCACCCGGTAGAAGTGCGGCAGGCCGGGCATGATGCCTTCCCAGGAGAAAGCGTTGGTCCCGGGAAAGAGCGGCCCCGCCTCCACGAACGTTCCGTCGAGGAAGCCGTTGTCGAACAGACTCAGGCGAAGCCGCGACCATCGGTTCCCGGTGTCCGGCCAGGCGAAGTTCACAACAACGCTGCTCGACGGGGTGGCGCTACACGCCTGGACCGGAGTAGTGACGATCTGCGCATGCGCCGACGGGGCCAGGCGGGCGCCCACAAGGATCAGCGCCACGATCGCCAGCGCTGCCGAAAGCCGTCCCACCATGCTCCTGTCGCGCTCCAGTCTGCGCCGCCGCCGTGAAGGCCCCGCTCGGAGACGGGGCTATCGTGTTTGCTCCGCCCGTCTCTGTCAAGCCTTCCCGCGAGGCGGCCAGCCGATCTCCCAAAGATGCATTCTACCGGCTTGCCTGCCCCCGGCATAGACGCGTGCGGCTCAGGCGCAGGCGAGCTTCAATAGCCTCAGACGGGTCCACCACGATATCATGCCCGGTGTGCGGTGCCTGCACCGCAGGTCATCACTTCGCCATCATCAGCCACTGAGGAGTAGTATCGTCGAATGGCATGGGACCCAGGATTCGATGTCGCTTTCAACCCCCGCTCCGTCGCCGTGCTCGGGGCCTCCACAAAGCAACGAGGCGGCGGAAACGGGTTCATTCGCGGGATGCAGGAGATGGAGTACGAGGGCAGGCTGTATCCCATCAACCCCCAGGCCGAGGAGATCATGGGCTACAAGTGCTATCCCTCGCTGGCGGCGGTGCCGGAGGTGCCCGACCTTGTGATCGTGGCCGTCGGGGCCGGCCGCGCCGAGCAGGCGCTGGAGGAGTGCATCGCGAAGGGCGCCCGCAACATCCACATGTTCACGGCCGGCTTCGCAGAGACCGGCGAGGAGGAAGGGGCCGACCTGGCGGAGCGGCTGCGTGAGGTGGCGCGCCGCGGCAATCTCAACATCGTCGGCCCGAACTGCATGGGGATCTACTCGCCGCGAGGGCGCCTCTCTCCCTGGGGCAAGCTGCCCACCGAGGTAGGGCCGATCGCCATGCTCACCCAGAGCGGCGCGCTGGGAAGCGAGTTCGTTCGCCTCGCGCCCGACAACGGCCTGTTCATGACGAAGGTCATCTCCTACGGCAACGGGTACGTCCTGGACTGCACCGACTACCTGGAGCACCTGGAGAAGGACCCGGAGACCAGGTACATCGGTATGTACCTGGAGGGCGTGCAGGACGGAGCGAAGCTGCTGCGCATGGTGAGGCGCATCTCGCCGAAGAAGCCCATAGTCCTCTGGAAGGGCGGGATCACCGCTGAGGGCGCCAGGGCAGCGGCGTCTCACACGGGCGCCCTCGCCGGCCAGAACGCCGTCTGGGAGGCCTTCTTCGCCCAGTCGGGGGCGGTCCGAGTGGACTCGATGGAGGAGATGGTGGACGTCCTCCAGGCACTGGTGCGCCTGCCCCGCTGCACCGGGCGGGGCGTCGCCCTGCTGGGGGGCGCCGGCGGAACCAGCGTGACCGGCGCGGACATCTGCATCCGTCACGGGCTGGCCGTCCCCACCATCTCTGAGGCCACTCAGGAGGAGCTGCGCACCTTCATCGGCCTTGCCGGAACCAGCGTGCGCAATCCGATGGACGTGGGGATGCAGCTCAGAGGGCCCGAGGACTTTCTGCGCGTGCTCGAACTCGTGGCCCAGGACCCGGAGATCGACATCATCATGATGGTGCTGCACCCGTTCATGATGCGCTTCGGCGGCCGCGGATGGGCCAAGAAGGTGCTCGACGGCCTGGTCAAGCTGGCGCACAGCTCCCAGCTCCGCAAGCCCTTCTGCATCGCCATGCGCAACCCCGCAGAGAACATCGAGGCCGAGAGGGCCAGGCTGCGCATCATGCACACCTTCATCGACGCGGGTCTCCCCGTCTTCAAGACCGTAGAGCGCGCCTGCCGCGCCATGTACAAGCTCACCGGCTACTACCGCTCTCAGCAAGACATCTCGCAGCCATAGCGAGCCCTCGCCAGGATAATGTCAGGGCGCAGGATTATGTTAACCACAGCACGCCGCACCGGCTGGAGCGCCTGGGCGCTCCTGGCCTGCGCGGGAGCGGTCGCGGCGGCCTGCGCCGGGTGCGGGACGGACGCCGTCCCCGGCGCACCGGACCTGCCGATCACGGCGCCGTCCGCTCAGAGTCCCGCTCCCCTCTCGGGGATGCGCTCGTGGGCATACCAGATCCAGGGCCTCGAAGAGGACGGGGCCGTGGAGGCGCTGCTGGACTCCCCGTACGACCTCCTGGTGATCGAGCCGACCCGCACCGTCGTCGGAAGCGAGGGCTTCGACACGGCGGGACTCGTCCGAGCGCTGCACGAGCGCGGCAAGCTCGTCCTCGCCTACGTCGACATCGGCGAGGCGGAGGACTACAGGACGTACTGGGCCGACGAGTGGGAGGCGCCAACCGAAGATGGGCCCGGCACGCCCGGTTTCCTTGTCACCGCCGATCCCGACGGCTGGTCCGGCAACTACCCCGTTGCCTGCTGGGACGAACGGTGGAAGGAGATCGTCATCTACGGTGAAGGGTCACTCCTCAGCCAGGCGCTTGCCGACGGCTTCGACGGGGTCTACCTGGACTGGATCGAGGCCTATGCCGAGGAGAACGTCGCCACGGCGGCCGAGGAGGCGGGCGTGGACCCCGCCGAAGAGATGGTGACGTTCGTGCGGGAGATAGCCGAGTACGGCAGGGCCGCGAGGCCGGGCTTCCTGGTAGTGCCGCAGAACGCCGCCGAGCTCGCGCGGGCGCGCCCGGAGTACCTGGCGGCCATCGACGGGCTGGCCCAGGAAGACCTGACGTTCCGCGGCGAGGCGGACACCGAGTGGGGCGACCCCGACTCCGGCGATATCCCCGTTCCGCAGGAGGACCGCGAGTATCTCCTTGAGCTCTTTGAGCTCTACCGGGACGCGGACCTGCCGGTCCTGTGCGTGGACTACGCCCTCGAGCCCGACAACGTCGCTCTGGCCTACGCCGCTGCCGCCGAAGCGGGATGCCTGGGATACGTCTCCCAGACGCCTCTCAGCCGCCTGACCGAGACGCCACCCCCTTAGCGAGGGCCCGCAACAGGGGATTGACCCGTCTGCCTCAGCGGGGCGCTGGAGTTCCCGCGGGGGGCGTTCACTTGGCCGCGCGGTAGCGCTGCAGGTTGCCGAGCCCGTCGTAGGCGGCGTACTTGTAGAGGTCCGAGAGGGCGGGGAAGTTGAACACGCTCTGGATGAAGAAGTCGATGGTGCCGCCGTAGAAGAGGCAGGCCTGCCCGATGTGGATGAGCTCGGAGGCGTGCTCACCGATGATGTGCACGCCCAGAAGCCTCTGGTCAGCGGGGCGGAAGAGCAGCTTCACCAGGCCGCTGGTGTCGCCGATGATCTGACCTCGGGGGTTGATCCTGTACGATGCCCGCCCAACCAGGTACTCCTCGCCGCTGGCGCGCAGAGAGTCTTCGGATTCTCCGACCATGGAGATCTCCGGGATGGTATAGATGCCGTAGGGAATGAGCGAGGAGACCTCCTTCTTGTACTCGAAGCAGAAGGCGTGGCAGACGGCCACCCGCGCCTGCTCCATGGAGGTGGAGGCAAGTGCCGGGAAGCCGATTACGTCGCCGGCGGCGTAGATGTTGGGCACGGCGGTCTGGAAGCTGTCGTTCACCTGGATGGCTCCGTGCCTTCCCGTCCTGATTCCCAGCGCCTCCAGCCCCAACCCGCCGCTGTTGGCGTCGCGCCCCCTGCACCAGAGGAGCGCATTGGCATGTATCTCCTCGCCGCTCGCCAGGCAAACGCTGACGCGGTCGTTCTCCGGCTCCACCCGTACGGACTCGACGCGACACTCGAACCTCAGCTCGACGCCCAGCTCTCGCATTCGCTGCTGGAGTATGTAGGCGATCTCCCCATCGATGAAGGGCAGGAGGCGGCTACCGGCGTCCACCAGCGTGACGGGCAGCCCCAGGGCCGCGAAGACGGTGGCGTACTCGCTGCCGATGACGCCCGCGCCGACGACGATCAGAGACGACGGGATCCGCTCCAACTCCAGGATGTCGTCGGAGTCGTAGACGTACCTGGCGTCAAAGGGCACCTCGGCGGGCCGGTGGGGGCGCCCGCCGGTGGTGATAAGGATGCAGCCCCCGCGCAAGGCAACGGTTCGGTCATCTGCGTCGCGAACGTTGACGGTTTGGGCGTCCTTGAGAGCGGCGGTGCCCTGGAAGAAACGGATGTTGTGCCTGTCGATGTTCTCGTGGATCAGCTTCAACTGGTTCTCGGCGATGAGGTCTCTCCGGTAGAAGAGGTCGCGTACCGTGACATCCTTGGTGAGGCTCCGCTCCACCCCGTAGAGACCCCGCTCGGCCAGGCCCGAGAGGTAGAGGGCGGTCTCCCGCAGCGTCTTGCTGGGCAGGGTGCCGGTGTTGACCATGCTCCCGCCCACGTTCCCCCTCTCGATTAGCGCCACCCTCTTGCCGAAGTAGGCCGCCTGGGCAGCCCCCTTTTCGCCCGCCGGGCCCGCTCCGATGACCACGAGATCATAGGGCTCCACAAGTCCACCTTTCGCTAGCTGACCGCCGGGGAAGAGAAAACGGGCCGCCGAGGGCCAACGTCCGAGGGCCGTCCGTCACCCCGATGTTGGCGCAGCGACAGCGGCAGTGTCAAGCCCGCCGCCTAGCGGGCCTCCGGCATCCTGCAGGCGTTGGAAACCGTCGCCACGAGTACGACATCGGCGTCCTCGGCGGCGCCGTGGAAGGCGCGCCTCAACGCCTCGAACACGGCATCCTCCTCACCCTCGATGTACGTGCTCATGAGACCCACATCTGGGAGCAGTCCGGCGGAGCGGACTCCCTCCAGGGCCCGGTCGAGGGCAGGGCTGAGACTGGCTTCACGCAACGGGTACAGGGAGAGCTGACAGGTGACCACGTTCTACCTCCCGATGTCTAGCCTCATGGCGATGAAGGCGCCCCATGGGCGAGCCAAGCGTCCACCCAGCGTCTCGATGAGGGCGAGCAGCGGGGGCGGGGCCCAGCCCAGTTGTGGGGGCACGAATAGGGCCCGCCGGCCCCTCACAGCGCCGTAGCCCTCCAGTTTGGCCCGCAGCTCCCCCCAGCCGAAGAAACGGGCATCGGTCCAGAGCGGGGAACCACTTCTCTTGCGCCGGGTCGCCCAGGGCCCCCGCCGGTTCAGGACCCCCACGACGACGCGCCCGCCGCTCTTGGTGACGCGTACAGCCTCCGCCAGCATGCCATCGACATCCGCGGCGAACTCCAGCGTGGCTACGGCGATGACTGCGTCGAACGCGGCTGAGGCGAAGGGCAGGCGCTCGCCGACCGCCCGGAGGTACGCCGGCCCACCCGGCGGGCCCCGCTCGACTCTGGCCACCGCCAGCATGCCTGAGGATGGGTCGACACCCACGGCTCGTGCCGCCAACCGGCTCAGGTCGAGCGCGTAGCGGCCCGTCCCGCAGCCGATATCCAGGATGCGCTCCCCCGAGTGAGGCTTCAGCAGGGCGAAGATCGCCTCCCTCTCCACGCGGTCGGCGAAGGTGCCCAACGGGGTCTCGTACCACCGATCGTAGGATGCCGCCCCCTCGTCGAAGGCTCGCCAGGGGGCCGAGGGTGGCGCTCCAGCCCTTGGGGGTGCTTGGTCTGCTGCCGCTCGGCCGGCATCGTGTTGGGAAGAGGAACCGTGACCCACAGGTAGTTCTCCGCTTGGGCGTACTGGCGCAACGGAGCCGGAAACGCCTTCGTCCGCATACTCTAGCACGAATCGGTTATCATAGGGTCAGCTCTTGGTGCAGGAGGTGGACCGTGAAGGTCAACGAAGGCAGCCTCGACCGGTTGATTCGCCTGCTGGCGGCGGGAGTGCTCATCGGTATTGGCCTGGGAGTGGTGCGCGGCCCCGGCGGCATTGCCATGGCGGCGGTTGGGGTGATCCCGCTGGTCACGGGGGTGACGGGGTTCTGCGGTCTCTACAGGCTCTTCGGAATCGACACGACTCGCCGCCGCTCCTGATCAGCGGCGCGTCCCCTTCGAAGCCCCGGCGGCGGCCTAGGCGCCGATGACGATCAGGCGCTCCGGCTCGAGGGCGATGACCCACCTGTCCATCGAGACGCGGA
>CAZFGZ010000070.1:0-10119 GCA_964518585.1 uncultured Dehalococcoidia bacterium | reverse complement strand
GGGTGCGGGAGGTGCTGACGCGGGAGGGCTTCGACATCGTGCACGTGCATGAGCCCTTCTGTCCTGTCCTGCCTATCCAGTTCTTGCGCTACTCGGAGGCGGTGAACGTGGGGACCTTTCACGCGGCGCGGGAGCGGGGCCAGCCGCTGTACACGTACGGGCGTCGCTTGCTGCGGCGGTGGTTCCGCCGGCTGGACGGGAAGATCGCCGTGTCGACGGTGGCGGCCGGGCTGGTGGGACGGTACTTCCCGGGCTACTACAACCTGATCCCCAACGGGGTGGAGGTGGAGCGGTTCGGCGCGGGCGCGGAACCCTTCGCTGAGCTGCAGGACGGGAAGCTGAATATTCTCTTCCTGGGCCGGCTGGAGAAGCGGAAGGGGGTGAAGTACCTGCTGCGGGCCTTCGCGCAGGTGCGGGCGCAGATGCCGGAGACCAGGCTGCTGATCGTGGGCCCGGAGACGCGCCTCCGGCGGGGCTACGAGCGGTGGGTGCAAGAGCACCGCGTGCCCGACGTTGTCTTCGCAGGCTTTGCCCCCTCGGAGGACGTGCCGCGCTACTACGCCAGCGCGGACATCTGCTGTTTCCCCGCCACGGGCTTCGAGAGCCAGGGCATCGTTCTCCTCGAGGCGATGGCGGCGGGGAGGCCCGTGGTGGCGGGGAACATCGAGGGCTACGCCAGCGTCCTGACTCACAACGTGGAGGGGCTGCTGGTGCTGCCCGAGGACAGCGAGGGGCTGGCAGAGGCTCTCCTCCAGCTCCTGCGTGACCCGGACCTGCGGCGGGAGATGGGGGAGCGGGGCCGGCAGCGCGCGCAGCAGTATAGCTGGAGCCAGGTCACGCAGCGGGTCCTTTCCTATTATGAGCGCCTGATCTATGAGAAGGGTCTGGTGGGGGAGCGCGGCGGAGAGCCGGAGGCGGCGGGCGTGTACGGCGAGGGTCGATGAGCGGGCTGCGGAACTTCACGCTCCTGCCGCACTCGCTGCCGCAGCGGTTAGTTCAGCCGGTGGCGCTGGCCATTGCCAGGACCGGCATCACCCCCAATATGCTGACCGGCCTGGGCTTCCTGGGGAACCTGGGCGCGGCGGTGCTGGTGGCGCGAGGGGAGTTCCTCATCGGGGGGCTGGTGATGCTGGCAGCGAGCGCCCTGGACCTGCTGGACGGGGCGCTGGCCCGAGCCACCGGCCGGGTGACACGCTTCGGGGCTGTGCTGGACTCGGTGCTGGACCGGCTGTCGGAGGCGGCGGTGCTGGGGGGCCTGATCTTCTACTATGCCGCGCTGGAGGCTCGCGAGGAGGTGGGGCTGGCCTTCGCCGCGGCTATCGGCTCCCTCATGGTGAGCTACGTGCGGGCCCGGGCGGAGAGCCAGGGGCTGGCCCTCAAGGAGGGGCTGTTCACGCGACCGGAACGGGTGATCCTACTGGCGCTGGGGCTTATGATAGACCAGACGCGCATCGCCCTCTGGATCCTGGCCGTGCTGGCCAACTTCACGGTCCTGCAAAGGGTGTACGTGGTCTGGCGGCGCCTGGGCCGGTCGACCGCTGAGGGCGAGGCGGCAGAAGCCAAAGAACCATCGTAACGCTGTTCCCGGAGGAGCACTGTGATACCCCTTCAAGAGCAGGAGTATGTGCGGCGACGCTTTGCGAGCGAGCTGACGGGCAAGGTGCGGATCGACTACTTCACGCAGCGGCCGTCTCGCCTTTTCGTGCCGGGGCGGGAAGAGTGCCCTTACTGCGAGGATACGCGCCAGATGCTGGAGGAGATATCCGCCCTCACAGACAAGATCGGCCTCAACGTGTACGAGCTGTCGGAGGCGCGGGAGGAGGCTGCCAAGATGGGGGTGGATAAGGTGCCGGGCATCGTGCTGCGAGGGCCGGCCAACCGGCCGGTGACCTTCTACGGCATCCCCGCGGGCAGCGAGTTCCCGGGCTTCCTTGAGACGATCATAGACGCGTCCAAGGGGCAGGTGGAGCTGGCCAGGGAGAGCAGCAAGCAACTCCGCAAGCTGAAGAAGGACGTCTCCGTCACCGTGTTCGTGACGCCGACGTGCCCACACTGCCCGGTGGTGGCGCGTGCGGCCTATCGGCTGGGGATGGCGAGCCCCCACATCAGGGCTACGGTGGTGGAGGCAAGCGAGTTCCCGCGGCTAGCGCAGCGGTACGGCATCCGGGCCGTTCCTACGACCGTCCTGGATGACAGGATGGTGATCACCGGGGCGATGGACGAGGCCGCCCTGCTGGGGCAGGTGCTGAAGGCTGCCGGGGAGGGAGCCCTGGCTCCCGGCACCGCTCAGGCCGGGGAGGCCACCGCCACCGGCGGATCCACTGAACCCGCCGCGCCTACAGCGGGCGGCGGTCTCATTCTGCCCTGAGATCCAGCACCTTGGAGGGAGACCACTGAGCGCGGCTGGAGCTGTGGCTGAGGCACGAGGCGGGGTCGCCGAGGAAGGGCGCGGCATCCTGGAGCGCATCCTGGAGCTCGACTTCACCCGGCCGCTGGCCTTCCTGGCCCTCTCCCTGGTCTACGTGGGCTCCCGCATTCCCTGGCTGGACCTGGGCTACGGCACGGACCCGGACGCCTGGCGGGTGGCGCTCTCCGCTGACTACCTGCTGTCAGAGGGCGAGTATCTGCCCTCGCGCCTGCCCGGCTACCCCCTGCATGAGTTCGTCACTGTGCCCCTGGTGAATGCAGGATGGGTGTGGACGAACCTGTGCACGGTACTTGTCTCCCTGGTGGGAGTGTACCTGTTCGCGCGGATCCTTAACGTCCTCAATGTGAAGGGGAGAGGAATCCTTACCATCGGCTTCGCGTTTGCCCCGCTGTTGTGGATCAACAGCGTGATGACTATCGACTACATGTGGGCGCTCACCTTCATTCTGGGCAGCTACCTGGCGCTTCTGCAGCGGCGGCCCACCCTGGGCGGCATCGTTCTGGGAGTGGCGGCGGGATTCCGGCTCACGTCGCTCATCATGGCGGCGCCCTTGCTGCTGCTGCTGTGGCGGAGCGACCAGCGGGCGTCGGCACGACCCTTCCTGGTGGCCGCGATTCTGGTGACGGTGGCCGCGTACCTGCCGGTGATGACCGTCTACGGGCTGGCCCTGGCGAACTTCTACGACGCCAAGGTACCTGTGCTGAACGTGTTGCGGCTGCTGGGAAAGGATGCCCTGGGGGTGTTCGGCGCGCTGGCGGTTCTGATCGGTGTGGTGATGTCGGCGCGGCGACTGGCCCGCCTGCCCCGCGATCTGCTTTCCGACGTCCACGTTCTGACCTGGGTCAGCGTCATCGTTGTCTACTTCTTGACGTTCTCACGCCTGCCCCACGAGGTGGCCTACCTTGTGCCGGTGTTTCCCTTCGCGTTCTTCCTGATGTCGCGCTATTTCCAGCGGACCGTGCTGGCCGGGGTGGTCTCGGTTATCGTTCTGGCGGGCTTCGTTGACATCACCTCGCCGGGCACCGAGATCAACCGCGACACCTTTTCGAATGCCAGCATAGGCACGGGGATGCTGTTCTCAGATCTGGACACGCTGCGAAACCAGAAGGACTTCGCGGAGGAACTGGTGGAGCAGGAGGTGCCGCCTCACTCGGTGGTGCTGACGGGGTTCATCTTCCCAGAGCTGGCGGTGCTCAACTGGGATCGGCTGAAATTCGGCATCCTGGACAGGGACTATGACGCCGTGAGCATGCTGTCGGACCGGGGGGAGGCGGTGGATGAGGAGCGCGACGTCCGGTACGTATGGCTCCTGGAGTGGGAGACCTTCCGGGAGCTACGCGACAACGGCTATCATTTCTACTACGTCCACGACGCTGTTGTAAGCACGGCCTACCTGTTCGACTATCGGCCGGCGTACTTTGGGGCAGAGAGCCTGAGGCTGCTGCGCGGTAGCCCCTCTACCGGCGCCGGCGCCGCGGAGACCGAGCGCTAGGCCTAGCGCCAGCGACGCGCGAGAGCTGCCCCGCCGACTATCACAATTCCAGCGACGAGGACCGTCAGGGCGGCGGCGACGATGATTCCCGCGATGGGGAAGGCCTCGTCGGTATCCTCGGTTGCGGCTGGTTCGCCGGGCGGTGTGGCGGTCGGCTGGGGCTGGGGCTGGGGGCTCGGTTCTTCCTGGGAGGGCTGCGGTGCCTCGCGGGGGGGCAGCCCTACGGAGTCGCGCCAGGCGTCCTCCAGGCCATCCTGGTCGAAGCCGTAGACGGTCATGAGGGCGCTGTCGGTGGTGCTTCCGTCCTTGAACACGGCGAAGAGCTCGGCGAACTTCTCGGGCCCGAAGGTGTCGACCAGGAAGGAGACGACGCTCCAGGACTGCCCGTAGAAGAGGCTGACGTTGGCGGCGGTGGCCCCGACGCTGGCCGAGCTCAGGCTACGGATGGAAAAGACCTCGTTCCGGCGGATGGCGGCGTCTAGCGCTTCGCGCTGGCCCGAGAAGAGCTCAGACTGGGCGAAGACCGCGGTGCCTTCGTTGAGCCAGTCAGGGATACTGAAGGGGCCTTCTGTGGCCTGGCGGATGACGATGTGCGCCACCTCGTGGCGGGCGATGTCGAGGGGGCGCAGGTCGTCGGAGACCATGGCGGTGTCGGAGAAGACCACCTCGCCCAGGGTAATCACGTCCTCGGTCCCGAAGGAGAGAACGGCGGGCTGCATGTCGTTGACATCGGCGTAGTAGAGGACCTTGACGGGGAATCCTACGGTCGTGTCGAGTAGCTCGCTCATGCCGCGCAAGGACTCGAGGGCGGCACCAAGGACGGCCCTTGCGTCGTCCTCGCTGCCGGCGTACCACCAGACGGTCAGGTTGTCTTCAGTGACGCTCTGCCAGTCGAAGCGGGTGTCCTCATAGACGAAGAGCTGAGGCTCTGTCTGGAGGGTGCGGCCAGCGGCGTCGTGGATGTCCCAGAAGTAGGTGATCTCGGTGCCGGGCGGGAGGAAGGTGGCGGGCTTGCTCAGGAGATCGAAGGTGCAGTTGACGGCGGTGTCGCCGGTGCACTCGGCGACGCCGGAGGCCGCCGTGCCGTCGGGGGCGATGGTGTAGCGCAGGCGCACCTCGTCGATGGGGCTGGCGGAGGCCGTGACCAGGGTGAATAGAATCCCCTCGGGGAACTGGTTCTGCACGTCTTGCGAGCGCACCTCGATGCCCGCCTGGGCGCGGGCGCCGGGCGCGACTAGAGCACCACTCAGCAGGGCCAGCATCGCCAGAAGCGCCGGCACGGTCAGCGGTCTCACGGCTCCCGCTCCCCCAGCGTTTCCTTCAGGTACGCTTTCATCAGCTCGTCGAGATCTCCGTCGAGGACGGAGACGGGATCGCTGGTCTCGTGGCCGGTGCGGTGGTCCTTGACCATCTTGTAGGGGTGCAGGACGTAGCTGCGGATCTGGTTGCCCCAGCCGGCAGCGACGTGTTCTCCCTTGAGGCGGGCCTTCTCTTCGACCTGGCGGTCGAGGTCACGCTCGATGAGGCGGGCCTCGAGGACCTTCATGGCGCTCTCGCGGTTGCGGTACTGGGAGCGCTCATTCTGGCAGGTCGCCACGATGCTTGTGGGGAGGTGGGTGATGCGCACGGCGGTAGCGTTTTTCTGGACGTTCTGGCCGCCGTGGCCGCTGGCCCGAAAGACATCGATGCGGAGGTCTTCGGGATCGATCTTGAGCTCGGCGGGGCTTTCGGCCTCGGGCATGACCTCGACGAGGGCGAAGGAGGTGTGGCGGGCGTGGCCAGCGTCGAAGGGGGAGAGGCGAACGAGGCGGTGGACGCCGCGCTCGCTCCTGAGGTAGCCGTAGGCGTGGGGGCCGCTGACCTCGAGGGTTGCGCTCTTCATGCCCGCCTCCTCGCCTGGGGTGACGTCGAGGACGTCGGTGCGGTAGCCGCGGCGCTCGGCCCAGCGCAGGTACATGCGGAGGAGCATTTCGGCCCAGTCCTGGGACTCGGTGCCGCCGGCGCCGGCATGGACAGCGAGGATGGCGCTGCGCCGGTCGTAGGGGCCGGCGAAGGAGAGCTCGAACTCGAGGTGGTCGAGGCGAGAGGCGAGTCTGTCGGCGTCGCGGGTGAGCTCATTGACCAGGGATTCTTCGCCCTCGGCCTGGGCGAGGGCGGCGAGCTCCTGCAGGTCGCGGGCCTTCCGCTCGAGGCCGCGCCAGGTGTCGATGGTGGCGTTGACCTCGGCCAGGCGCTTCATGGTCTCCTGGGCCGCCTGTGACTCGTCCCAGAAGTCGGGCCGGGCCGATGCCCGCTCCAGGCGTCGCGCTTCCCGCTCCGACCCGGCGACGTCAAAGACGCACCATTAGGTCGGAGATGCGGGCGCTCAGCTCCTCGATGCGACGTTTCAGTTCTTCCATGGTCCTCTGCCCAAGTCCTCCTGTCTCTGAGGTATTCCGGGGGCCCCTTGGGGCCGGTCAGAGCAGGCGAAGCTGCTCCTGGCTGGAAGCCTGGCGCACCGGCACCTTGAGGAGCCCGCCGGCGGCCTGATGGGCCAGGCGGGTCGGCTCGGGCAGGCGGTAGCCCTTGCTGCAGCGCAGCACCCACTCCTCGGCGGCCCTCAGGGAGATACGGTGGCCGACGGATACGAAGAGAGGTCGCGTTCCTGAGCGCGTGCGCAGTACGCTGCCTATCACCTCTCCGTCGTGGACAAGATCGGCGCGGCTGCCCACTTCCTCGCCAAGCGCCGAGTGCTGACCGATGAGGCGGGACTTGGCGCAGCCGATGGTGGGGAGGTCGAGGAGGAGGCCCAGATGGCAGGCCAGCCCGAAGCGTCGCGGGTGGGCGAGGCCCTGCGCGTCGGCTATGAGCAGATCGGGCCGGCTGGACAGCTTCTCGAGGGCCGAGCGGAGGACGGGCGTCTCGCGGAAGGAGAGGAGGCCGGGCACGTAGGGGAAGCTGAGGTCCGCCTCCTCGATCGATGCTTCGACGAGTTGGAGATCGGGGTAGCTGAGGACGACGACGGCGCCGATGCCACGATGTCTGGAGGCGTCGACGGAGATGTCGGCGCCGGCTATCAGGCGCACCTGAGCGGGCTGGCCCCGGCGTATTACCTGGGGGGACAGCACCCGCTGGATCTGCGCGGCTTCGGCCGGAGTCACCACCCAGGGGTGGAGGTCGCGGAGTTTCATGACCTCATTATATCGGGCGGCCCGTGTCAGTCGAAAGCGTCCTCAGGTTGACCGGTCAAGGTTGCCGTGGTAGCTTTCAAGCGTTTTGTCAGAGGGAACAGCGGACAGGTGGCGCGGGCGCCGAGGCGGCAGAGGAGCCAGGCTCGGCGCTGTGCTCGCGCTTTGGGTAGGGCTGGCGGCGACGTTCTGGGGGTGCGGCGTCGACTTCGGCGGCGCGGCGGAGGGGACGGAGCTGTTCGCCGATCTGAAGATCGAGGGGGAGCAGGTGGCGGGGAGGGAGATCACGGTTGAGCTTGACTACACGCAGGTCTACCCGGTGAACATCGAAGTGCGCTGCTGGCTGGAGCAGAAGGGGCGAAGGGTGAAGGTGATCGGGGACGGGACGATACCCCTCAACCCGGAAGGACAGCCAGAGGCTACGCCCACTCCGGGCACGCTCACCTTCCAGTTCACGGCGGATGGGGCCGGGGAGTACTGGGTGGTGTGCAGGACACCTGCGGACGAGACCAACGCCATCGGCGAGCGGCTGGAGCTGGGAGCCGAGACGGAGCCCTGACCTGCCCCCTTAGATTGACCAGTTGTTTGCAGAAAAGGTTGCGGTTCGGGGGCTCTCTCGAATCCGGCGCGGGGGCGTTGTGTTTGATTGATGTAGGGCGTGAGCGAGCTATCGGGGGGTGGAGACCTTTCGCTTCGCTCAGGGTGACAGGGCGGTGAAGGGCGACAGCATTGTCGGGGTGAGAGGGCAGAGGGATCCGTGAACAGGGTCTTCGGGCCACGGGAGGAATATAGAACACAAGTTCGGGGGAGGTCAAGGGGGTGGCGGCACCCGGGGAGTAGGAAGCCGTGGCCGTAAGGAACGTGAGAACTTTGATGCGCGGAGGTTGACAACTCGCGTTGGCGGGTGTAGCCTTCCTTTGCCCCGCCGACGTCCTCGCAACCCAGATGGGTCTGTGTGACGGCCAGGCCGCAGTTACCCCGCGGCGGCCGTACTGGGGGGAGGATCAGCGGTGAAAGGACGGCTCGCGATCCGCGCCGCTGCGGCGGCATTCGTGGGTGTGGCGCTGCGGAGGAAGGGACTTGCGGCCGCGGCGCTGGTGGTGGCCCTGGGCGTGGTCCTGGTAGCGACGGACGCGGCTGCGCAGCACATCGTCATCGAGACGATCCCCGTGCCCTGGCAGCCCACCACCGTGGGCGTGAACTCGGTGACCAACCGTATCTACGTAACGCACGGAAGCTACGAGTGCGAGGGGCCAGGCGTTTCGGTCATCGACGGCGCCACGAACAGTGTCAGCGGGACTGTCGCGCTGCCGGCGATGCAGAAGTCGCTAGGGTTCGTCGGCGTGAACGAGAGCACGAACCGTATCTACGTGGCCCATGCCTGCTGGGGCGAATCGGGCGTTCACGTTATCGATGGCGCGACGGACACGCTGGTCGGCGGCGTTGCTGTGGCGGCGGGAGGCGATCGGGGAATAGCCGTCAACGCTGCAACTGACCGCGTGTACGTGGGGGGTATGAATGCCGTGGGCGTTGTGGATGGCGCTACGAACACCGTCGTGGCGACCGTGCCCCTAGGGCACGAAATCCGTGGCGTCGCCGTCAATCCTGCGACCAACCGCGTCTACGTGGTCGGGTTTGACGACGTCTCAATCATCGACGGGAACACTAATACCGTTGTGGACAGCGTAGCGGTCGGGTTCTATCCCTATGGTGTGGCGGTCAACCCGAGCACGAACCGCATCTATGTGACGGACATCGACAGCGCTGACGTGTGGGTCATCGACGGGGACGCCAACGCCGTCGTGGAGACGATACCCGTGGGGTCCATGCCCACCGGGGTGGCGGTGAACCCGATCACGAACCGAATCTACGTGGCCAACACGCTGACGAACAACGTCTCGGTCATCGACGGGGAGACCAACACCGTCGTGGAGACGATAGCCGTGGGGTCCATGCCCTTCGGCGTGGCCGTGAACCCCGTGACCAGCCGCATATACGTGGCCAACTACGGCAGCAACACGGTGTCGGTGATCGAGGACACGGCCGGGCCCGTGGCGACGGTTACACCGACGCCCGCCGTTACGTCGACCCACACCCCCACGCCGATCGTCACGTCGACTGACACCCCCACGCCTACGCCAACGGGGTCCCTTCCCGATCTTGTGGTCACGCATATGAAGATCGAATTCGAAAGGGGCGGCGCCTGCGATTGGCCCGGAACGGAGCTTGGCGTGCGCGTCTGGATCCGGAACATCGGCGGCGCGGATGCCGGTCCGTTTGCCGTGGATGTCAACGGGTCACAGCAAATGGTTCCCTCAGGATTGGCACCCGGTCAAGAGATCTCCCTGTGGTTCCCTGGATATGTCTACGGCGGCGAAAACACGGCAACTGCTGACGCGACGCTTCAAGTCGAAGAGAGCAACGAAGACAACAACACGCTCTCCGAGTTGGTGCCAATTCCGACGCCGCCCGCCACCTGCACGCCCACCGCCACGGCGACGGCTACGCCGACGCCGATGCCACCCCCTGTGCGGATGGAGAAGGACCTCGACGAGGACGCGACGGAGGTGCTGGACGCCGCCAACCTGTTCCTGGAGATGGGCCCGCACGGGCTGGAGTGCCTGACGGTCTACGAGCTGGTGTCGAACGCAGGGAACGCCGCCGACGGTGTGGGCTCGTACGAGTTCCAGTTGAAGTACGACCACAAGGTCTTCGACATCGGCATCGAGGACGCGAGCTGGCTGAGCAACGACGGGGCTCGGACGGTGGACTGCAGCATGAGCATCTTCCTGGAGAACGACATCCGCTGGGGGTGCGCGTCGTCGGGTCCGACGCCCGGGCAGACGGCGGACGGTACGGCGGCGATCATCACGGTCTGTCCGGAGGCCGACCTGGTGAGCCGGCTGACGCCGGGGCAGGATAACGGCGTCGTGCGCACCCTCCTGGACGAGAACTGCCAGCTTGCCGACGTCTACGGTGACCCGCTGCCCGGCACGCTGCCCGGCGGGCTGCTCGAGGTGTGCGGGGACATG
>CAZFGZ010000069.1:0-10154 GCA_964518585.1 uncultured Dehalococcoidia bacterium | reverse complement strand
CGACGGGAGACGGGCGCTGCCCGGGCTGGGCCGGGGCCTGCGAATCGTCAGCGAGTATGCGAACCTGGCCGAGATCGTAGCGGTGGGGCTGCGACTCCCCGCCTATCGGGTCCTTCCAGTCTGGGGCGCGGCCGAGGCCTACCCGCCGGAGGATGCTGAGCTGGCTCTCCTGGCTGCGCCCGACGAGGAGACCCTGCGGAGCTGGGGCCTGCGGCCTCTCCAGCGGGTGCTGGAGACCTCGGCCTGGCTGGTGGCCAATCGCGACAGCCTGGCGCACAGGGACCTGACGCCCGTGCTGGGCGCCCTGCTGACCGACCGGCCGATGACGGCGGAGCCGCAGTTCTGCCTGCCGAGGCGTTTGCTTGCGAAAGTATCCCGCGCCGCCTCCGTGGTTAGGGAGCGGAGGACCGTGCGGCTGGCCCTGCCCGACGGCCACCAGCAGGCCCACGCCGTGGCCGCACTGGCGGCCGCAGGGCTGCGCTTTCCCGGCTATGAGAAGGACAGGGCGGTGCGGCGGCCGGCCTCTACGGTGGAGGGGTTGGAGGTGAAGCTCATCCGACCTCAGGACATGCCCCAGCAAGTGGCCCTCGGGAGCTTCGACCTGGCTATCACCGGCCGGGACTGGCTATCCGACCACCTCCAGCGGTTCCCCTCGAGCCCGGTGGAGGAGGTGGCGGATCTCGGGCGCGGGCGCTTCGCCATCGTGGCTACGGTGCACCAGGACCTGCCGGCGACTACCCTGGGGGAGGCCGTGACCTACTGGCGCGCCCAGGGCCGAAAAGCCATACGGCTGGCCTCGGAGTACGCCAACGTGGCCGACCACTACGCTCGCTCGCGGCACCTGGGTCGCTATCAGGTGATCCCGGTCAGCGGGGCATCGGAGGGTTTCGTGCCGGAGGACGCCGAACTGCTGATCGAGGGGATGGAAACAGGCGAATCGCTGGCCGCCAACCGGCTGAGGCCCATCGAGAGGCTGTTCGAGTCGACCACGTGCCTCATCGCCGCTCGTCGGCCCCTGGAGGGTCGCAGGCGCAAGCTGGTCGAAGGCCTGGCGTCCCGGCTGCGAGAGGCGGCCGCAGGGGCACCCACGGAGACTCGGGAGGGCTAGGACATGCCTCCCATCGGGCTGCACATGATCCTGGGCAGGGAGCTGGCAACTGAGCTGCGTCATCCCTCCATCGAGGCGGACCGTGGCGCCTACTACCTGGGTACGGGCGCGCCGGACGTCAACGTCCTGACCCGGTGGGAGCGGGAGCGCACGCACTTCTTCGACCTGGGCAACTACGATGAGCAGCACGGGACGGAGGAGCTGTTCCAGCGCTATCCCCAGCTCGCCGACGCGGGCAGGCTGAGCCCGTCGACCGCCTCGTTTCTGGCGGGATACATCTCCCACCTGGTGGTGGACGAGACCTGGATCAGCGACATCTACCGGCCCTGCTTCGGGCGGCGCTCGCCGATGAACGGCGATGCCCTGGCCAACGTGATGGACCGCGTCCTCCAGTTCGAGCTGTACCGTCGAGAGCGCGAGAAGCCCGCTGTCTGCGAAGAGATCCAGCGCGACCTCCTCGATTCGGCCCTGGAGATCGACGTGGGCTTCATCGACCGCGAGACGCTGAGCCGCTGGCGGGATGTCTCCGTCAGGATCCTGCGAGAGCCTGCGCACTGGGACAGATTCGGGCTCATCGCCAGCCGGTTCCTCAAGGTCTACGGCGTGGAGACGCCCGAGCAGTTCCAGGCTTTTCTCAAGGGTCTGCCCGATCTCCTGGAGAAGACCCTGAGACACGTGACCCCGGAGCGGGTGCGGGCCTTCCTGGAGGCTACGCGGGTACGCTCCCTGGAAGCTCTGAGGGGGTACCTGGGATGAAAATCGTTCGCGGGGCAGAAGAAGCGCGGCGCGTCTTGCTGCCGCGGCAGCCGCTGCGGGAGGTTCAACTGCCGCCGGCAGTGTGGGCCCGCACCCGCCGGGTGGTCGGCGACGTCTCCACGCTGGAGGAGGCCGTTCGCCGCATCCTCAAGGATGTCCAGGAGGAGGGGGACTCCGCAGTTATGCGCTACTCGGAAGCCTTCGACGGGGTCAAGTACCCTTCGCTCCTCATCTCCGACGAAGAGGTGCGCGAGGCCTACGATCGAGTGCAGCCGGAGGTGCTAGACGCGCTCAGGCTGGCGGCGCAGCGCGTGCGGGCTTTCCACGAGACCCAGCGCAAGCACGGGCTCCAGAGCTTCCAGGAAGGCGGTCTAGGCGTTCAAGTTAGGCCGCTCCACAGGGTGGGCGTGTACGTCCCGGGGACGACGGTTGTGTATCCGTCCTCGGTGCTGATGACGGTCATCCCGGCGAAGGTGGCGGGGGTCGAGGAAGTGATCGTGGCGAGTCCGGTCAGCCCGGACGGAGGGGTGTCGCCGCTGAAGCTGGTGGCCGCGGACCTGGCGGGGGTCGAGCGGGTCTTCCGGGCGAGCGGTGCGCAGGCGGTGGCCGCGATGACCTACGGCACCGAGTCTATCCCGAGGGTGGACAAGATCTGCGGGCCGGGCAACATCTTCGTGACTCTGGCGAAGAGGGAGGTGTTTGGGACGGTCGGCATCGACGCGCTGTACGGCCCCAGCGAGACACTGGTGGTGGCCGACGACAGCGCTGACCCCATGCTATGCGCCGCGGACCTCCTGGCAGGCGCCGAGCACGACGAGCTGGCCATTCCGATTCTCATCACGACCTCAGCGCGTCTGGCTGAAGAGGTCAGCGAGGAGATAGAGGGGCAGCTTGACTGCCTGGAACGGTACAAGGTGGCTCGAACGTCTCTGGAGGCGCAGGGTGGCGCGGCGGTGGTGGCCAGCGTGGAGGAGGCCATCGATCTGGCCAACGAGTTCGCTCCGGAGCACCTCTGCCTGCACCTCAGCGAGGCGGAGCGCTGGCTGGAGAGGGTTCGCAACGCTGGCGGTGTCTTCGTGGGGGAGGCGTCTCCTGAGACGCTGGGCGACTACGTGGCCGGCCCCAGCCACGTCATGCCCACGGGCGGAACGGCGCGCTTCTCCTCGCCGCTGGGGGTGCAGGACTTCCTGAAGACCACCAGCGTGGTGGCGGTGAGTAGAAGGGTGCTGGAGGAGCTCGGCCCGTCCGCGGCGGCCATCGCCCGCGCCGAAGGCCTCATCGGCCACGCCCGGGCCATCGAGCTGCGGTTGGGAGAGGGGGACCCCTTGGAGGGGGGCGAGTAGGCATGGCCAACGGGACAGGCGCGCGATCTGAGGTGCTGCGGCTGGTCCGCCCCGGGCTGCTGGAGATGGCCGCGTACGAGCCCGTCGAGCCCACCGACCTCCTGGCCGAGCGCCTGGGCATCCCGCCCGAGCAGGTCATGAAGCTGGACGGCAACGAAAGCCCCTACGGCCCTTCGCCCGAGGCCGTGCGGGCCATGGCCCGGTTCGACCGCTACAACATCTACCCCGACCCGGAGCAGCGCAAGGTGCGCCGCGCCCTCGCCGACTACCTGGGGGTGAGCGAGGAGCACATCGTAGCCGGGGCGGGCAGCGACGAGCTCATCGACCTGTTGCTGCGGGCGATCATCTCGCCGGGCGAGGGGGTCATCAACTGCACGCCGACCTTCGGCATGTACGCCTTCTCCACGGCCGTCTGCGGCGGGCGGGTCATCGAGGTCGCGCGGCGCGAGGACTTCTCGCTGGACGTGGCGGGCGTCGAATCGGCCGCGCCGGAGGCCAAGGTCATCTTCGTAGCCTCGCCCAACAACCCCAGCGGCAACCTGATGAGCCGCCGTGAGCTCGACGCCCTGCTGGACAGCGACATCCTGGTGGCGGTTGATGAGGCCTACGGCGAGTTCGCCGGGGAGAGCTTCGCCCCACTGGTGACGGAGCGAGGGAATCTGGTGGTGCTGCGGACGTTCAGCAAGTGGGCGGGACTGGCCGGCCTGCGGGCGGGCTACGGCGTCCTCCCGCCGCCGCTGGCGGCCCTCCTGATGCGCATCAAGCCGCCCTACAACCTGAACGTGGCCGCCCAGGCGGCCCTGCTGGCCTCGCTCGAGGACCGGGCGCGGCTCATGGAGGGCGTGCGGGCCATCGTGGAGGAGAGGGAGCGGCTGGCGGCGACGCTGGGGGCCTTGGAGTTCATCGAGGTGCTGCCGTCGCGGGCCAACTTCCTCCTCTGCCGGCTGCAGGGCCTCGATGCGAGGGAGATGCGCGAGCGGCTGGCCCGTCGAGGCATCTTCGTCCGCCACTTCGACGTGCCCCGGCTGCGCGATTGCCTGCGGATCACGGTGGGGCTACCGAGCCAGAGCGAGCCCCTGGTGCGGGCTCTGCGGGAGATAGGAGCTGAACTTGGCCGCTGAAAGAAGAACTCGCAAGGGTGCCAGGCGGGCCGCCGTCCGGCGGGAGACCGCCGAGACCCGCATCTCGGTCCAGGTAGACCTCGACGGAACCGGCCAGGCCCGCATCGACACAGGGGTCGCTATGCTGGACCACCTTCTGTCGCAGGTGGCCAGGCACGGGCTGATTGACATAACGCTCAATGCCGAGGGCGATCTCGCCATCGATGAGCACCACACAGTGGAGGACGTGGGCCTGGCCCTGGGCCAGGCGCTGGCGCAGGCGATAGGGGAGGGCAAGGGCATCGTGCGCATGGCCGACGCCACCGTCCCCCTGGACGAGGCCCTGGCGACGGTGGCGGTGGACATCAGCGGACGGGGCTACGCCGCGGTGGACGTGGAGTGGTCGGGGGAGCGCGTGGGCGAGCTCGCGACGGACCTGGTACCGCACCTGCTCGGGGCCCTCGCCTCAGAGGCGCGTGTCACGCTGCACGCGAAGGTGTCGGCGGGTGTCATCGATCACCACAAGGCCGAGGCGATCTTCAAGGCGCTGGGGCGCGCCCTTGGCGCCGCCACCCGCGTCGAGCCCCGCCTGGCCGGGCGGGTTCCCAGCACGAAGGGGAAGCTCCGCACCTAGGCGGAAACGCTGGAACCCTAGAGCCATTGAGCCCTGGAACCACAGAGACGCCCTGGCTCCACGGCTCTAAGGTTCCCAGGCTCTAAGGTTCTACTCCGTCTCCTCCAGCTCGAAGCGGAAGTCCTCGATGACCGGGTTGGCCAGCAGCTTCCGGCACATCTCGGCCACCTCGGCTTCGACGGCGGCGCGGTCGGAGCCGTTAAGGCGGATCTCCATGTACTTGCCGGCGCGCACGCCCTGCACTGAGTCGAACCCCAGGGAGTGCAGGCCGCCCATGATCGTGAGGCCCTGCGGGTCGTTCACGGTGGGCTTCAGGGTGACGTAGACCTTGGCCAGAAACATGGCGTGCTAGCTTCGTAGCTCCCTTCCCGTGATCCGCCTGAAGGCCTCTCGATAGCGCTCGGCCGTGCCCGCTACCACCTCGGCTGGCAGCTCGGGGGCCGGGGGCTGGCGGTTGAAGCCGATCTCGATCAGCCAGTCGCGCACGTACTGCTTGTCGAAGGCGAACTGGGGCCGCCCCGGCTCGTATTCATCGGCGGCCCAGAAGCGGCTGGAGTCAGGAGTCAGCAGTTCGTCGATGAGGATGATCTCGCCGTCGTGCCAGCCGAACTCCAGCTTCGTGTCGGCGATTATCAGGCCGCGCTCGCGCGCGTACTCCACCGCGTAGTTGTAGACGGCCAGGGTGCGTGTGCGCAGCGCGTGCGCCGCCTCCTCGCCGACGATGCCGCCGACCTGCTCATAGCTGATGTTGATATCGTGGCCGCTGGCCGCCTTGGTGGCCGGCGTGAAGATGGGCTCCGGCAGCTCCTCGCTCTCTCGCAGGCCCGGCGGCAGAGGTATGCCGCATACCGAGCCACTCTCCTGGTACTCCACCCAGCCCGAGCCCGCCATGTACCCCCTCGCCACGCACTCGATGTCCACCCGCTCTGCCTTGCGGACGATCATGCTGCGGCCGACCATCTCGGGCGGCAGATCGAAGGGCAGATCGTCGGCGGGGGAACCGTCGGCCAAGCGGATGAAGTGGTTCGGGACCACGTCCGCCATGCGCTCGAACCAGAAGGCGGAGAGCTGGGTGAGGACGGCCCCTTTGTCGGGGATGCCGGTGGGCAGGACGACGTCGAAAGCGGAGATGCGGTCGGTGGCGACCATGAGCAGTCTATCGCCCAGGTCGTAGGTATCGCGGACCTTCCCGCGGGCGTACAGGTTGGGCAGGCTCGTTTCACGCAATACTGGCACGGCTCGCCTCCCTAGCTTGCAGATCGAAGAACATTAGCGTGTGGCCCGCACCGGCGAAGGGCAACACCAGTGTAGCCACGATCGCGCTCACTATGCCCGAAACCAGCAGCGGCGCCAGCGCGAACATGATGCTCACCACGAAGATGGGCACGCTGCTGAGAACGGCAATGACCAGGATGATGCCCAGCGTTCGCCACCAGTAGCCGCCGACCAGGCGGCCGCTGAGGCTGTGCGCCTCACCGGCAGGGGCGTCCTCCAGCGTTACCGCCTGCACGATGAACGTCCAGCGCACCGCCAGGTAGACGGCGAAGGGGATGCCGACGAGGGTCATGACCAGAAGGGCGATGATGATGAAGGCGCGCAGGGCGGCCAGGATGAGGAGGCCCAGCCGCTCGAATACTGCGTCATAGCTGCGGGAGAAGTCAGGTGGGACACCCAGGGCGACGTCAGCCACGGCTCGAGCCAGCGCCCCCAGAGCCAGCAGGCTCACCAGGCTGCCGGCCAGGCTGATGGGCAGCGAGATGAGGGCCGCCCTCGTAGCGTCCTCGACGGAGCGCGAGACGGCAGCGCTCAACAGATTCAGGGGCAGGGTGACGGCCGCGATGAGCACGAGAGGCCCCGGGTACTGCCGATAGAGGACCACGGCGCGCTCCAGGATCTGCCCCATCTCCATGGGCTGGCGCAGGTCGGGGCCCTGGTTCTCGATCACGGCTAGCGCAGTCCCAATCTCTGGAAGCTGGCATCCACATGGCGCGTGAAGTAGGCGTAGTCGAAGAGCTCGTCCAGCTCCGCTGGCGGCAGGAGACCGGACACCTCAGGGTCGGCCTCCAGGAGCTCGCGGAAGGGGTGACGCTCCTTCCAGGCGCGCATGGCGTTCCGCTGCACCAACTCGTAAGCCTTCTGGCGGCTCAGCCCCTTATCGATGAGGGCCAGGAGCACCCGCTGGGAGACGATCACCCCCTGGGTTCGCTCTATGTTCTCCCGCATGTGGTCCGGGTACACCTGGAGGCCGCGCATGATGTTCGTGAACATGTCCAGCATGTAGTCCAGCAGCAGGCAGGAGTCGGGGAAGATGACCCGCTCGGGCCCGGAGTTGCTGATATCCCGCTCGTGCCAGAGGGCCACGTTCTCCAGCGCGGTGACCACGTGGCCGCGGATGACCCGCGCCAGCCCGCAGATGCGCTCACACTTCTCGGGGTTGCGCTTGTGGGGCATGGCCGACGAGCCGGTCTGGCCTTTGGCGAACGGCTCCTCCGCCTCCAGCACCTCCGTCCGCTGGAGGCTGCGGATCTCCGTCGCAAAGCGCTCTAGCGAAGCGGCGATGATGCCCAGCGTCGATACGAACTGGGCGTGGCGGTCGCGGTGCACGACCTGGCTGCTCACCGGCTCCATCCCCAGACCCAGGTTGGCGCAGGTGGCCTCCTCGACCTCCGGGGGCACGGTGGCATGCGTGCCGACGACGCCGCTGATCTTGCCCACGGCCACCTGGGCTTTGGCGTCGGCCAGGCGGCGGGCGTCGCGGCGCGTCTCGTCCACCCAGGTCGCCAGCTTCAGCCCGAAGGTGATCGGCTCGGCGTGGACGCCGTGGGTGCGGCCCATCATGAGCGTGTCCTTGAACTCGACGGCGCGCGCCTCGAGCACCTCGAGCAGAGCGGCCAGGTCTCGCTCCAGGATATCCGCGGCCTCGCGGAGCTGGAGGCCCTGGGCGGTATCCCAGACGTCGTTGGAGGTGAGGCCCAGGTGGACGAAGCGGCTCTCCTCGCCCAGGCTGTCGGCCACCGAGCGGAGGAAGGCGGTCACGTCGTGGTGCGTCTCCGCAAGGTAGCGGTTGAGGTCGTCGAGGTTGTAGCGGGCGTGCCGGATCTTCTCGACGGCCTCGCGGGGGATGTCGCCGTGGTCGGCCCAGGCTTCGCAGACCGCGACCTCCACGGCCAGCCAGCGGTCGAACTTGCCCTCCTCGGACCAGATGCGGGCCATCTCGGGTCGGGAGTAGCGCTCGATCATCGCTCCAGGTACTCCTCTCGCGGCGGTGAGAAGACATCGACTACCACGCTGGACTCCAGCGCGGTGACCCCGTGAGGCACGTTGCCGGACACCACGTAGCCGTCGCTGGCCGAAAGCTCCACTCGCTGGCCGGCGATCTCGAAGCGCACACGGCCGCGGGCCACGTAGCCAGCCTGCTCGTGCTCGTGGCTGTGGACGGGGACGGTGGCGCCCTCATCCAGCGTAATCTCGCAGAGCGTGACGCGGTCTCCGCTACTCAGAGTGCGGCGGACAACACCGGGGAACATCTCGACAGGCTTGGCTTGAGGATTGGACTTGAAGGCGAACTCGGCCATGGTAGCGGGCCCTCCCTGGCCCAAACGCAGTCTACCCCGACGCTGCCTCCCGGCGGTAGCCCTCCAGGGCGCGGCGGATCTCCTCGTGCTTGAGTCCCAGGATCTCGGCGGCGAGCAGGGCGGCGTTGCGGGCTCCCGGCGAGCCGACAGCCATGCAGGCCACCGGCACGCCCGGTGGCATCTGGGCGATCGACAGCAGCGCGTCCTGGCCTTGGAAAGCGCCGCTGGCCAGGGGCACGCCGATCACGGGCAGGTCGGTCCACGAGGCCAGCACGCCAGGCAGCGCGGCCGACATCCCGGCGCCGGCGATGATGACCTCGATGCCCCGCTCCCGGGCGGACTGGGCGAACTCGCGCACCTTCTCCGGCTGTCTGTGCGCCGACATGACATGGGACTCGTGCGGGATGCTCAGGCGCTCCAGCGTATCCACGCACTCCTGCATAACGGCGGCGTCCGACTTCGAGCCCATGATGACGGCGACGAGGGTTGTAGTCATTCCTGCCTCGCCCCTATATCCCGCCGGTAGTGCACGCCCTGGAAGCGGATGCGTTCGACGTTTCGGTAAGCCTTCTCCCTTGCGTCAGCCATCGTGCGACCGGTCGCCGCCACGGTCAGTATGCGGCCCCCCGCCGTCACCACCGTGCCGTCGTCCTCGCGCCGGGTGCCGGCGTGGAAGACGAGCACGTCGTCGTCCACATCGGCCAGCCCCTCGATGGGGAGGCCGGTCTCGTACTTGCCTGGGTAGCCGCCCGAGGCGAGCACGACTCCGACACAGGCGTCATCGGACCACTCGACCTGTACTTCTTGCAGGCGGTTCTCGGCCACGGCCCACAGGACCTCCAGCAGGTCCGACTTCATGCGGGGCAGAAGGGCCTGCGTCTCCGGGTCGCCGAAGCGACAGTTGAACTCCAGGACCTGCGGCCCTTCGGCGGTGACGATGATGCCGGGGTAGAAGAGGCCGCGATAGGGCCGGCCCTCCTCCATCATGGCCTGGACGGTGGCCTCCGTACCGTCGCGGCGGATGCGCTCGGCGGTGGCCTCGTCCAGCCAGCCGGGCGGGCTATAGACGCCCATGCCGCCGGTGTTGGGTCCGCGGTCCCCGTCGAAGACGGGCTTGTGGTCGCAGGAGAAGGGCATGTGGACGACGGTCCGGCCGTCGGTGAAGGCGTGCGCGGTGACCTCGCGGCCGGTCAGTCGCTGCTCGATGACCACGCGGGCGCCCGCCTCGCCGAGCTCCCGCCGCACCATCAGCGATTCCAGCGCTGCCAGCGCCTCCTCCGTCGAGTCCGTCACCAGGGCGCCCTTCCCCGCGGCGAGCCCGTCGGCCTTGACCACGTAGGGGCCTTGCCCGTGGCCCGCCGAGAGGTACGCCCTCGCATCCTCCACGCGGTCGAAGACGGCGAAGGGCGCGGTCGGGATGTTGTGGCGCGCCATGAGCTCCTTCGAGAAGACCTTGCTGGACTCGATCTCGGCGGCGGCCTTCGACGGCCCGAAGGCGGCGATCCCCTCGACGGCCAGCCGGTCCACAAGCCCGGCCGCGAGCGGGTCCTCCGGCCCGACGACCACGAGGTCCACGCTCTGCTCCTTCGCGGCGCGAGCGACGCCCTCGAGGTCTGAGGCCTTCACCGGCAGGTTCTC